>NZ_BAAGYZ010000036.1:0-266859 GCF_054778995.1 Streptomonospora sediminis
CGGCGCTGACCGGGCTGCCGGCGCGGGCCGCGCCGGGGCCGCCTTGCGTTCCGGGGCCGCCTTGCGCGGCGGCGCGGTCCGGCGCGCCGGCGGGGCCTCGGTACCGGCCCGCCGGGTGCGGGCGCTCTCCTCGGTGGCGCTGCTCATCTGGGTCCTCCCCGCTGTGTCTCCCACTGGGCCCTGGGCCTGCGCTCGGCAGGCCGGTCGGCCGGTGCCGCCGGCGCGGTCATGGCCGGCGGATGCGTTCGGCTGCCCGCAGCCGGGCCGAGGCCGCGCGCGGATTGGTTTCGCTTTCCTGGTCGGTGGGGGATTCGGAGCCGCGGGTAAGCAGCCGCAGCTCGGGGCTGTACTGCGGCAGCGGCACCGGCAGGTCGCGGGGTGTGGAGTCGGTGGCGAGCCCGGCCAGGGTCCGCTTGGTGATGCGGTCTTCCAGCGAGTGGTACGACAGCACCGCGATGCGCCCGCCCGCGGCCACGCTGCCGACGGCGGCCGGCAGCGCGCGGGTGAGGATTTCGAGTTCGGCGTTGACCTCGATGCGCAGCGCCTGGAAGGTGCGCTTGGCGGGGTTGCCGCCGGTGCGCCGGGTGGCGGCCGGGATGGCCTCGCGCACGAGCTCGGCGAGCTCGCGCGTGGAGTCGAGCGGTTCGTCGGCGCGGCGGCGGGCGATGGCCTTGGCGATGCGCCCGGCGAAGCGTTCCTCGCCGTAGTCGCGCAGGACTCGGGTGAGCTCGCCGACGGAGTAGGTGTTGACGACATCGGCGGCCGTCTGCCGCTGGGTGCGGTCCATGCGCATGTCCAGCGGGGCCTCGCGCGAGTAGGCGAAGCCGCGCTCGGACTCGTCGAGCTGGGGCGAGCTGACCCCGAGGTCGAGCAGCACCCCCTGGACCCCGCCGCGGCCCTGGCGGTCGAGGACGGCGGGGATGTCGTCGTACTCGGCGTGCACGAGTTCGGTCCGGTCGCCGTACGGTGCCAGCCTGGTGCGGCTGCGCTCCAAGGCGACGGGGTCGCGGTCGATACCGACCAGGTGCAGGCCGGGGTGGGCTTCGAGCAGTGCGGCGGCGTGGCCGCCCAGCCCCAGGGTGCCGTCGACGAGGACGGCCCCGGGCTCGGACAGGGCCGGCGACAGCAGCTCGACGATGCGGTCGAGCATGACCGGGGTGTGGCCCGGTCCGGGCTCGCTGCCGATATCTGCCATGAGCACAGTGCCCCCTCCTCACTGACCGCCCGGTGTGCCGCGCTGTGCCTGCGGCCGATCGGACCGCTGCGGCGCTTGGCCGCAAGCGGGCCCGCAGGCCCCGCCCCGGTGCCTGCGCGCTCCCCTGCGGGGCACTCGCTGCGAGCGGTGCTGCGGCTTGTTCGCGTTCGCGGTCGGGCCCGCGGTCGGTGTTGTCGTCTCGTTGCCGGCGGCCGAGCCGAGCCCGGGTCTGCAGCCGATCTGTCCTGATGCTGTGCGCGCCGCCGGTCCTGCGCGGCCCTCATGCCGGCGGTGCCGGCAGTGCCGGCCATATCGGCGAAGCTGTCCGGACGGGCCTCCAGGCGCGGCGCCTGCGGACCGCGCTGCAACGCGGCCGCCACCTGGCGCCGGGGAAGATGCGTCAGCTAGCTGCGGCTCGCGCCTGAAGGCCGGCGTCCAGACAGGGCTTAGACGGCGGTGGCTCGGCGGACCGGTGTGCGCGGGTGTCGAGGCCGGCACCGCGGTCGCGCGAAGTCACAGCACCCCCGGCAACACCTCCTCCGACAGATCCGCGAATGCCTGCTCCTGTTCGGCTTCGTAGCGGGCCCAAGCCGCGGCGTCCCAGATCTCCAGCCGCGTGTTGGCCCCGATGACGACGCAGTCGCGTTCCAGGCCGGCATAGGCACGCAGCCCGCTCGGAACAGTGATGCGCCCCTGCTTGTCGGGGACTTCGTCGGATGCGCTGGCGAAGAAGACCCGGCTGTAGTCGCGGACCGCCTTGGCGGTGACCGGCGCCGCGCGGAGGGCCTCGGTGATGCGCTGGAACTCGTCGGCAGGAAAGACGTAGAGGCAGCGCTCCTGTCCCTTCGTGATCACCAGTCCCCCCGACAGTTCGTCGCGGTACTTCGCCGGAAGGAACAGGCGTCCCTTCTCGTCGAGGCGCGGCTCGTGAGTGCCGAGAAACACCGGCCCCACCTCCCAAGCCCCCAGCAGAGCAGTCTCCCGCTCCACGATGCTCCACTGTACTCCACTCTTCCCCACGGTCAACAGTTTCAATCGCGCCCGCGACACAAACCGGACAGAGAAATCGCAGGTCAGAGCGGGTGGAGCGGAGTGGGGCGGACGGTCGGCGCCGCGCTGGGCGGCGCGCGGATGTGACACAGTGCTCGGCCGCCGAGGGCCGGCCCCTCACCCGTTTCGGTTTCATTCGCCGCGCTTTGCCCCTAGCCTCAATTCCGTCGGCTCCCGAATCCTCAGAGAGGGGACACGTGTCACTGGGCACGCGGCAGAACACGCAGGGGGACGGGCCCCCGGACGACGACGGCGGGGTCATCGCCATCGCGGGACGGATCCGCGAAGCCGTCGAAACCGTGATCGAAGGCAAACCCGATGTCGTACGCATCGCCCTGACGGTCCTGCTGGCTGAGGGCCACCTGCTCATCGAGGACATCCCCGGCGTCGGCAAGACCATGCTGGCGAAGTCGCTGGGGCGTGCGATCGACTGCTCGGTGCAGCGGGTGCAGTTCACCCCCGACCTGCTGCCGGCCGATATCACCGGTGTCAGCGTCTACCACCAGGACCGGCGCGAGTTCGAGTTCAACCCCGGTCCGGTTTTCGCCAACATCGTCCTGGGCGACGAAATCAACCGGGCCTCGCCCAAAACCCAGTCGGCGCTGCTGGAGTGCATGGAGGAGATGCAGGTCAGCGTCGACGGCGAAACCCGTCCGCTGGAACGCCCCTTCATGGTCGTCGCCACGCAGAACCCCGCCGACATGGAGGGCACCTACCCGCTGCCCGAGGCCCAGCGCGACCGCTTCATGGCCCGGATATCGGTGGGCTACCCCTCCCCGCAGGCCGAGCTGGACATGATCGACACCCACAGCTCGCAGTCGCCGCTGGACCGGCTGGTCCCGGTCGCCTCGGCGGCCGACGTGCGCGCCATGGTCGACCGGGTCAACACCATCCACGTCGCCCCCGGTGTGCGGCGCTACGCCGTCGACCTGGTCGCGGCCACCCGCACCTCGGCGGCGCTGCGGCTGGGCGCCTCGCCGCGCGCCACCCTGCACCTGGTCCGGGCCGCGCGCGCCTACGCCGCCCTGGAGGGGCGCCACTACGCGGTGCCCGACGACCTGCAGACCCTTGCGGTTCCGGTGCTGGCGCACCGGCTGCTGCCCAGCCCCGAGGCCCGCATGGAGCGCCGCACACCCGAACAGGTCGTCTCCGAGATCGTCGCCCGCCTGCCCATTCCCAGTCCGCGCTGAGCGCCGGGAGGCACGCGTGAGACTGCTGACGGCGATCACCGTCCGCGGCTGGGGCCTGCTCAGCGGCGGAGCCGCACTGATCGCAAGCGGCCTGATCATCGGCGAGCGCGACCTGGTGGGATTCGGCATCCTGGTCTTCGCGCTGCCGCTACTGGCCGGTGCGACCCTGGCCGGTGCGCCCGGGCGGGTGGCGCACAGCCGCGCCCTGCAGCCCTCGCGCACCCCCGCCGGGTCCGACGCGCGGGTGCTGATCCGGGTCGCCAACGGCTCGGGAGCACTGCCGGTCGGCGGGCTTCAGGTCGAGGACGGCCTGCCGCGCCCGCTGGGCCGGGCGCCCGGGTTCAACGTGGGCTTTCTCGGACCGCGCGCCGTACGCGACCTCACCTACCGGGTGCGCACCCAAGTGCGCGGGGCCTACCCCGTGGGGCCGCTGACCGTGTCGTTCACCGACCCGTTGAACTGCCTGCGGCACCGGCGGACCGTCGGCGCACCGATGACGCTGCTGGTCACACCGCCGGTCACCGCTCTGCCGCCGGTTCCCTTGCCCGGAGGCGCCGCCGAGGACGGCGACAGCTCCGGGCCGTCGCTGTCGGGCGGAACCGAGAACGACCCGGTGCCGCGCGGTTACCGGCACGGCGACGACATGCGCCGGGTGCACTGGCGCAGCACGGCCCGCCACGGCGAGCTGATGGTCCGCCGCGAAGAGCACCACCTCAGCGACCGCAGCGCAGTGCTGGTCGACCTGCGCGCCCGCGCCCACGCCGGCTCCGGGCCGGAGTCCTCGCAGGAGACCGCGGTCAGCGCAGCGGCCTCCGTCGCCCTGCACCTCATCGGCCGCGGCCACGAGATGCGGCTGCACACCGACAGCGGCGAGGTCGCCGCCACCCGCGGCCCCGACATCCTCGACGCTCTTGCGGTGGCCCCGGCCTCGCCGGCCGGCAACCTCGCCGGAGCCGCCGAGACGATCGCCGACTCCCATGTCAGCGGCCAGGGCCTGCTGGTGGCGGTGCTCGGCGCGCTCTCGGCCGAAGACCTCGACGCGCTCACCCGGATGCACGGCGGCCGCGGCCACACCTGCATCGCGCTGCTGTGCACCCGCGCCGCCTGGCCCGATTCCCAAGCCGAGCGGCGCTCGGCCGCCGCACTGCGCGAGGCGGGCTGGCTGGTGGCCGAAACCGCATCGCCGGGGGCCGACCTGGCGCGCGCCTGGAACACCGCGTCGATGGGCCCCGCCGGCGCACAGACCGGGGCGGGCCGGTGATGGCCCGCGCCGCCCAGCGCGGGCTGCCGCCCCGGAGCGCATCCGGTGCGTTGGCCCCTCCGGCCGAGTCCCCCGTCAGCTTCGCCCAGTAAGGAGGAACGGCGCAGCCCGCCGGCGCCGCCGCATCCGGCGCGCCCGGCGGGGCCGCCGGCACACGATGATCGCAAAGGCCGCGCTGACCCTGGCGACCGCCGTCTCACTGCTGCTGGCGCTGCCCGCACTGGCGCCGGTGATCGACGGCGACTCCTGGTGGGTGCCTGCGGCCGCCGTGGTCGCCGCCACCGCCCTGACCGGACTGGGGCTGCGCGCAGCGCGGCTGACCGTGGTCGTCATCCCGCTCGCACAGGCCGCGGTCGTGCTGTGCGTACTCACCGGAACGTTCGTCTCGCCCGCTGCACCGCTGGGCTTCGTACCGGCCCCCGGTGCGCTGTCGGAGCTGCTGGCGGTGTTCGCCGAAGGGCGCATGCAGATCAGCGCGGAGACCACGCCGATCCCGGCGACACCGGCGCTGGCGCTGGTGCTCGCGGCGGGGATGGCCGTGCTGGCGGTCGTCTCCGACTTCCTGGCGGTGACCGCCCGCGCGGCCGCCATGCTGGCGCTGCCGCTGGCCGGGCTGCTGCTGGTGCCGCTGCTGGTGGACGACGAAGGCCTGGGCGCCTTCGCCTTCGCCGCCGCTGCGGCGGGCTACGTGCTGCTGCTGGCGGTGGACGGCTGGGCCCGCAACGCCGAGTGGGGCGTGCGCGTGCGCGCACCCCAAGACACCGCCGCGCCGGTGCTGGGCGGGTTCCAGCACGTGTTCTCCGCAGCGGGCGTGGCCGCGGTCGCGGTGACCCTGGCGCTGCTGGTCCCGCTGGCCGTGCCGGGCCTGTCGTCCAACTCCCTGTACGCGATGGCCGACGGCAGCCAACTCGGCGGCGAGACCATCACCACGACCCACCCCCTGGTGAGTCTGCGCCGGGACCTGGCCTCGACCTCCGACCGGCCGGTCCTGGACTACACCACCGACGTCGACGAACCCGACTACCTGCGCATGTACTCGCTGGACGTGTTCGACGGCGAGAACTGGACCATGTCGCGGCTGCGCGCCAATGGCGACGGCGACCTCAACGACGAGGTGCTGCCGTCCCCGCCCGGCCAGAGCAACATCGGCAGCGAACGCGCCCACACCCGGATCCGGATGGCCGACGGCTACGCGGCCGACTTCCTGCCGATGCCCTACCCGCCGCGCCGGCTGACCAGCACCGGCGAATGGTACGCCGACGCCGACACCCTGATGGTGTTCACCACCGACACCCCTGCCCAGGGCGCCCGTTACGAGGTCACCAGCCTGGTCAACGAGCCCGACCCCGACGTCCTGGCCGCCGACCTGCCGCCCGATTCGGACTTCGACGAGCGCTACCTGGAGGTTCCGCCGGAGGTCGCAGAGCGCACCGGCGACCTGGCCGAGTCGATCACCTCCGACGCGGCCACGACCCACGACAAGGCGGTTGCGCTGCAGGAGTGGTTCACCAGCGGCGACCGGTTCACCTACGACCTGAGTCCGCCGCCCGTCCCGGCGGGCGCGGACCCGCTGACCCACTTCCTCTTCGACAGCCGGGTGGGCTACTGCGAGCAGTTCGCCGGCGCGATGGCGCTGCTGGCGCGCCAGGCGGGTATCCCTGCGCGCGTGGGCATCGGCTACACCTCTGGCACCCGTACCGGCGAGGGCGCCTGGGAGGTTTCGGAGTCCGACGCCCACGCCTGGCCGGAGCTGTACTTCCAGGGAGCGGGCTGGCTGCGGTTCGAGCCGACTCCCGCCTCCCCCGGCGGCCAGGGCACCGCCACCGTCCCCGACTACGCCGACGGCGCGGCTCCGGCACCCCCGGGCGGCCAGGCGCCCGGGGCGGAGAATCCGCAGGAGAACGGGGCGGTGGACCCCTCCGACCCCGCCGAGCAGCAGCAGGCTCCCAGCGAGGCGCCCGAGACCCCCGCCCCGGACCAGCAGGCGGACGGCGGCGGCGCCGGCGGTTCGCAGGGCTCGGGCGGTGCCGGGTGGTGGCCGGCGCTGATCCCCTCCGTGCTGCTGGCCGCGGCTGTTCCGGGGCTTGTGCGGGTGCTGGTGCGGCGCACCCGGTGGATGCGTGCGGGCTCGGCGGCCGAACGCGCCCATGCCGCCTGGCGGGAACTGCGCGACGACTGCCGCGACCTGGGGTTGGCCTGGAGCGCGGCCGAGACTCCGCGGTCGGTGGCCGAGCGGCTGGCCGCCGCGGCGCCGCAGGATCTGCAGGGCGAGGCCGGCGAGGCGCTGCGGCGGCTGGCGCTGGGTGAGGAGAGTGCGCGCTACGCGCCCGAGGTGGTCGAGCACGGCTCTCCGGCGGCCGACAGCAGCCGGGTGCGCGCGGCCCTGCGGAGCGCCTGCGGCCGCGGAGCGGCGCTGCGAGCCGCCGTACTGCCCCGTTCGCTGCTGCCGTCCCCGACGACGCAGCGGGCGCCGCAGGTGCCCGGGGCGTACGGCAGCGGGCTAAGCCCTGGCTAAGAAATCCTTTGTCTGCTTGGCCCGGTATGTCGGTTCACAGGTCCACTCGGCGACCTTGCCCGCGGTCGGCTAACGGGCGGTCTGGACGTGAAAAGCGGCAGCAACGGCCGCAGGCGGCCGGGGCGGGCGGTCACCGGCCCCGCCCGCAGGCGGCGGGCCACCCGACGCACCGACCCTGCAGAAAGGCCCGTCTCAGCGTTAAAATCTGGGCATTTCTGCAGGGTCATCGCCACCGCAACCCCGAAATCCGACATAACGGTCACGCGCCCACCCACCCGAGCCGCCCACCGCCCTTGGTGCCGCTTTCCCCTGCAGACCACCCGCCGCCCGGCCGCGGGCAAGGCCGCACAGCCGACCGTTGCCGCCGCCCTTGCCCGCACACACGAGAACGCGCCCGCCGGATCCATCCGGTGGGCGCGTTCTCGTGTGCGTTGCCTGCGACCGGGAACGGCCGCGCAGCGGGACGCCGCTACTTGTCGTCGCCCTCTTGGCGGCGGCGCCACCGCTCCTCGAAGCGGTGCATCATCCCGGGGCGCTGCTGGCGCCGGCGCTGTTTGGGTTCGGCGCCTTTGCCCTGTTCGTGCGGCTGCTGCGCAGCAGCCTCGCCACCGCCGCCGGTGGCGACACGCCTCCAGGCCGACAATCCCCACAGCAGGCAGGCCAGCATGACAATGAAGCCGATGACACCGACTATGACCTGCTGGAAGATCGCGCCGCCCATGAGGAGCGAGATCCCGACGACGAACCCGATGGAGGCCTGGACGATCGACCGCTTGTAATGGATGGCGGGCGTCGTCTGGCGCACGGTATTGGCGAACTTCGGATCCTCGGCGTACAGCGCCTGCTCGATCTGGTCGAGCATACGCTGCTCGTGTTCAGAGAGCGGCACGGCGCCTCCCAACGACAGTCCCTGAGTGGGGTGAGATGTACTGAACAACTAGCTGTTGCCCAGTTGTATGCCCAGAATAAGGTGCCTTAGCTCCTACTGAAAAGAAAAGATGAGCGTATCGCTGGCCCACGTTGGCCACATTACCCTCACGGTCTAACCGCAACACCGCTGCGCTCGCCCTTCTGCCGTCCCCTGTGCTGCCACGGTGGAGCCGCCGTTCCACTCGGCCGAGGTGCCGGTAGGCCGGTGCTCCCCCTGTCCCCTGTAACGCGTGCAACCGCCCGAAAGTTGCCGTACTATACGTCATTCTCCTCACGCTTGGCCAAGGCGGCCGGTCGGATGGCGCCGGTCCCGAACCGCCGCGTAACGGCGTCCATGGCCTGTTCGGCCTCGCGCCAGCCGGTCTCAGGTTCGTCCAGAGTGAGCTGGCGGTGGGCCTCGGCGGCCGGCACCAGCCCTTCGACACGCACCCCCACCAGCCGCAGCCGCACCCGTTCCAGGCCCGCGGCGGCGTACAGCTCGCGCGCAGCGGCGTTGATCTCGTGGGCGACGTCGGTGTGCTCGGTCAGGGTGCGCGACCTGGTGATGGTGGTGAAGTCGGCCCGGCGCAATTTCACCACCACCGTGCGGCCCACCTGCCCGCCGGCGCGCATCCGCCGGGCGACCTTCTCGGCGAGCCGCAGCAGTTCGCGGTGGATGGTGCCGGGGTCGTCGACGTCGCGGGGAAAGGTTTCCTCGGCCCCGATGCTCTTATCGGGGGTTGAGGGCACGACCGCGCGGTCGTCGCGCCCCTGGGCCAGGGCGGCCAGCCGATCGCCCAGAGCCGCACCGAACTCGCCGCGCAGGGTGGCCGCCGAGACGCGCGCCACGTCGCCGACCGTACGCAGGCCCAGTTTGGTGAGGGTCTGCTCGGTTTTCTCGCCCACCCCCGACAGCGCACCCACCGGCAGCGGGTGCAGGAACGCGGTGACCTGGTCGGTGGGCACCGCCAGCAGGCCGTCGGGCTTGCACTGGGTGGAGGCCAGCTTGGCCACGAACTTGGTGGCGGCGGCACCCACCGAGCAGGTCAGGCGCTGTTCCTCGCGCACCCGGCGGCGGATCAGCTCGGCGATGCGCACCGGGCCGCCGAGGCGCCGGCGCGCACCGGAGACGTCCAGGAACGCTTCGTCCAGCGAGACCGGTTCGACCTCGGGGGTCACCGACAAAAAGATGTCCATGACCGCCTCGGAGACCCGCCTGTAGGCGGCGCCGTCGGGCGGGAATACCACTGCATCGGGGCACTGCCGCAGGGCGCGCACCATCGGCATGGCCGAATGCACGCCGTAGGAGCGGGCGATGTAGTCGGCCGAGGAGACCACTCCGCGCGGCCCCGTGCCGCCGACGATGATGGGCTTGCCCTGGGTCTCGGGGTGCTCCAGCCGCTCAACGCCGGCGAAGAAGGCATCCATGTCGATGTGCAGGACGGTGCAGTCGTCGGCGGCGGAGTCGTTTTCAGGCAGCGGCTCGACCCCGCCGGGCCCCATCATCCCCCGCAGCGCCTGCCCGCGCTCAAGCTGGCGTCTGCTCATACCACCAGTGTGCCGCCTGCGCCATGACCAGGGCCAGTCCGCCCTCGGATCTGCGGCATCACAGCGGCCTACGGGCCAGCAGGTGGATCTGGGTGGCGATCCCCGACAGTGCCGGGTGCACCGAAGCGGCCTTTTCCAGCTCGACGAGCTGCTCGCCGAGCTGGGGCTCGCCGTCGAGCACCCGGCCGGGCAGCAGGTCGGCGAACACCCGGACGCCGCGGATGTCGGTGCCGCCGAGCCCGGCCCGTTCGGCAAGGTCGACGAGTTGGCCGGCGGTGAGGCGGCGCGGCATGGGGTCGCCGGGGCCCCAGCGCCCTTCGGAGTCGTCGATCAAGTGGCGTGCCTCGGCGAGGTGGCCGCTGAGTGCGCGGTGCAGTACACCGGCCACGGCGTTGGCGGCCAGGATGCTCACCGCGCCCCCGGGCCGGGTGAGCGCGGCGACGTCGTCCAGGGCGTCGGCGGGGTCGTCGACGTACTCCAGCACGTTGTGCACGAGCACCAGGTGGGCGTGTGCGGCGGGCAGCAGGTGGGCCAGGTCGCTGGTCTCGCCCTGCAGCGCGCGCACCCGGACCCCGGACTCGGCGGCCCGGCGCTCCAGCGCGGCCAGCGAGTCGGGACTGGGGTCGACCACGGTGACGCGGTGGCCCAGCCGCGCCAGCGGGACGGCGGCACCGCCGGTACCCCCGCCCGCGTCGACGATGTCCAGGCCGTCGGGCTCGCTGCCCGCCGGTTCCTGGTCGGCCAGCGCGGCGCGCAGGACCTCCCAGACGACCTCGGTGCGGGCCGCGCTGGCCGCCCGATGCGGGCCGGACCCCGCACCGTGCTCGGTCGGCACGGCGCCGTCGTGCTTGTCGCTCACGCCGGCTCCCCTTCTGCTTGCTGGTTGGGGTTTGCTGGTGGCGGCGCGCCGGCGGATGTCAGGGCGCGAGCTCGGCCTTGTTCTCCATCAGCCGGGAGAGCAGGCCGTTGATGAAGGTCGGCGATTCCTCGGTGGAGAGCTCCTTGGCCACCGCAACGGCCTCGGCAATCGCCACGCCGTCGGGGATGTCGCCGGCCCACAGCAGCTCATAGGCGCCCATCCGCAGGATGTTGCGGTCGACCACCGGCATGCGCTCCAGGGTCCAGCCGATCGCGTACTCGGACAACAGGGCGTCGATGCGCTCGTGGTGCTCGTTGATGGCGAACGCCAACTGCTCGGTGAACTCGTTGATCGGGGGTTCGGCCTGGGCGCGCCGGCGCTCGATGACCGCCGAGACCGTGGTGTTGCGCACCTCGGCTTCGTACAGGATCTCCACCGCTCGTCTGCGCGCCTTGCGCCGTGCTCCTCCGGTGCTCATCGCTGCTCCGCCCGGCCGCCCGGGTGGCTGCCGCCCGCAGTCGGCGCCATCAGTTGACGCGGCCGAGGTAGTCGCCGGTGCGGGTGTCGACCTTGACACGCTCGCCGGTGGTGATGAACAGCGGCACCTGGATGACGGCACCGGTTTCGATGGTGGCCGGCTTGGTGCCGCCGGTGGAGCGGTCGCCCTGCACGCCGGGGTCGGTCTGGGAGACCTCGACCTCAACGGCTGCGGGCAGCTCGATGTAGAGCGGGCTCTCTTCGTTGACGGCGACGGTGACCATGGCGCTCTCCTGCAGGTAGTCGGCGTTGCGGCCGACCACCTTGGCGTCCACGGGCAGCTGGTCGTAGGTCTCGGTGTCCATGAAGATGTAGGACTCGCCGTCGGTGTAGAGGTACTGCATCTCCCGGCGGTCGACATTGGCGATCTCGACCTTGGCTCCGGCGTTGAAGGTCTTGTCGACGACCTTGCCGGAAGTGACGTTTTTGAGCTTGGTGCGGACGAACGCTCCGCCCTTGCCGGGCTTGACGTGCTGGAACTCCACGACGTTCCAGAGTTCACCGCCGTCGAGCTTCAGGGTCGTGCCGTTCTTGAGGTCGTTCGTCGAGGCCACTTCGGTCGTCTCTCCAGAGGTCGGGCTCAGTCGGTGGCGGGGCGGGCGCGGTGCGCGCGCAAAAGCGCGCGCGGGGGCCTGCCGCCGCCGTCGTACTCGCAGTCTAGTGGGTATCGCCGGTGCGGGCGTTCACGTCGGGTTTCACGCGTCGGCGCTGCCGACGGCCGCGTAGGCGGCGTCGAGGCGTTCGTCCGGCGGCCCGGTCAGCACGGCAGGCTTGCCGAGCCCGTCGAGGACGATGAAGCGCAAGGTGGAGCCGCGCGCCTTTTTGTCCACCCGCATGTTCCGCCGCAGCTCCTGCCAGGCCCGGGCGGGGTATCCGGTGGGCAGGCCCACCGCGGCCAGCACGCTGCGGTGCCGGTCGACGAGGTCGGCGCCGATACGGCCGTCCAGGCGCGCGAGCTCGGCCGCGAAGACCATGCCGATGGCCACCGCGTAGCCGTGCCGGAACGTGTAGTCCTCGGCGCGCTCGACGGCATGGCCCAGGGTGTGGCCGTAGTTGAGGAACTCCCGGCGGCCGGATTCGCGCAGGTCGGCCGATACGACATCGGCCTTGACCGCGATCGCGCGCTCGACGAGTTCGCGGGTGTGGCGCCCCTCGGGCCGGGTGGCGCCCTCGGGGTCGGCCTCGACGAGGTCGAGGATGGCGGGGTCGGCGATGAACCCGGCCTTGATGATCTCGGCCAGGCCGCCGATGTAGTCGGCGGTGGGCAGGCCGCCGAGCGTGGCCAGGTCGCACAGCACCCCGGCGGGCGGGTGGAAGGCACCGACCAGGTTTTTGCCCTCGGGGGTGTTGATTCCGGTTTTGCCGCCCACGGCCGCGTCGACCATCGCCAGCAGGGTGGTGGGCACCAGCACGCAGCGGACGCCGCGCAGCCAGGTGGCGGCGACGAAACCGGCCAGGTCGGTGACTGCGCCGCCGCCCACGCCCACCACCGCGTCGGTGCGGGTGAAGCCCGCCTGGCCCAGCCGGCTCCACAGCCCGGCGGCGACCTCGGCGGTCTTGGCGGCCTCGCCCTCGGGCACGGGCAGCGCAAGGACGGTGTAGCCGGCCGACTCCAGGGCGCCCGCGACCGGACGCGCAAGCTCGCCGAGCCCGGCCGGGTGGATCACGGCGACCTGCTCGGCGCGCGGGCCCACCAGCTCAGGCAGTTCAGCGAAGATGCCGCTGCCCACGACGACGTCGTAGGGTTCGGCCGCGCCGCCCACGCCGATGCGGGTGGCGCTCACTGGTCGCCGCCCTGGCGCGCGGGCAGGCCCTCGACGATCGTGTCGACGACCTCCTCGGGGTGGTAGCCGCTGGTGGACACGGTCGCCTGCGCCAGGCCTTCGTACAGCGGCAGCCGCTCGTCCAGCAGCTTGCGCAGCCGGGTGCGCGGGTTGCCGGCCAGCAGCGGGCGGGGGGTGTCCAGGCCGACCCGTTTGGCGGCGTCGCTGAAGTCGACCTGCAGGTAGACCACGTGGTGCCGGGCGAGGTCGGCGGCGGTGGCGGAGTCGAGCACCGCTCCCCCGCCCAGCGCCACGACACCGTCCCAGTTGGCCAGCGCTTCGGCGACGATCTCGCGCTCCAGGGCGCGGAAGGCGGGCTCGCCGTCCTGGACGAAGATGTCGCCCACCGGCTTGCCGGCGCGGGTCTCGACCTCGGTATCGGTGTCCAGCAGCGCCGCGCCCAAGCGTTCGGCCAGCGCCCGGCCGACCGTGGTCTTGCCCGCGCCGGGCGAGCCGATCAGGACCGCGATCGGTGTGCTCATCGGTGTCTCCTCGGTTGTCGGACGGCCGGTGGGCCCAGGCCGCGCCCGGTCTGCCGCTACCGGATCTCCAGCGTATCCAGGTAGGAGCGCGCGTTGCGGGCGGTCTCGGCCAGGGAATCGCCGCCGAACTTCTCCACGGCGGCCTCGGCCAATACCAGGGCGACCATGGCTTCGGCCACCACACCGGCGGCCGGCACCGCGGTGACGTCGCTGCGCTGGTGGTGGGCCTGCGTGGGTTCGCCGGTGACCACGTCGACGGTGTCCAGCGCCCGCGGGACGGTGGCGATGGGCTTCATCGCGGCCCGCACCCGCAGCGGATCGCCGGTGGTCATACCGCCCTCGACGCCGCCGGAGCGGTTGGTACGGCGCCGCACGCCGTCGGTGCCGGGGTCGGGCTCGATCTCGTCGTGGGCGGCCGAGCCGCGCCGGGCGGCGGTGCGGAAACCGTCGCCGACCTCGACACCCTTGATGGCCTGGATGCCCATGAGCGCACCCGCCAGCCTGGAGTCCAGGCGGCGGTCCCAATGCACGTGGCTGCCCAGCCCCGGCGGCAGGCCGTAGGCCAGCACCTCCACGACACCGCCCAGGGTGTCGCCGGCCTTGCGCGTTTCGTCGACCTCGGCCACCATGCGCTCGCCGGCCTCGGGGTCGAAGCAGCGCATGGGGTCGGCGTCGATTCGTTCCAGGTCGCCGGGCTCGGGCAGCGCGGACTCGTCGGCGCTGATCCCGCCCATCGAAACGACATGGCTGAGCACCTCCACCCCCAGCGCCTGGCGGCAGAACGCGCGGGCGACCTCGCCGAGGGCCACGCGCGCAGCGGTCTCGCGGGCGCTGGCGCGTTCCAGCACCGGGCGGGCCTCGCTGTGGCCGTACTTCTGCATGCCCACCAGGTCGGCGTGGCCGGGGCGGGGGCGGGTCAGCGGGGCGTTGCGGGCCATGCCCGCCAACTCCTCGGCGGGCACCGGATCGGGCGACATGACCCGCTCCCATTTGGGCCACTCGGAGTTGGCGACCTCGACGGCCACCGGACCGCCTTGGGTCAGGCCGTGCCTGATACCTCCGACGAGGGTCACCTCGTCCTGTTCGAACTTCATCCTGGCCCCACGGCCGTACCCGGCGCGACGGCGGCGCAGCGCGGCGGCGATGTCGTCGGAAGTGACGGCGACACCGGCCGGAAGGCCCTCCAAAATCGCGACGAGTGCCGGTCCGTGGGACTCTCCCGCAGTCAGCCAGCGCAACATGGCCCGATCATTTCACGTGCTGCGGTGCCCGGGCACATCAGCCGCCCCGGATGCAGGCCGGCCCGGGACTCAGCCCGCCAGCAGCACGGCCAGCGCACCGCCGATCATGAACGGGCCGAAGGGGATCTGGGTGCGGCGGGTGGCGCGGCGCAGCACCAGCAGCACCACGCCGTAGACCGCGGAGCCGACGAACGCCGCAAAGGTGCCCGCGACCACCGCCCACGGTCCGGCGAAGCCCAGGTAGAGGCCGACCAGTCCGGCGATCTTGACGTCGCCCCAGCCCATTCCCGCCGGGTGGATGAACCACAGCAGCCAGTAGGTGGCGGCCAGAGCCGCCATCGCGCCCAGCGGGCCGAGTGCGGCCAGCAGCAGGTCGGCGCCGGTGGCCGCGGGCGCGCCGGGCGCCCCGGCACTGCACTGCAGGACCGCGGCGCCCATCACCAGCGGGACGGCGATGGGGTAGGACGGTGCGACGATCGCGTTGGGCAGCCGGTGCACCCGCAGATCCACGGCCGACAGCAGCGCTCCCACGGCCGCGAAGAACAGCAGCGCCACGAGCCAGAGCGGGTTGGCCGCGGCACCGGAGACCCCGGCGGCGGCGCCCGCGGCGGCGAAGAGCAGAGCCGTGGCGAGAGCGAGCCGCCCCGAGGCGGGCACCCGCTGCGCGCAGCCGGGGCAGCGCCCGTTGCGGGCGAACCCGCGCACCCGCGCCGCCGGCAGCCAGGCAGCGAACGGCACCACCGCACCGCAGTGCGGGCAGGCGGGCGGTGGCGGCGGGGCGTCGTCGTCGTGGCCGGGGTCGTGGCGGGCGAACAGGGGCACCAGGCGGCCGGCGGCGGCGCCGATGGGTGCTCCCGCAGCGGCCAGGAGCAGCGCCAGTGCGATGTCGATGGTGCCGGGCATGGGCGGCAAGGCTGCGGCCGGGGCTCAGCCGCGCCGCTCGGCGCGCACGACGGCACTCAGCTCCACGCCGCCGGGCAGGATCGGGGCGAGTTCGGCGGAGAGCCGGTCGGCGACCCGGCGCAGCGACTCGTCGTCGCGCCGCTCAAGTTCGAGGCGGATGCCGATGTCGGCGCGTTCGGACTCGTGGACCCGCACCCGGCCGATGCCGAACTCGGTGTGGGTGACCCGGTAGATCAGCGCGAGGATCTGCGGGTCCTCCTTGGGCGCCGGAACCGTGCCCTGCTCGGCCAGCGTGGTCAGAAAACGGCCCTGGATTGCGTAGGTGACGGGGCCGGAGACGTCGACGACCACGGCGTCGGCGCCCTCGTCCATGGCGGCGCGGCAGGCCTCGACGGCGGTGACCGGGACCGGGCGGGCGTCTGCGCGCCAGGCCCGGGCGGAGTCGACCGAGGTGAAGCCGAGGACACCGCGGCGCCCGTCCTGGCCGACCATCAGCGGCAGGGCGATGTCGCTGTTCTTCTCGTGCTCGCGGCCGGCCTCGTCCTGCTCGGTCTCGCCGGCAACGGCCACGACGGGCACCAGCAGCCGGGAGTCGCCGAGCGCGGCGAGTACCTGGCGGTCGCCGGCCTCGCCGCGGGAATAGGAGTCGAGTCGCTCGGCGACGGCGGGATCGGCCGATCCGTCGTCGTCGCGGAAGCGCTGCGCGCCGGAGATGGTGGGGCGGTTCACGACGGGTCTTGGCTCCTGCGTGTCGGGGCGAAACGCGCCCCCGTCAGATGTCCGCGCTCAGCTTAGCCAACCGGGGCGCGCACTCAGCCGGACACGCCGGGAGAGCCGAACCGGCGGACATTACCGGTAATGATCGGGAAACTACAGTTGGCGATAGTTGCAGGTGATGCCGCAGGCAGGGAGGACCGCGACATGTCCGACGAACAGCTCCAACCGGGGACCTGGCAGATCGATACCGCGCACTCGGTGATCGGGTTCTCGGTGCGCCACATGATGATCAGCCGCGTGCGCGGCCGATTCGAGAGCTTCGACGCCGCGCTGACCATCCCGGAGGATCCGATGCAGTCGTCGGTGCAGGCCACCATCGACGCCGACTCCATCAACACCGACAACGCAGAGCGCGACCAGCACGTGCGCTCCGCGGATTTCTTCGACACCGCCACCCATCCGCAGTGGCGGTTCGAGTCCACCGGAATCCGCACCTCCGGCGAGGACTTCGTCATGGACGGCGATCTCACGGTGCGGGGCAATACGCGCCCGGTGGCGCTCACGCTGGAGTTCAACGGGGTCACCCGCGACCCCTACGGCATGCTCCGGGCCGGTTTCCACGCCGAGACCGAGATCAGCCGCAAGGCGTTCGGGGTCGACATCGAGATGCCCATGGACGGCGGCGGGGTCGTGGTGGCCGACCGCATCAAGATCGAGATCGACGCGGAGTTCACCCGCCAGGAGGAGTGAGCGCACAGCGCGGCGGGCCGGGTGCTGCCGTCCGGCTGCCGCGGACGGCGGCGGCCGGGCGGCGCTGCGGCACCGGATGAGCCGGATGAGCCGGATAAACTCGTAGGCCCGCGGGCCGCCGGAAGGCGGCGCGCCGCGCAGGCAGCCACCACCCCGAGGAGCGCCGTGCCGACAGCACCGTTCACGGCCGACGCGGTCGCAGCGATCACGGCCCACATGAACGAGGACCATCCGCAGGAGACCCTGGTCATCTGCCGCGCTCTGGGCGGGGTACCGACCGCGACCGCCGCCCGGATGACCGGCCTCGACTCCGCGGGCGGCGATTACGCGGCGGTTGTCGGCGGGGCCGAGGCGGCCGTGCGCATCCCGTGGTCCGCCGAACTCACCGAACGCGGCCAGGTACGCCGCGAGGTGGTCCGGATGTACCGCGATTCCTGCGACCTGCTGGGCATCGCGCCCGGAGCGGGCGACGGCTCGGAAGCAGCAGACGGCGCCGCCGAGCACTGAGCGACCGGCATCGGGCCGGGCGCGTCCGGGCGCCCGGCGACGCGTGCTGATCGATCGGTTGGGTTTGTGTCGGTTGGAACACGGGTCCGCTCGGCGGCCTTGTCCTGGCCTTGTCCACGGTCGGCCGACTGGTGGTCCGGATTGAAACAGCAGCAACGGCCGCAGTCGGCTGGGGCGGGCGGTCACCCGGCGCACCCGAATGGTCATGCGGAAATGCCCGGATTTTAAAGCCGACGCCGAAAACGACCATAGGTACAGGCTCAACTCCGCTGTGCGGCCTTGTGGCCGGTCGGGTGGCGGGTGGTCTGCGGGGAAGGCAGCAGTGGGGGCGGCGACGGGCTTCGGCGGCAGCCGGCGGTGCCGTGGGCGGACGGTAGCGGCCGTAGCGGGGAGGCGGCGGTGGCAGCCGGAGCGCAAACCGGTCATATCAGGAGCAATCAACCACTCTTGAGGGTCGCAGTGTCTGACATAACGGACACGCGCGCGCCCACCGGCCCACCGCCGTCCTTGGTGCCGCATTTCACCGGAGACCACCCGCCGCCCGGCAGATCACAAGGCCGCACAGTGGACCGTCGCCGTCCGCCACGTGAACAGCGCCGGCGCCGCGAGTCTGATCACTCCCGTTCCTGTTTCTGATGCTGATCGCCGCTGGACGTCCGCACCTACTCCGCGTACTCCAGATCCGAGGGGCCTGCCCCCGGCGGGGCCAGGGGCCGGAATCAGGGTCGAATCCGGGTCGCCCTCCAAGGCCGCCCGGTGCGGCCTCGCCTATCCTGTAAGGGGTCAGCCCTGGCCCGGCGCCGCCTCGGCGCCCGGTACCGCCACCGCCCCGCGAGACCCCCGAGAGACGCCGCCACGACGATGGTCGAACCCGAGTCCGCAGACCCCGACTCACCCACCCGCAACATCGAGCCCGCCGCCACGACGACCCGGCTCGGCAACGACCGTGCCGCCACGCGGTGGGTCACCCGTATCCTGCGCCCGCGCAGCGGGCAGGAGCCCGCCGCGCCCACTGCGCCCACCGTCTCCGGCACCGCGCCCGCGCGCGAGAACACCCGTGCGCTCACCCGCGCGGGCCTGACCCGGACGGGCCCCGCGGCCGATGCCGCAGGCGGCGCCGCCGGCGCGCAGGCGGCGCCCTCCTGGTGGCGCCGGCTACTCGCTCCGCTGTTCGCCTGGTTCCCGCGGCTGGTCTCGCGGGTGGTGGTGGGCCCGGCCGGCGAAATCGACTACGCGGTACCCGCCGAACTGCGCCGCAGCTACACCGTGCTCGAACGCATCGGCGCCGGCGGCGAGGCCGTGGTCTACCTCGCCGAACCCGCCGGGACCGCACGCAGGCAGGCGAACGGCGATGGCGCCGCCGATGGCGGCACAGGGCACAGCGGTACCGGCGGTGCCCCGCAGCGCCGGGTCGCGCTGAAGGTCTACCGCCCCGGCCACGACCTCAACCGCGAACTGCTCGACCGGCTGCGCACCCGCGGCGGGGGCGACCCGCACACCCCCGCCATCCACGGCTACGGCCGTGCTCGCAGCTCCTGGGGCGAGGAGGTGGCCTGGGAGGCCCAGGAGTACTTCGCCGGGGGCTCGCTGCGCTCGGTGATGGAACGCGCTCCGGTCGACGACGCAACCGCGCGCGCCGTGGTCGCCGCCGTCGCCGACTGCCTGCACCACTGGCAGGACGAGCTGCAGCACAACCACACCGACGTCAAGCCCGAGAACCTGCTGGTGCGCTCCGCCGAACCGCCGGTGTTCGCACTCACCGACTTCGGCGGGGCGGTGCGGGCCACGATGAGCCGGGTCTACGGCGGTCTGGCGATCACCGAGGCCTACGCCGCACCCGAAGTGGTCGAGGGCCGGCGCGAGGCCCCGGCCGCATGGTGGTCGCTGGGCATCATGGTGCACGAGCTGATCGCCGGTCGGCGTCCCGAGCGGGGCGAGAACTGGTTGACCGCGCGCAGCACCGAGATCGACGTCTCGGCCATCACCGACGAATCCTGGCGGCTGCTGGCCCGCGGCCTGCTCACCCCCGCGCCGTCGGCGCGCTGGGGCCACGACCAAGTGCGCCAGTGGCTGGCCGGCGAGCGCCCCGCCATCGCAAAGCCCCGCCGCCACGCGCCCATCCGCTTCGCCGACGCCTCCCACGACGACCCGCCCAGCCTCGCCTTCGACCTGCTCGACCGGTGGGACCGCGGCGAGGTGTGGCTGCGCACCCACTGGCCGACCCTGCGTACCTGGCTGGACCGCGAGGTCAACGACTACACCTTCGACCGCGGCTACCTCACCGGCCTCGACGCCCACCCCGAGCGGGTGCACCTGGCCATCAGCGCCCTGGCGGCGCGGTTCGTCCCGGGCATGCCGCCGCGCTTCCGCGGTCTGGAGATCAGCGCCGAAGGCGTGCTGGCGCTGGCCCAGGGCGGGCACAGCCGCCACGCGGTGCTGCGCGAGGCGCTGGAGTTGGGAGCGCTGGACCTCGCGGCCAAGCACTGGTGCGGCCACCCGGGCTGCCGTGCCGAGGCGGCCGGCCGCTGTGCTCCGCTGGAGCATGTCCAGCACGAGGTGCCGCTGATCATGCGCCAGGTCGAGGCCACCGTGGGCGGGCTGGCGTCCGGCCCGGCCGGGGCCGCCGGCGCCGCCGACCTACCCGGCCACGCCTGGGACGGCGCTTGGGCGCTGGCCACCGAACTGGTGCTGTCGCCCGACGCGGCGAGCCGCGAACGGGGGGTGCTGCGCGCGCAATCCTGGCATCCGCGCCACCGCAGCCCGGCGCCGCACGTCGACTGGTGGCGCGAACAGCGCGACACCGGGCTGCGCCGCCGCTCCGGCGATGTCGCGGCCAATGCGGCCCTGGTCACCGCATCGCTGCTGCTGCCCGTGGCCACCCGGTTGGGTGCCGTCCAGCGCGAGCGGGACCGCCAGGACAGCCGCGCCCGGCGGCGCGACCGCTGGGCGGCCGTCTCCGGCGCCGCGGCCGACCGCTGGCAGCGGGTGCGCGAGCGCGCGGGCGGCGGCACACCGGCGGATGACGAGTCCGGCGGCGGCCGGCCGGGCACCGCTCCCTACGGCTGGGCGGGCAACGCCTACGGCCGCCCGCTCACCGAGGCCGAGCAGCGCAAGGCGCGCCGCCGCGAAGAGAAGGAGCGCACGCGGGTCAACCGCAGCATGCGCCAGATCGAGCGGGCCCAGGGGGCCGGGCGCTGCCGCCGGTTCGCCTACCCGGCCGCCGCGGTCGGGTTCGCAGACGCGCTGGGCCGGCTGGTGCGCTCCGGCGGTTTCTACCCCGAACGGCCCGGCCCGCTGGCCGACGCCTACACGGGGTGGGTCGAGTTCACCCGCAGCACCGCGGTCTCGGGAATCTCAGGCGCGGCCGACGCCGTGGTGGGGCTGCTGCCGGCGGGGATCTCCGCCCAGTGGTGGCTGCCGGCGCTGCTGGGGGTGCTGCTGGTGGTGCTGGGCCGGACTGCGGCGGGGCAGGCCCGCGCCCGCACGCGGCTGATGGCCTACCGGCTCGCGGTCGCGGGGTCGGTGGCGATGCTGCTGGTGGTGGTCTCAACCGGTCTGCTGATGGTGGGCGCGGCTGTGCTGATCCCGCTGTACAACCTGCTGGGCTGACCCGGCTGCCCCCGGGTAGGGCGCCGCCGTCCCGGTCGGCGGCGCCCGGTCCGGCCGCCCGTGCGCCCGCGGCCGCGGGCCGGCAAGCCGTGTGTGTGCCCATGCCAATGCGCGGGGCGTCCTGCGGCGCGCGGGGCCGCGCTGGTTCCGCCCCACTCGGCGGGCTCCCCCATATGCCCGCCAGGGGCCGGAGAGTGCCCGGAGAACGCCGCGGGAGTGGGAATCCCTCCCTGGTACGGCCCGCGCTGTAGGGCGGCGGCCCACCAAGCGCGGCCTGTGGGGGCTATCATCGCCCGGGATTCGGAAACGGCAGGAGAAGGGCGGCTCGCGTGGGCGATGCGATCGAGTTGGCGGCAGGAGACTACCGGGCGGTCGTCAGCAGGCTGGGTGCGGGCATGTGCCGGCTCGCCTGGGGCGGCGAGGAACTGATCTGGAGCTGTCCGCCCGACGCGCCCCCCGCCAACTTCAAGGGCCGGCTGCTGGCTCCCTGGCCCAACCGCATCGGCGACGGCCGCTACACGTTCCAGGGCGCCGAGCACCAACTGGAGATCAACGAGCCGCAGCGCGGCACCGCCCTGCACGGGCTGGCGCACGCCCTGGCGTGGCTGCCGGTGGAGATCGGCTCGGACCGGGCCACGCTGACGTGCGTGCTCGACGGCGCTACGGGCTACCCGTTCCGCATCGAGCTGACCGCGTCCTACGAGCTCGACGCGGCCCACGGCCTGGCGGTCACCATCGAAGCCCGCAACACCGGCGGCTCCGCGGCCCCCTACGGCGTCGGCGCCCACCCCTACCTTGCCGTCGACTCCCCGCTGGACGAGGCGGTCCTGCGCCTGCCCGCCGCCTCCCGGCTGCCCGTGGACGAGCGGCTGCTCCCCTCGGGCCCGCCCGAACCGGTGGCGGGTACCGAGCACGACTTCCGCACGCCCCGGCGGGTCGGCGCGACCATGTTCGACACCGCCTTTACCGACCTGGACCGCGGCGCCGACGGCCTGGCCTGGACGGTGCTGTCTGCGGACGGGGGGTCTGCGGCGGTGTGGGCCGACTCCTCTTACGGTTGGCTGCAGGTGTTCAGCGCCGACGGGCTGCCCGATGGACGGCACCGGCGCGGCCTCGCCGTGGAACCCATGACCTGCCCGCCGGATGCGTTCCGGTCGGGCACCGACCTGGCCGTGCTGGAGCCGGGCGAGCAGACGCGGTCGCGCTTCGGCATCACGCGCCTGGCGGACTGACCGGGGAGGGCTGGCGCCCGCCCCTGCCGGCTCGGCGGGCGGGTAGGCGGCCCGGTCAGCCGGAGTGGGGCGGGGCGGCGGAATGCCGGGCAAGTTTTGCCTGCAGCCGCTCCAGGTCCTCGGGGGTGTCGATGTCGTCGGGGCTGGCGATATCGTCGCAGGCGACGTTGGTCACCAGGTGGGAGTAGGCGCGCAGGAACGGGCGCGCTCCCACGTCGCCCTCGGCGAGCGCGTGGACGCTGGGCCAGTGCTCGCGGCCGAGCAGCACCGGGTTGCGGAGGTTTCCGGCGTAGGTGGCCGCGGCCGCGCGCGCACCGACGGCATAGGCCGCGAGCAGCCGCTGGACCGCCGCCGAGGTCACGAACGGCTGGTCGGCCAGCGCCACGACCACGGCATCGATGTCGCCGGGTAGGGCCGCCAGCCCCGCCCGCAGCGACGAGCCCAGTCCGCTCTCCCAGTTGGGGTTGTGGATGGAGGCCGCCTGTTCCACCGCGACCTCGACAGCCCCCGTCACGACGTAGACCGGCGCGCAGCCGCCTTCGCGCAGCAGCCGCCCGCCGCGGTCGGCGAGCCGTTCGCCGCCGACCTCGACCAACGCTTTGGGGCGGCCCAGCCGGCGCCCGGCTCCTGCGGCCAGCAGCAGCCCGGCGACCGGCGCGCCGGCGGCACCGTCCTTGCTCTGCTCGCGTGTCGTCATGGCGCGATAATGCCATGTCCGGTGCCGCCTGCAGCCCCCGGTATCGGACCCGGGGCGCCGATACTCCGCGGGAAACCCCCTCCTTCGGGACGATCCGGGCGGGTCGGCGCCCGGGATCACATCCGGAGCTGTCCGGTTGTGGCCTCCTCATGGCGGTACAGCCGGGCGTGTCGCACAGCTGCCGCCGAACCCGCGCCGGACACCGATATCACCTGGAATGCCCCGCCGAAACCGGCCGGGCACCCGCCGCCGCCATGCCGGCGAGCGGCTCGGTGTGGATGCGCCCGGTGGTCGCCGAAAGCGGCCGGCCGGTGCCGCCCCAGCGGGTCTGGATGAGCTCGGCGGCGATGGAGACGGCGGTCTCCTCGGGGGTACGCGCGCCCAGGTCGAGGCCGATGGGCGAGCGCACCCGCTCCAACTGCTCCTCGCTGAGTCCGGCTTCGCGCAGCCGGGTGAGGCGGTCCTCGTGGGTGCGCCGGCTGCCCATCGCCCCGATGTATCCGGCCGGTGTGCGCAACGCCACCTCCAGCACCGGCACGTCGAACTTGGGGTCGTGGGTGAGAACGCACACAGCGGTGCGCTCATCGATCTGCGCCTCGATCTCACCGAGGAACACATGCGGCCACTTCACGACCACCTCGTCGGCGCGCGGGAAGCGCTTGGTGGTGGCGAACACCGGGCGGGCGTCGCACACCGTGACGCGGTAGCCCAGGTAGGCGCCGATGTCGGCGACGGCCGCGGCGAAGTCGATGGCGCCGAAGACCAGCATGCGCGGCGCCGGGGCGAACGACTGGACGAAAACCTCCAGTTCGTCGCCGCGCCGCTGGCCGTCGGCGCCGTAGCGCAGGATGCCGGTGCTGCCCTGGGCGAGCATGCCGCGTACGTCGTCGTCGACCGCGGCCTCCAGGCGGCTCCCGCCCAAGCCGCCTTCGGCGCCATCGGGCCAGACCACCCGGCGCGCGCCCACGTGCCCGGGGCCCCCGGCGACCGTGGCCACCGCGACGGGCCGGTGCGCTTCGATGTCGGCGATGACGGCGCCCAGGAGCGGGGTGCGTTCGGGATCGATCGGCTCGACCAGCACCTGCAGGGTTCCCCCGCAGGTCAGCCCGACGGCGAAGGCGTCGTCGTCGCTGACGCCGTAGGTGGCGCGGGCCGCCTCGCCGGTGGAGATCACCTGCTGGGCCAGTTCGTAGACCGCACCTTCGACGCAGCCGCCGGACACACTGCCGGCCACCTCGCCTCCGGCGCCCACCGCCATGGCCGCCCCGGCCTCGCGGGGCGCACTGCTATAGGTATCGATGACCGTGGCCAAGGCGAACGTGTCGCCGGCTGCGTACATGTCGGATACGGCGGCGCGGATGTCACGCACGGGGCTCTCCTCCCTCGCGCCCACCGCCGATCACGGCGGTGGCGAGCTGCTCCAGCGCGTCCAGGCTGTGCCCGGACACGAAGTCGTCGATGTGCGGCCAAGCGGCGCGCATCCCCGCGGTCAGTGGCGCGTAGCCCGGCTGCGCACTGTGCGGGTTGGCCCAGACTATGCGGTGCGCGAGCCGGGCGAGCCGGGCCATTTGGGCTCCCAGCAAGGCGGCGTCGCCGCGTTCCCAGCCGTCGGAGGCGATGATGACCAGGGCGCCGCGTGCCGCGCCGCGCCGGCCGTACAGGTCCAGGAACTCCTTGAGCTCGCTGCCCAGTCTGGTCCCGCCGCTCCAGTCGGGGATCGCCTCGGCGGTGGCGGCCAGGGCGGACGCCGGGTCGCGCATCCGCATCTGGGCCGTGAGCCGGGTCAGCCGGGTGCCCACGCTGAAAGCCTCGGTGTGGCGGGGGTGGCCCCGCACCACGGCGTGGGCAAGGCGCAGCAGCGCGTCGGCGTAGGGCGACATGGAACCGCTGATGTCGATGAGCAGCACGACACGGCGGGGCCGGGTGGAGTGGCGCCGGCGCGGCAGCCGCATCGGTTCGCCGCCGGTGCGCAGCGCCGCACGCAGCATGCGCCGGTGGTCCAGCCGGCCGTGCGGGGCGGGTTCGAGGCGCCGGGTGCGGCGCCGGGGGCGGTCGGCGCTGATGCGCGAGACCAGCCGGGCCACCGCGGCGCGCTCCTGGCGGGTGAGGGTGGCGAGGTCGGCTGAGCGCAGGACCTCGGTGTCGCCGGCGGCGAGCAGGCCGGTGTCGCCGGTCTCGGCCCCGGATTCGGCGGGCGGGTTCCACATGGCCTGGGCGGTGGTGGTCACAGTGCGGCTGCGCTGGGCCGGGTCGGGCTCGGCGCCGCTGAAGTAGTGGGCGAAGCAGGCGTCGTAGCGGGCGAGGTCGGCGCCGCAGGAGCACAGGGTCAGCCGCCCGGCCCAGTAGACGCGTTCGGGCCGGGTGATGCCGAGGGTGTCCGCGGCGCTCAGGAAGGCCGCGGCGCGGCCGGTGTCGGCGCTGACCCCGGCTGCGCGCAGGGTGCGGACGAACCCCAGCAGGGTTTCGGTGGTGTCGCGGGTTGCGGCCTGCACGGCCATCATCCCGCCGGCACCGTGTCGTGTCCGTTGAGCAGTGCCGCGAGCCGCAGCTGGACGGCTTCGTGGTCCTCGCGGTGTTTGACGAGCGCGCCGAGGCTGCGGGCCGCGGAGTCGGGGTCGAGTTCGCGGGCGCCCAGGGCCACCAGCGCCGCGGTCCAGTCGATGGTCTCGGCCACGCCCGGCGGTTTCACCAGGCCGGCACCGTCGGTGCCGGGCGTGCGCAGCCGCTGCCCGGCGGCGGCGACCTGGCGGACGAGGCGGTCGGCGGCATCGGGCAGGCGGCGGCGGATGATGGCGGTTTCGCGTTCGAAGCCGGGGTTGGGCATCCAGTGGTAGAGGCAGCGGCGCTTGAGCGCGTCGTGGACCTCGCGGGTGCGGTTGGAGGTGAGCACGACCACGGGCGGGGTGGCGGTGTGCACGGTGCCGAGCTCGGGGATGGAGATGGTGAAGTCGGAGAGGAACTCCAGCAGGAACGCTTCGAACTCGTCGTCGGCGCGGTCGATCTCGTCGACCAGCAGCACACCGGGGCCGGCGGGGCCGGTGCTGGCCTCCAGCGCGCGCAGCAGCGGCCGGGCCAGCAGGAACCGGCGGTCGTACAGGTCCGATTCGAGCTGTTCGGTGTCGGCGGCGGCCGCGCTGCCGGCCGCTTGGGCCGCGCGCAGGTGCAGCATCTGGCGGGGGTAGTCCCAGTCGTACAGCGCCTGGGCGGCGTCGATGCCCTCGTAGCACTGCAGCCGGATCAGGGGCGTGCCCGTGACTGCGGCCAGCGCCTTGGCGAGCTCGGTTTTGCCCACGCCGGCGTCGCCTTCGAGGAACAGCGGACGGCCCATGCGCACGGCCAGGAAGCACGCGGTGGCCGCGCCGTCGTCGGCCAGGTAGTCGTGCTCGTCGAGCCGGCGGGCGAATTCGTCGGGGCCGGTGATCGCACCGGCGGCCCCGGGCATCTCAGGCATCGGTCCGCGTCTCCCTTCGCCTCAGCTCCAGGCTAGACGCTACGCGGAATCGGCGCGGCGCACCCGCGGCCGCGCGGAGCCGCGGGCACGGTTGCCATTGCCGGCTGCGGGGCCGGCACGGGCCCGCCCGGCTGCGTGGCCGGGCGGTGTCACAGGGCGACGCGGCTGACCAGAGCGTCTGCTACGGCGATGCCCATCACGGTCGCCCAGAGCAGGGTCCTGGCCCGGGTGTTGCGGGGACGCCGGCGGTAGGTGCGCCGCGGGCGCCGCATCTCGGAGTCCATGTCTCCAGCAAGCGCCACTGCGGCGACTGCGTCAACCCGCCGAACCGCTACCGGCGCGCCGCGCGCAGGCCCGAACCGCCGGAGGCGTCCGGGCCTTTGCGTTCCGGGCCGGGGTGCCCGGTGGCTCCGGGGCCGCGGCTCGGGGACACTCAGTACGGGCGGTCGGGTTCCTCGGCCTCGCCGCGGTTGCGCAGCAGCGCCTGGAAGTCCTCCAGCGCCCGGTGGGCCAGGGCACCGTCGTTGCTCTGGATGCCCATGACCGCGAGTGTGGAACCGTCGGCGAGGTCGATGGTGGGCCAGGGCTCGCCCACCGGCATGCGGGCGTCGATGATCTCGGGCCACTCCAGCACGTGGGTGCGGATGCTGTTGACCACGGTGACCCCGGACTCGGTGGCTTCAAGGCGGGGACGGGCCAGCAGGTGCAGCACACCCGCCCCCACAAGGCCCAGGGCGCCCAGGCCGAGCCGGTCCGACAGCCGCCAGTCCGGCGGCAGCGCCACGGCCAGCAGCACCATGGTCACCACGATGAGTGCGGCCAGGGCGTAGCCGACCAGGCGCATGTTGCGCGGCCGCCACGTGGCCGGCAGCGCCGAACCCGGCTGCCGGGGCGCATCGCCTTCCTGCACGGAACCTTTTTCTCCTTGACTCGCTTCGTCGGCGTCCAACCGCCTGCCCCGCTTTCTCGCTGTGCTGTGGTCGGGCGGCGGGACCACTCACCGGCTCGGATCACCGGCTCGGAGTGGGGACCCGTCCGTCGGCGGTGCGCAGCCCGTGCAGGACGGCGGCGGTGTCGACGGCCGCGGTGGCGGCCTCCCAGCCCTTGTCCTCGGAGCTGCCGGGCAGGCCGGCGCGGTCGCGCGCCTGCTCCTGGGTATCACAGGTGAGCACACCGTTGGCCACGGGGGTCGACTCGGCCAGCGCGACTTCGGTGAGGCCCTGGGTCAGCGACTGGCAGACGTACTCGAAGTGCGGGGTTCCGCCGCGGATCACCGCGCCCAGCGCCACGACGGCGTCGTGGGTGCGGGCGAGCTGCTGGGCGACGACCGGCAGCTCGACCGACCCGGCGACGTGGACGACATCGGGCTCTTCGGCGCCCCAGTGCGCCAGCGCCTCGCGGGCGCGGGCGAGCATGGGCTCGACCACTCCGGCGTTCCAGCGGGTGGCCACGATGCCCACGCGCAGGCCTGCGGCGTCGACCGCGTGTTCCTCGGGGCGGCCTGTTCCGCTCATCTCGTTTCCTTCCGGTGCTGTTGGGCGGTTGGTGCTGCGGATGCTGCGGGTGCTGTGGCCGATCCTGCCCGGCTCGGAGCCGGGTCCCGGTCAGGTCGCGGCGACGATGCCGGGCAGGTCGTGGCCCATCCGGTCGCGTTTGGTCTGCAGGTAGTGCAGGTTGTCGCGGGTCACTGCGCTGGGCATGGGGATCCGCTCGGCGACGGTGATGCCGTGTGCGTGCAGCCCGTCGGTCTTTTTCGGGTTGTTGCTGAGCAGCCGCACCGAGTGCGCGCCGAGATCGGCGAGGATCGCCGCCCCGGCGCTGAAGTCGCGGGCGTCGGCGGGCAGGCCCAGTTCCAGATTCGCGTCGACGGTGTCGGCTCCGGAGTCCTGCAGCCTGTAGGCCTGCAGCTTGTGCAGCAGCCCGATTCCGCGGCCCTCGTGGCCGCGCAGGTAGACCAGGATGCCGCGGCCCTCGGCGGCGATGGCGGCCATGGCGGCCTCCAGTTGGGTGCCGCAGTCGCAGCGGTGGGAGCCGAACGCGTCGCCGGTCAGGCATTCGGAGTGCAGCCGCACCAGCGGGTCGGCGGCTGCGGCGGGGTCGCCGAAGACCAGGGCGACGTGCTCGGCGCCGTCGGCGGTGCCGCGGTAGCCCACCGCGCGCCATTCGCCGTGGCTGTTGGGGATGCGGGTCTCGACCGCCCGTTCCACCAGCGCAGGCGGGCCCGCGGGGGCGGGGGCAACGGGCACGGTGGGTACGGCGGGCGCGCCGGGCGTGCCGTCGACCGCAACAGGCGTGCCGTCGACCTGTCCCGCAGCCGCGCCGGTGCCCGACGCCTCGATGTGGTGCACCAGTTGGTCGATGGAGACCAGTCGCAGCCCGTGCTCGTCGGCGAACTCGCGCAGCCGCGGCAGGCGCGCCATGGTGCCGTCGTCGTCGACGACCTCGGCGATGACCGCGGCCGGGCGCATGCCCGCCAGCCGGGCCAGGTCGACCGAGGCCTCCGTGTGGCCGCGGCGGGCCATTACGCCGCCGGGCCGGTAGCGCAGCGGCAGCACATGGCCGGGCCTGCGGAGGTCGCCTGCCGCGGTGCCCGCGCCGGCGAGCAGGCCTATGGTGCGGGCACGGTCGGCGGCGGAGATACCCGTGGTGATACCGGTGCGCGCATCCGCGGTGATGGTGTAAGCGGTGCGCAGGCCCTCTTGGTTGTCGGGGGTCATCAGCGGCAGTTCCAGCCGGTCCAGGTCCTCACCGAGCATGGGGACGCACACCAGGCCCGAGGTGTAGCGGACGGTGAACGCGAGCAGCTCGGGGGTTGCGGCCTCGGCGGCGAAGACGATGTCGCCCTCGTTCTCGCGGTCCTCGTCGTCGACCACGATCACCGGCCGGCCTGCCGCGATGTCGGCGATGGCCGCGGTGATGTCGTCGAGCAGGAGCGCGCCGTGCGCCGCTGCGGGAACGGGCCGGGGGCCGTACCCGTCGGCGGGGGCGGGCCGGCCCGTTTCGGACCGGTCGGTTGCGGCGGTGCTGGCGGCGGTGCTGGTCATCGCTGCTGGGACTCCTCGGCCGTTGCCTGCGGTGGGTGCGGTGGCTGCGTGGGCGGGCGGGCGCTGCGCCGAAAGCGGCGGGGGCCCGGCATCGGCCGGCCCGCCCATCAGGCGCCCGCCTGGGAGTGGGCCATCAGGCTCTCGACGTACTTGGCGATGACGTCGGCCTCCAGGTTCACCGGGGCGCCGATGCCCTTGGTGCCCAGCGTGGTGAGGTCGAGCGTGGTGGGGATGAGGCTGATGGTGAAGCTGTCGGCGGCCACCTCGGCCACGGTCAGGCTCACGCCGTCGACGGTGATGGAGCCCTTCTCGACGACATAGCGCGCGAGGTGGGGCGGCAGCGAGATCCGCACGGTCTCCCACCGCGAACCGCTGATGCGTTCGACGACCTCGGCTTTGGCGTCGACGTGGCCCTGCACGATGTGGCCGCCGAGGCGGTCGGAGACCTTGGCGGCGCGCTCCAGGTTGACCGGCGAACCGGTGGTCAGCGCGCCGAGGCTGGAGCGGTCCAGCGTCTCCTTCATCACATCGGCCGCGAAGTGGTCTTCTGCGGTTTCGGCGACGGTGAGGCAGACGCCGTTGACGGCTATCGAGGCCCCGTGTGCGGCATCGGCGGTGACGAGCGGGCCGCGCACACGCAGCCGAAGCGCATCGCCCGCGAAATCCCCCGCCTGCGTGATCTCGGCGACCTCACCGAGTTCTTCGATGATTCCGGTGAACACGTGCCATCCATCCCCTTACCCGAATCAGGCTCCGGGGGTGGCGTGCAGGCGGTCAGGTCCGCACTGGGGATCGGGGAAGGCGGGCGGCACCCGCGGTTTCGTTCGATCCCACGCGTACTGCCTCCCATCCGGACTTTAACCGTCGGTACCGGAATTCCACCGGTTCAACCGGCCGATGGCATCGGCCGGGTCGCGGACTGTCACCGCCGGTTCGGACTTTCACCGACCCCGGAGCACGCGTTGAGTCAACTTCTCAGGAGAACAGTCTGCCACGTCGGCTCATTCCCCGCCCTGCGCGGGGCCGCCCGCCGGCGTGCCCGCGCCGGGCCGCCCGGCCAGGCCCATCCGGCAGTAGAGCTCCGGCGCGCCCGCTGCGCTCCATGCCCCCAGCAGGGCAAAGACCAGGAACTCGCGCAGGGCGCCGACCGCCCCGGCGGCTTCGGGGACCGCCGCGTGCACCACGGCCAGGATCAGCACGATCCCGGAGATACCAATCACATAGCGGGCGGCGCGCGAGACCAGCGGCCCCGCAGCGGTGTACCAGCCGCGCGCGGCCAGCACGGACAGGCCGGCGACACCGCCGAAGAAGCCCCCGGCGACACCGGCGGTGTGCTCCAGCGAGGTGCTGTTGAGCCCGGGCGGCACCGATCCGGTCCACGCCTCGGGCGGGGTCCAGCCTGCGTAGAAGAGGGCCTGCCAGCAGGCGGCCACCAGCACCGGGGCCGCCGACAGCGCCAGCGCCGCCGCGAGCTGTGCGGGCAGGCTCAGGCGGCGCCAGCGGGCCAGCACCGCGTCCTCGTAGCGCAGCGCCGCCCATAGCAGCGCGGCGGCCACGGCCCAGCCCGCCAGCAGGTCGGTGATGAAGTGCGCGCCGAGGTAGATCCGCGACAGGCCCACCACAGCCACCAGTACGGCCGCCGCGGCCCACACGCCCCGCGCGGGCACGCGCGGCGCGAGCCGCCCGGGGATGGTCAGCGCCAGATAGCCCCACAGTGCCAGCGAGGTCACGGCGTGCCCGGAGGGGGCTCCGAAGGTTCCGGGCGTGGTCAGCGACCGCACACCGTGGTGGTACCAGGACGGCCGCGCGCCGTGCAGCACGATCTTCAGCAGGTCGTTCACCAGCGCGGCGCCGGAGGTGACGACGAATGCGCGCGACCCCAGGCCGGCGTGGACGCTCCAGAACAGCAAGGTCACCAGCGCCAGCAGCACCCCCTGGGAGCCGAGCGCGCTGACCGCATGCATCGGCGGTTCGAGCCACCCGCCCCAGCCCTGGACCCACTCCACAACGCCGGCCTCGGCGCCCCACACCGCGTCCATGCACACCTCTTAGCGAACTCGGAGCCTGGAGCGCGCCTTATCCGGTGCGTTCCGACACCGGATTCCAGACCTCGGGGATGCGATCTTAGACGCCCACCGGGTGATCGCCCAACCCCGCGCAGTGGCCCGGCCCGGGTACGGGCGGGGACTGCGCGCGGGGGGCCGGGGCCGCCGGCGGGCGCTGCCCGGCCGCGTCCCTGCGCCGACCGGCCGCCTACAGGCCGGCGGCGGCCGTTCCAGCGGCTTTCTCGGCCTGGGCGCGCAGCGACCGGACCGCCGCGGCGGGGTCGTCGGCCTTGTACACCGAGGAGCCGGCCACGAAGACGTCGGCGCCGGCTTCGGCGGCGCGCTCAATGGTGTCGGCGCCAACTCCGCCGTCGACCTGCAGCCAGACCGATCCCCCGGCACCGGCGACCAGCTCGCGGGCCCGGCGGATCTTCGGCAGTACGAGATCGAGGAACCGCTGCCCGCCGAACCCGGGCTCGACGGTCATCAGCAGCAGCATGTCGACCTCGGGCAGCAGGTCGGCGTAGCCCTCCAGCGCGGTGCCGGGGTTCAGTGCCAGCCCGGCGCGCGCGCCCTGGCGGCGGATCTCCCGCAGCGTGCGCACCGGGGAGCGCGCGGCTTCGGCGTGCACGGTGACGCTGCCCGCGCCGGCCTCGGCGTAGGCGGGCGCCCAGCGGTCGGGGTCCTCGATCATCAGATGGCAGTCCATCGGCACGGACACCGCTTTGAGCAGCGATTCCACCACCGGTAGGCCCAGGGTGAGGTTGGGCACGAAGTGGTTGTCCATCACGTCGACATGCAGCCAGTCGGCTGTGTCGGCGACCGCTGCGGCCTCGTCGGCGAGATGCGCGAAGTCGGCGGAGAGGATGCTGGGTGAGATTTGGATTGCCACGGGCCCGAGTCTATTAGCGGGCGCGGTGCCTGCTTGCGGCCCCGCCGCCGGTGCGGCGCGGCGCGAGCGCCGGACGGCGGGCCGCGGCCCGCGGGGCCGCGCCGGCGGAGTCACCGTTTGCGCAGCAGCGCGAGGAACATGGCGTCGGTGCCGTGGCGGTGCGGCCAGAACTGGACGTAGTCGCCGCCGGCTCCTGCGGCGATGCCGGGGACCTCGCCGAGGTGGTCGGCCGCCCGCAGCACTTCGGTGTCGGAGCGCTCGGCGAGGACGGCCTCGACCACCCCGCCGGTCTCGGGCAGGTACGGCGAACACGTCACATAGGCGACCACCCCGCCCGAGCGCACGGAGTCGAGCGCGCTGCGCAGCAGGTCGCGCTGCAGGGGGGCCAGGTTCTCAGCCGATTCCGGGGTGCGGCGCCACCGCGACTCCGGGCGGCGGCGCAGCGCGCCCAGGCCGGTGCACGGTGCATCGACCAGCACCCGGTCGAAGGCGCCGCTGCGCCAGGCCGGGCGGGTGGAGTCGGCCACCACGACGCGCCCGCAGTCGTGCACGGACCGCTCGACAGCCTGGGTGACCAGGCCGGCGCGGGCCGGCTGTACCTCGGCCGCCACCAGGCGCGCGCCGCGCTGGCCCGCCAGGCCGGCGAGCAGGCCCGACTTGCCGCCGGGGCCGGCGCACGCGTCGAGCCAGCGGGCGTCGCCGCCGGCGCCTTCGCCGCCCTCGGCGGCCTCGACGCTGACACGGGTCAGCGCCAACGCCACGAGTTGGCTGGCTTCGTCCTGGACGGCGGCGCGGCGCTGGCGGACCTCGCGCAGGGCGGCCGGGTCGCCTTCGGTCAGATAGGCGCCGTAAGGCGAGTAGCGGGCGGCGGTGGCACCGCCGCTGAGGAGGTCGGCCGTCGAGGCGCGCCCGGGCTTGGCGACCAGGGTCACCTGCGGCCGCTCGTTGTGTGCGGCCAGCAGCTGCTCGGTCTCGGCGAGCGGGACGCCGCCGGCCGACGGGTCGTCGCCCAGCGCTGCGGCGAGCGCCTCGACCATCCAGCGCGGGTGGCTGTGGACGACACTGAGGTAGCCGACGGGGTCCGCGGCGCGCTCGGGTGCCACCACGGCCGTCCACTCGTCCAGGGTGCGGCGGCCGACCTTGCGCAGTACGGCGTTGGCGAAACGGCCCCGGTGGTGGCCGACCACCCGGCGTGCCAGGTCAACGGTCGCGCTGACGGCGGCATGCGGCGGGATGGCGGTGGAAAGCAGCTGGTGGGCGCCCAGCCGCAGGGCCGGCAGCACCTCGCTGTCGACCGACTTGAGGGAGCGGTCGATGCAGGCGTCCAGGATGGCGTCATAGGTGCCCTGCCGGCGCAGCGCGCCGTAGGTCAGTTCGGTGGCCAGGGCCGCGTCGCGTCCTTGGATGCCGCGTTCGCGCAGCATCGACGGCAGGAGGAGATTGGCGTAGGCGTCGCGGTCCTGCACCGCCCGCAGCACGTCGTAGGCGACCCGGCGGGCGGGGTCCTTCGGAGCGGGCGGCGCGTTCTTGGGGCCCTTGGTGTCTTTGCCGTTCTGGGGGTTCTTGGCGCCGGTGGAGCCGTTGGCGTTACCGGCGCCGCCGGCGCCCTTGCCCCCGTTGCGGCGGGACGAACGGTAGGGCGATCGGGAACGGTCACTCACGTGGCACTCTGCCTTCAGCCTCGCCGGGGATCTGCGATCGGCCCGTGCACACGGCAACCCGGCCCCGGCGAATCGGGATCGGTTTCGAGATCAGAACCGGTTCGAGATCGGATCAGGATCGGGATCGGACCGGCTTTCGAGGATACTCACTCTGCGTACCCGGCGGAGTCAGCGGCGGACTTTTCCGGGTGCAGGCGGCCGGAGCGGGCGGCCGGAGCGCCCGGCACGCGTGCCGGGCGCCGGTGGTCGCGATGCCGCCGCCGGGTGCGGCGGGTGCGGCGGGTGCCGCGCGGCGCGGCAGGGTCAGGAGGCGCCCAGCACGTCGTCGTCGGTGGGGCGCACGCCGCGCGCCCAGTCGACGGCGGGCATGCGCCGCTTGCCCTGGGGTTGGACCTCGCCCAGTTCCACCGGGTGGGTGGCCGTTCCGGCGAACACGCGGTCCTTGGTGACGGCGGTGCGGCCGGGCGGCAGCGCGTCGGCGTCGGTGACCGGGCGGACCGGGCCCAGTTTCAGGCGTTCACCGCGGAAGGTGGTCCACGCTCCGGGAGCCGGGGTGCAGGCCCGGATGAGCCGGTCGACCCGCATGGCCGGTGCGCTGAAGTCGACCTCGGCGTCGGCGGAGGTGATCTTCGGCGCGAACGACACCCCCGCACCGCTTTGCGGGCGGGCTTCGAGTTCGCCGGCCTCGATGCCGTCCAGCGTGCGCAGCAGCAGGCCCGCGCCCGTTTCGGCGAGCCGGGCGAGGAGATCGCCGCTGGTGTCGTGCGGGCCGATCGGTTCGACGACCGAACCGAAGACGGGGCCGGAGTCGAGGTCGGGTTCGATGCGGAAGGTGGCCGCGCCGGTGAGGTCGTCGCCGTGCAGCACCGCGTGCTGCACGGGTGCGGCACCGCGCCACTGCGGAAGCAGGGAGAAGTGCAGGTTCACCCAGCCGTGCGCGGGGATGTCGAGTGCCTCCTGGCGCAGCAGCGCGCCGTAGGCCACCACCGGGCAGCAGTCGGGAGCGATGTCGCGCAGCCGGTCCAGGAACGCGGGATCGCTCGCCTTCTCGGGTTTGAGCACCTCGACCCCTGCTTCGTCGGCCACCTCGGCGACCGGGCTGGGCGAGACGTGCCTGCCGCGCCCCGAACGCGCGTCGGGCCGGGTCGCGACCGCGGCCACCTCGTGGTGGGACCCCAGCAGCGCCCGGAGTGAGGGCACCGCAGCCTGCGGGGTTCCTGCGAAGACCAGTTTCATGCGGACCGCTCTTCCTCACCGTTGCACCGATCGTGTACTGCCCGGTCCCTTGTTTACCAGCCCGCCCGCTGTTCCGGGCGCGCCTTGCCGTTCCCGCGCGCATCGGCGCAGCGCGGCGGGGGCGTCGGCGTGCTCTGGTAGACCTGGTGTCCATGACTCCGCAGCCCGCCCCCGAGGAGGGGGTCCTGTTCGACGGGCCGCAGGGGCCGAAAGCGGGCACGGCACGGCCGGACGCCAAGAACGCAGCCGGCGCCAAGGGCGCCAAATCCGGCGGCGGCGCCAAGCGCCCCAAGCAGCAGCGCCCCGCCGCCCGCGATCCCATCGCCCGCGTGGCCGTCGACACCCCGCTCCCCCACCTCGACCGGCTCTTCGACTACCGGGTGCCCGAGACCATGGATGCCGCGGCGGTTCCCGGCTGCCGGGTGCGGGTGCGGTTCAACGGCCAACTGCTCGCCGGTTTCCTCATCGAACGCTGCGCTGAGTCGGAGTTCCAGGGCCGGCTGGCCTATCTGCACCAGGTGGTCTCGTCCGAGCCGGTACTCACTCCGGAGATCAGCGGCCTGGCCCGCGCGGTCGCCGACCGCTACGCGGGCACCCTCAACGATGTGCTGCGCCTGGCCATCCCGCCGCGCCACGCCCGCGTTGAGAAAGAGGGCGGCGAACCCGCGGCGGCGGGGGCCGCCGCAGGCGGCGACGGCGGGGAGCAGGGCGGCGACAGCGGCGGCGGCACGGACGGCGCGGAGAATAAGGAGGGTGCGGCGCGTCCGGCGGCCACCGGCGCGGCGGCGCACGAAGAGCAGGAGGAGCAGCAGGGACAGGAGCAAGAGCAGGCACAGCAAGGACGGCAGGAGGAGACGGCTCCGCCCGAGCCCGGACCGTGGGCGCACTACCCGGCCGGCCGCTCCTTCCTCGCCGCGCTGCACGCGGGTTCGGCGCCGCGCGCCGTGTGGAGCGCGCTTCCGGGCCCCGACTGGGCCGACGCGATCAGCGTCGCCGCCGCCACCGCACTCGCGGCCGGGCAGGGCGCGGTCGTCGTGGTGCCCGACGGCCGCGACGTCGAGGCCGTCGACGCCGCCCTTGCCGCCCGGGTGGGCACGGGGCGCCATGTCGCGCTGACGGCGGGCCTGGGCCCCGCCGAGCGGTACCGCCGGTGGCTGGCGGTGCTGCGCGGACGCGTCCGGATCGTCGTGGGCACCCGGGCCGCGGCCTTCGCTCCGGTGCACAACATCGGTCTGGTGGTGCTGTGGGACGACGGCGACGACGTGCACGCCGACCCGCACGCGCCCTATCCGCACGCCCGCACCGTGCTGTCCATGCGCGCGCACCGCGCGCGAGCGGGGGCGCTGATCGGCGGCTTCACCCGCACGAGCGAGGGCACCCGGCTCGTCGAGTCCGGGTGGGCGCACCCGCTGGCCGCCGACCGCGCCACCGTGCGCGAGCGCGCGCCGCGGGTGCAGGCTTCGGGCGACGACAGCGAGCTCGTCCGCGACGAGGCTGCCCGCACCGCCCGTATCCCCAGTGTGGCGCTGCGCGTCGCCCGCGAGGCCGCCCGCAGCGGGCCGGTGCTTATCCAGGTGCCGCGGCGCGGCTACCTGGCCTCGCTGGCCTGCGGGTCCTGCCGCGCACCGGCGCGCTGCGGCTCCTGCCAGGGCCCGCTCGCGGTGCAGGGCGCCCACGCGATGCCCTACTGCCGCTGGTGCGGCCGGATCGCCGGCGAATGGCGCTGCGCGGCGTGCGGCGCCGCCAGGATGCGCGCGGGCGTTGTCGGCTCCCGCCGCACTGCCGAGGAGCTGGGGCGGGCCTTCCCCGCGCTGACCGTGCGCACCTCCGGCCGCGAGGGGGTGCTGACCGAGGTCGGCGCGCGTCCGGCGCTGGTGGTGGCCACTCCCGGCGCCGAACCCGCGGCCAGCGGCGGCTATGCGGCGGCGGTGCTGCTGGATTCGTGGGCCCTGCTGGGCCGCGCCGACCTGCGCGCCGCTGAGGAGGCGCTGCGCCGCTGGTGCAACGCCGCAGCGCTGGTGCGCCCGGCCACCGAGGGCGGCCAGGTGGTGGTGGTCGCCGACGCCGGAGTGGCGGCAGCCCAGGCGCTGGTGCGGTGGGACCCCGCCGGCTTCGCCGAGCGGGAGCTCGCCGAGCGGCGCGAACTCGGGTTTCCGCCGGCGGTCGCGATGGCGTCGGTCACCGGCAACCCGGCGCACGTACGCGAACTACTGGAGCAGCTCGCACTGCCGGACTCGGCCGAGGTCCTGGGCCCGGTACCGGTGGGAGCGGGCGGCGGCAGCGGATTCGGAGGCGGCGAGTCCGACGACCCCGCCGCCGAACGGGCACTGCTGCGCGTGCCGCGCAGCGACACTCTCGCCCTCGCCGCATCCCTCAAGGCCGCCGCATCGGCCCGCAGCGCCCGCAAGGACGACCACCCGGCCCAAATCCGCATGGATCCGCTGCAGGTGGTGTAGATGCGGGAAAATGGTCACCAAAGGCCAACCGGCCCGCGATTCGCGGCCGAGAAGTTTTTGCGTACCCGTCCGTAACCGAACACGGATCCGAATACTGGTTTCCATGAACGCGAGGAGGCATCATGGTACTCATGAGTATCGGCGAAACGGATCCGGATCCGCGCCCACTGACGGTCGACGACTTGGAGCACATGCCGGACGACGGCAGGCGCTACGAGCTGGTCGAGGGGAGGCTTGACGTGTCCCCGGCGCCGACCTCGCAACATAGCCTGGTGGACACTCGTCTGAGTCACGTTCTCGCGACTCAGGGACCTGACGAAGAGTGCGTGGTCCTGTCGGCCCCCGGCATCAATTTCAACGCCGACCGCACTCATCACCGGATTCCTGATCTCGCCGTATTCCGCGTCGCGGATTTTGAAGGCCCTTACCTGACCCGCCCTCCGCTCCTCGCGGTCGAGATCGTCTCGCCCAGCAGTACGTTCCGCGACCACCACACCAAGCGTACGGAATACGCGAAATTCGGCATCGAATCCTACTGGATCATCACTCTCGATGCGGAGGAACCCGGAATACTCGAACTCCGACTGGACGACGGCCAGTACCGCGAAGCCGCCCAGGCGTTCGGAACGGACGTGTTCGAGACCGACGCTCCTTTCCCTGTCCGGCTGGTGCCCCATTGGCTGCTGGCAATGGGCGCGTGGAGCACGCGCATCCACGGCGGCGAACCTGGACCCAAGCAGTGACCATGACCGCGACCGTGTGAGGGCCGTGCGGGCGGCCGGTTATGCCCCCCTTCGGGGATCCGACCGTGCCGCCCTCGTCTCCTCACCCCGCTCACCCCGCGCCCGTCGGCCGCGGGGACCGGAGCAGGGTTTCGTGGGCCGCTTCCATTTCCAGGAGCATCCGCTCGGCCTCGACCAGTAGGCCGCCGTAGAGCCGGGGGTCGCCGAGGTTGCCGTGGCCGCCGGTGGCGTCGGTGCCCGGGCCGGCCATCTGCGCCATGTCGTCGTGGACCTCGCGGGCGCGTACGAGGCTGTCGCCGAACTCGCCGTCGGCCTCGTGGAGCGGTCCCGGGGGAAGATCGGCGAGGATGCGCACCCCGACGCGGAAGTCGTCGAGGATTTCGCCGTAGCGCTGGAGGAAACCCGCCTGCGCGGGGTCGGAGGTGTCGGCTCTGCGGCGCAGGATGTCGGTGACCGAGCGGAGCCGGCCGCCGGCGGCGGAGACCTCGTTGATGAGGTGGCTGTAGCCGTCCAGCGGGACCTGCGGGCGATTCAGCAGCCGGCGCGGGTTCCAGCGCATCGCTTCTCGGGCACCGGCAATCGACTCCTGGGCCTGGTTGCCCAGCGACTCGATGCGCCCGACGCGGTAGGCCCAGTCTGCACAGTCGTCGCTGCTCACCGAGCCGGCGCACATCGACTCGGCCATTTCGCCCAGCAGGTCGTGCAGCGCGCTGGCGGTGTTGGTCAGCCCGTACCGGGCTCCCCGGTAACGCACAGGAGGCAGCAGCAACACGTTGACCGCCAGCCCGATGGCGCAGCCCAGCAGCACGAGCCCCACCAGCTCGGCCAGCACCGCGACACGGTCGATGGCCCCATCGCCGGTGATAAAGACGGAGTAGGCGAAGAACGCCGAGGTCGTGACCAAACCGCCCTGCTGGCGCAGCCGCCGCCACTGGCCCAGTGCCAGGGCCACCACCGCCACCGCGAAGAACGTGAACAGGTCGGCCTCGAAGAAGAAGCCGAGCAGCCCTTGCAGGGAGACGCCCAGTACCGCGGCCACGACGAAGCGCAGCGACCGCACGACCGACTCGCGCACGGTCACCTGGATGATCAGCACTGCGGCGAACGGCGCGAACGCGGGCGACTGCGCGTGCACCACGTGCACGGCGAGGGCCCAGGCAGCAGTGGCCGCCAGCGCACTCTTGGTGACCAGCAGCAGTTGCGCCCGCTCGGGCCCTGCGTAGCTGCGGGCGCGCTGGAACGAGGCGACGAGCCGGTCGATGGTGTCGTGCAACGCCGGGGACCTGCCCGTTGCGGTTGAGGAGGCGGTTGTGTCGGACATGGGCAATCCACCGTGGGCCGCCGGAGCGGGGGAACGGACGGGAACGCCGGGCGGCTACCCGCTTGTGCCGCCCGCACGCATACCGCCCGCCGCACATCCATTGGTGGGCGCCTGCCCGCGGCCGGGCGCCGCGCAGGCGCGGTCCGGCTACCGGCGGCTCAGACCGAATCGCAGCGGTGGGCCGGGTTGGCGCGGTAGAGGTCGCGCAGCAGCGCGACCTCGGCGTGGTGGTGGATGATCTCGCGGTTGACGTGCAGCGCCAGGGTCGCGAAGGAGACCCCGGCCCGCTTCGCGGGTTCGGCGGCCCCCACGGGCGCGGCGAAGTCGGAATCGCCGAGTCCGCGTACCTCGCTGCACCAGCGGCGGTAGGCGGCCTCAAGCCGGTCCAGCGCCTCGGCCGCGCTGCCCGGCCACGCCGCGCCCTCCAGCGACATGGTGCGGCCGCCGAAGTGGTGGTCGATGCGCATCTCGAGCACGGGCACCAGGATGTGGCACAGCCGCCAGGCGATCGTGGTAACCGGCGGAGGGTCGGGTTCGGGCCGGGAGTGGTCGGGTGCAAAGGAGCCGTCGGCGCAGGGCCGCACCGACCAGCAGCCTTCGACCGGTTCCCAGAAGTACTCGTCGTCGTCGAGCCCGTGCAGCCGCGGGCGCACCGCGGTGTCCCAGTGCAACTCCAACTGGCCGAGGATCTCGGCCCCCAGCACCGACTCGGTCATCGGGCCCTCCTGGTGTCGTGCCGCCGGTTTATCGCCGTTGTGCCGCCGCCGTGCCGCCGCCGGAGAAGGCGCGGTTGCGCTTGCACCTAGAGCGTGCACCGCAAGGGGTCACCTGGATCTCTCGGACGGTGCCCGCCCGTCGGGCGACGGGCGGGCACCGCTGTTTCAGGTGCGGCGGCCCAGGCCGGCGAGGATGCCGGTCGGTTCGGCGCTGACCTCCTCGTCGGGGTAGGGCCACCACGCCATGTCGGCCAGCCCGGGCTCGACCAGCGCGAACGGCTCGAACACCCCCGCCGCGAAGTCGCGGCAGTGCGCATCGCCGGGACGCGAAACCGGCTGGGCAATGGCGACGTGCCCGCCGCGGCCCATCCGGGCGTGCAGAGCGCGGACCAGGTCGTGGACGACGACGCCGTCGCGGCGCAGCGCGGTGGTGTCGGTGACCAGCACACCCACGGGTTCGTCGAAGTCGATCAGGCCGGGCCCGGACAGGCCGGCGATCAGCGCCGCCGGATCCATCCGGCCGACGGCGACCACGGCAGCCGCGGTGCCCGCGGCGCCTGCGCGGCTGCCGCGCAGCGCGGCGCTGGATTCGGCGTCGACGTAGACGACCCGGGAGCCGGGGGCGTACTCGCGCGCCGCCCGGCCGATGCCCTCGCCCGCAGGCAGGCGCGAACCGAGGTCGACGAACTGGCGCACTCCGGTATCGGCGGCCAGATAGCCCACGGCCCGGCGCAGGAACCCGCGCCGGGCCTCGATGAGGGGCGTGCCGCTCTGAGCGGGCACCCCGGTACCCGCTCCGGTACCGGCGGCCGGACCGGGTTCGGGGGGCTGCTGCGGGGACGGGGCGGCCGAGCGCGGCATTCGCTCGCTGATGTGCACCACCCGCGGGTCGGGGACAGCGGCCGCGGACCGGTCGTCGTCGATGTGCACCGCTCGCCACTGGTCAGTCACGGTCGCGCTCCCCGGGCCGTCGGGCCGGTGCCGCGGTCGCCCGGTGGCCGCTGCGGGCGCCGGTTCGCGGGCCCGCAACGGCCGGGGCGGTGGTCCTTGCGGGCCCGCCGCACCTTATTAGGGCCAGATGTTACCGGTTGTGAGACACATCATTCACCCGCGGAGAAATTCACGGTTCCTTCTCCCGCTCATCCCTGGCGCCGCGCTCCCCGCGCCCGGCGCGGGGGTGCTCAGCCGGCCGCATCCGTACCGGCCGCCGCCTCCGTACCGGGCGCCGCGGCGGTATTCGGGCGCACCGGCGCCAGGTGGCCGTCGCCGTCCTCGGCGTAGACCCAGCGGGGGCCGCGCGCCGCGATGTCGGCGACCGCCCGCACCAACCGGTCGACGTGCTCGGCGGTGGTGGCCAGGCCCAGGCTCGCCCGCACCGCCTGCGTGTGGCCCGCGGGCAGCAGGTGGCGGGTGAGCGGGTGTGCGCAGAAGAGGCCGTCGCGCACGCCGATGCCGTGCACGGCCGCCAGCTCCGCGGCCACGACCTGCGCGGACCGCCCCTCCACGACGAAGGAGGAGATTCCCACGCGCGGGTGCGCGCCGCCCCACAGGCTCAGCTCGCTGACACCGGGGATCGCGGCCAGACCGGTGCGCAACCGCTCCAGCAACTCCTGTTCGCGGGCGTGCAGGCGGGCCCGGCCGGCCCCGGCAAGGGCCTCGCAGGCGGCGGCCAGCGCGATCGCGCCCAGCACGTTGGGGCTGCCGGCCTCGTGCCGGGCGGGCAGGTCGTTCCAGCGGACCTCGTCGTCGGTGACGGCCGCGGTCGCTCCGCCTCCGGCGAGGTAGGGGGCTGCCTCGCGCAGCCAGTCGGCGCGTCCGGCCAGCACTCCGCTGCCGAAGGGCGCGTAGAGCTTGTGCGCGGAGAAGGCCGCGTAGTCGGCGCCGCAGTCGGCCAGGCCGAATTCGCCGTGCGGCACCAGTTGGGCGGCGTCGACGCAGACCCGCGCACCCTCCTCGTGGGCGGCGGCGGTCAGCTCCGCCACCGGCCACAGTTCACCGGTGACGTTGGAGGCCGCGGTGACGCACAGCAGGCGCGGCCCCGCGGGAGCGGCGCGCAGGGCTTCGCGGGCGGCCGTGACCGCGGCCTCCGGTGTCTGCGGCAGCGGCAGCCGCACGACCCGCCCGGCCTTGCTGCCCCGGTGCTGCCACGGCAGCAGGGACGCGTGGTGTTCGGCGGCGAAAACGACGACCGTGCACCCCTCGGGCAAGGCGCGGGCGAGCAGGTTCAGCGCGTCGGTGGTGCCGCGGACGAACACCACCGCGTCGTCCTCCCGGGCGCCGATGAAGTCGGCGACTGTGGTGCGGGCGCGCTCGTAGGCGCGGGTGGTGATCCGGGAGTGCAGGCCGGCGCCGCGGTGGACGCTGGCGTACGTGGGCAGTGCCGCGGCGACCGCGTCGCTGACGGCGGCCAGACAGGGCGCGCTGGCCGCGTGGTCGAGGTTGGCGTACTCCCCCTGCCCGCCGCCGGCCAGCGGCACGAGCGCTCCGGCGCCGGTGACGGCGGGGACGGGGGCGTTGCCGCCCGGTGCGGTCCGGGCCGCGTCAGGCGCGGATACGGGGGTGTCCGCTGCGCTGGAGCGGCGAGTGGCGGTAGCTGCGGTAGTCGACATGGTGGCACCTCCAGGGGCCGGTTGGGACCCCTGGGGAGAGCGCACACAGTGGCGCTGCGGTTGCCGTAGTGCTGCCGCAGCGGCGGCACGCTCGCAAACCTCGGGGTCCGCGCTTGCCTGACACGTCAAAGGCGGTCGTGTCCTGACCTGGTCCTCACCCGGGGCACCCCACCGCGGAAGGAGGGTTGCCGGCCAGCGAGCCGGGGCTTGGCGCTGGCACTCATGACCTGCAGGGAACTATAGCGCAGAGATCGCGCGCCGGTGCAACCGCCCCGGTGGCGACCGCAGCCGGCGACCGGCGCGGCCCCTGCGCTCGCGCCCGGACCCGTATCCGGTCCCCCACCCGCCGCAGCCGAGCGCCAAGGCCGGCAACGATTGACAGGCGGCCGCCGGGTCCGGGGATACTGGAGCGGTCTGCCCTCCCGCTGGGGGTGTCCGGCTTCCCCGGGCGCCCCGCCAGGCGCGAGACTCCAGCACACCGGGGGTTCCCGCATGCCCAAAGGGAGGAAGTGCACTGTGCGCAGCAACGATGGGATCCGGCCGCTCCTGGAGCATCCCGGCATCATCCTCGTCTCCGGATACGCCCGGCTGCCCGACACCGTGGCGAGCCATTCCCAGTACGAGCGCCTGGGGGTGGTGCTGGCGGTGGACGTGTCCGACGGCCGCATCGTCGCCGCCGACACCACCTTGCTCACCGACCTGGCCAAGGAGTTCTTCCGCGCGCTCGTGGAAGGCCTGTCGGTGACCGAGGACATCACCGAGATCGTCGAGCGGGTGCAGCACCGCTACGCCGGCCAGTCCGGCGGCGCGCTGGCCACGGCGCTGCGCCGCTGCCTGGAAACCTTCCATCAGCGGCGCGAAACCGAGCATCCGCCCGGCGCCGCGGGCGCGGGAACCGCCGCGCACCGCACGCAGCGCGAGCGCGGCCCGGAGCGCCCGTGATGCCCGGCGGCGCACCCGGCCGGCCGCTGGAAGGGGTGCGCGTGGCCGACCTGTCCCGCGTACTGGCCGGCCCCTATGCGACCATGCTGCTGGCCGATATGGGCGCCGATGTCATCAAGATCGAGCATCCCGGCCGCGGCGACGACACGCGCGCCTGGGGGCCGCCGTGGGCGGGCGGCGAGGCCGGCTACTTCCTGTCGGTCAACCGCGGCAAGCGCAGCCTGGCCGTGGACTTAAAGGACCCCGAGGGCCTTGCCGCGGTGCAGGACATCTGCGCCGGCGCCGACGTCGTCGTGCAGAACTTCCGCCCGGGGGTGGCCGAGCGCCTGGGGCTGGGCCATGCCGATGTCGGCGCCCGCAACCCCGCCGGCGTCTACTGCTCCATCAGCGGTTTCGGCGCCGAGCACGAACCCGCCGACCGCCCCGGTTTCGACCTCATCGTCCAGGCCGAGAGCGGTTTCATGGCCGCCACCGGCGAGCCGGACGGGCCGCCCACCAAGGCGGGCGTCGCCATCACCGACGTACTGACCGGCCTCAACACGGCGGTGGCGGTGCTGGGCGCGCTGGTGCGGGCCCGCGCATGCGGCCGGGGCGAGCACGTCCGCGTGTCGCTTATCAACTCGGCGCTGTCGGGCCTGGCCAACGTCACCCAGCAGGCGCTGGTCACCGGCGCCGAACCCGAGCGCGTAGGCAACGCCCACGGCGCCATCGTCCCGTACCAGGCGTTTCCCACCGCCGACTCCGACATCGTCGTCGCCGCCGGCAACGACGCGCTCTACCAGCGGCTGTGCGCGGTGCTGGGGCGCGCCGACCTCGCCGCCGACCCGCGGTTCGCCACCAATCCGCAGCGGGTCGAGCACCGCGCCGAACTGGTCGCGGCGATCTCCGCCGAGCTGCGCACCCGACCGGCGCAGGAGTGGCTGGACCTGCTGCTGGAGGCCGGTGTCCCGGTCGGCCGGGTCCGCGGAGTCCTCGACGCGCTGCGCAGCGCGCAGCAGGCCGGCGACGACGTGCTCCTGGCCACCGACCATCCCGCCGCCGGGCCACTGGAACTGGTGCGGGCCGGGTTCCGGCTGGACTCGGCGGCCCCCGGCGGCGAACGGGCCCCCGCCGCCCCTCCCCCGCGGCTGGGCGAGCACTCCGCCCGCGTCCTGGCCGAGTGCGGGGTGGACGCCGATCTGGTCACCCGGCTACTCCAACGCGGCGCGGTGCTCCAGGCACCGCAGCCCGGGCACGACCCGGATGGCCGATGGCAGAGCGGGCCGGTCCCGGACCGGGCGCCGCAACAGGACGGGGACGGCAGCGGGGGCGGCCACCAGGCGCCGCCCGCGGGCTGAGCCTCCACCGCAGCCTCAGCCCGACCGCCAAAGCCCTTCCGCCCCACCCGTCGACCAGTCGACCCGCCCGTCCGCGCCCCAAAGGAGGCACCGCATGAGCGACCGGAACCGGCCCCAAGCGCCCGATCCGCAGGATTTCCTCGCCGTCGACGCGGCCCTGTCGGCCGAGGAGGCCGACATCCGCGACACCGTCCGCACCTTCGCAGCCCGCGAGCTGCAGCCCCACGTCGCCGACTGGTTCGAGGCGGGCACGCTGCCCGACCCGCGCGGCCTGGCCAAGGCGTTCGGCGACCTGGGTGTGCTGGGCATGCACCTGCAGGGCTACGGGTGCGCGGGGGCGGGCGCGGTCTCCTACGGGCTGGCCTGCCGGGAACTGGAGGCGGTCGACTCCGGGCTGCGCAGCTTCGTGTCGGTGCAGGGGTCGCTGGCCATGTTCGCCATCCACCGGTTCGGCTCCGACGAGCAGAAGAGCACCTGGCTGCCGCGGATGGCCGCGGGCGAGGCCATCGGCTGCTTCGGGCTGACCGAGCCCGACTCCGGCAGCGATCCCGCCTCGATGCGCACCCGCGCCCGGCGCGACGGCGCGGATTGGGTACTGGACGGCACCAAGATGTGGATCACCAACGGTTCCATCGCCGACATCGCCGTGGTGTGGGCCGCCACCGACGAGGGTGTCCGCGGTTTCCTGGTGCCCGCCGGCACCCCCGGTTTCACCGCCACCACCATCCACCGCAAGCTGTCGCTGCGCGCCTCGATCACCTCCGAACTGGTGCTGGACGGGGTGCGGTTGCCCGGCGACGCGCTGCTGCCCGAGTCGTCGGGGCTCGGGTCGCCGCTGTCGTGCCTGAACGAGGCCCGCTATGGCATCGTGTGGGGCGCGGCGGGCGCGGCGCGCGCCTGCTACGCGGCTGCGCTGGACTACGCAACGACCCGCGAGCAGTTCGGCGGGCCCATCGCCGGATTCCAGCTGACGCAGCGCAAGCTCGCCGACATGGTGCTGGACACCGGCCAGGCTGGGCTGACCGCGCTGCAGATCGGCCGGCTCAAGGAGGCGGGCGCCTGCCACCGCAACCACATCAGCCTGGGCAAGTTCGGCAATGTCGCGGCCGCCCAGCGGGTGGCCGGCGCCGCCCGCTCGGTGCACGGCGCCAACGGCATCACCCTGGAGTACCCGGTCATGCGGCACATGCTGAACCTGGAGACCGTGGCCACCTACGAGGGCACCGCGGAGATCCACGCGCTGAGCATCGGCCAGGCCGTCACCGGCATTGCGGCGTTCCGTTAGCTCACCGGGGTTCCGGTAAGGGCGCTGCGAGGTGCGGTGGGTGCGCACAAGCACCACAATGGGGGAAACCGAACAAGGAGGCGTCGATGGCAGACGAGGCCGGCCGTTTTCCCCGTACACGGCTATGGCGCACCGCCAACACCGTTATCGGGGAGTTCATCAGGTACGGGATCAGTCCGGACGACGTGCGGCTGCTCACCACGCGCGGCAGCAAGTCGGGGTTTTTGCGCACCACGCCCGTGAGTCTGGTGGAGAACGAGCAGGGCAGGTTCCTCGTGGGCGTCTACGGCGAGTCGGGCTGGGTGCGCAACATCCGCCGCGACGGGTTCGCGACCCTGCGCCACGGCGGGTGGATCGAGCTGATCAGCGTTGTCGAGGTCGGCACGGAGCGCGCCGCGCCGGTGCTCAAGGAGTACCTGGACCACCCGCGCGCAGTGCTGGTGGCAGATCAGTTCACGGCCGCGGCGGACTCCCCGGTCGAAGGGTTCGAGCAGGAGGTCGCCACCCACCCGGTCTTCGAGATCATCCGCAGCACGACCGTCCGGCTCTAGGACGCGTCCGGTGGGTCCGTCGGCGGGCCCGCCCGGTCCGGCGGCGCACGCCGTGTTCCTGCGGTTCCTACAACCAAAGCAGGACGCGGTTTCGGCACCGGGCAGGACGTGCCGAAACGCCCGATTCGGCCAGGCTGGTGTCCGGGCGGGGCCCCACCCCGCCCGGACGCTTTTCCAGGACCGGACAGGGGTTTCGCGCATGGATCCGACGGGTGCCGAGCAGGCCCGCACACCGCCCTCGCAACAACAGGCGGGCGCAGGGCGCCTACCTCTGCTGGATGTGCTGCGCGGCGCGGCCATCCTCGGCACGCTCGCGACCAACATCTGGATCTTCGCCGCTCCGGAGGCCGAATTCGGGGTGCTCAGCGGGTCGACCCAACTGGTCGACGCCGCGGGCCTGCTGGCCGACCCGTCGCCCGGTGCCGCCGCTGAGGCGCTGCTGCGCTTCACCGCCAACGGCAAGTTCCTGGCGCTGCTGACCCTGCTGTTCGGGGCGGGGCTGGCCATCCAGTTCCGTTCGGCGGCCCGGCGCGGCCAACGCTGGCCCGGCCGGTACAAGTGGCGGGCACTGTTCCTGTTCGCCGAAGGGGCCGTGCACTTCACCCTGGTCTTCGCCTGGGACGTGCTGATGGGCTATGCCGCCGTGTCCATCGTGGTCGCCTGGCTGCTGACGCGTTCCCAACGCGCCCAAACAGCGGTGCTGTGGGCGATGGGCGGTGTGCACATCGCCCTGATGGCGCTGCTGACCACCGCGATGGCGGCCGCGGGCCCGGCGGGCGGCTCCGCAACGGGCCCCGACCCAGCCACGGTCCGGCTCTACGCCGAAGGCGGCTACCTCGAACAGGTGGCGGCGCGGCTGCAGAACATCGCGGTGCTGCGGATCGAACCGGTGCTCACCTTCGCCCTGATGATGTGCCTGTTCCTGGTGGGTGTGCGGCTGCTGCGTGCGGGAGCGTTCGACCCCGGCGCCGCCGGCGAGTCCCTGCGCAAACGGCTGATGGGGTGGGGACTCGGCGCCGGACTGCCGCTGAACCTCGCCACGACACTCGCCGGCGAGGCGTTCTTCTTCGCCGACCGCTATGTCGCCGCCCCGGTGCTGGCGCTGGGGGTGCTGGGGCTGATCGGCCGGCTGGTGGACCGGTTCGGCCGCGGCGGCGGCCCCCGGCCGGTCACCGCGGCCCTTGCCGGTCTGGGCCGGACCGCCATGACGGGGTACGTGCTGCAGAACATCGTGGCGATGCTGCTCTGCTACGGGTTCGGGCTGGGGTTGGCCGCGCGGCTTGCGGGCGCGGGGCCGTGGTGGGTGATCGCGATGTGGGCGGGCATCAGCCTGTTCCTGCTGGCGGGATCGGCGCTGTGGCTGCGCCGGTTCGACCACGGGCCGCTGGAGGCGCTGCAGAAGGGCGTGCTGGCCCGTATCCCCGAGCGGCCGCGGCCTGCTGCGGGGCACTCGCCGGGCGGCGCCGACGCACCGGCCGCCGCTCCCCCACCGGACAGGGCGGCTGCCGACGGCCCGCCGCAGCGCCGCCGCTGAACCGGCGGGCGGCCGGCGGCACCATGTGGGTCGACCGGCGGGTCAGCCGGTGAACAGGCGGGCGGCGGTGGCGGTGATCCGGATGAGCGCGTAGCCGAGCAGCACCGCGACGATCGCCCACGACACCACCAGCCACACTCCGGTGCCGCGCGGCGCCGCAGCCGGCTCGGCCCGGACGCCGGCGGCCGCGGACTCACCCGCCGGCACCGCGGCGGGTCCTGCGTCGGCTGCAGCCGGCTCGTAGAAGCGGGCCGCCACGCGCCGGATCAGCAGGTTGGCGACGAAGCCCACCACCAGCAGGCCGACCATGGTGAACAGCGGCGCGTGGTAGGCCTCCTGGGTCAGCGTGCCCGGTTCGCCCTGGGCGTCCAGGAAGGCGTTGATGATCAGCGGCCCGGCGATGCCCGCGGCCGACCACGCGGTCAGCAGCCGGCCGTGGATGGCCCCGACCTCGTAGGTGCCGAAGAGGTCGCGCAGATAGGCGGGCACAGTGGCGAACCCGCCGCCGTAGAAGGAGATGATGATGCCCGCCGTGGCGGCGAAGACGATGGTCGACGTGCCGCCCACCGTCGCCATCAGCAGGTAGAGGATCGCGCCCGCGCCCAGGTAGAAACCGTAGATGGGCTTGCGTCCCACGGCGTCGGAGGTCGTGGACCACACGAACCGGCCGGCCATGTTGAACAGCGAGAGCACACCGACGAACCCGCCGGCCGCCGCGGCGGTGACGGCGGAGGTGCCGGAACCGTCGCGGAAGAAGTCCTGGATCAACGGGCTGGCGTGCTCCAGGATGCCGATGCCGGCGGTGACGTTGGTGAACAGCACGGTCCACAGCAGCCAGAACTGCGGGGTGCGCAGCGCGTTGTTGGCCGATACCCCGGCCGAGTTCCGAACGGGCGCACCGTTGTCGGCGGCGGGATCGTAGCCCGCGGGCCGCCAGGCTTGGGGAGGCACCCGGATGAGCAGCACACCCATCATCATCAACGCGAAGTAGCCCAGCGCCAGCGTGGCGAACAGGCCCACCAGCGCCTCGCCGGAGGCCACCGAACCGGGCACCGTGGAATCGTAGGCGGGGTCGTACAGCGCCATGAGCTGGCTGGATACCGGGGTGGCCACCAGCGCGCCGCCACCGAACCCCATGATCGCCATGCCGGTGGCCAGTCCGGGGCGGTCGGGGAACCACTTCATCAGCGTTGAGACGGGCGAGATGTAGCCGATGCCCAGGCCGATACCGCCGAACACGCCGTAGCCGAGGTAGAGCAGCCACAGCTGGCCGGTGGCGATGCCCAGCGCGCCGACGAGGAAACCGCCGCTCCAGAACAGCGCCGAGACCAGCATCGCCTTGCGCGGCCCGTTGTGCTCGACCCAGGTGCCGCCCACCGCCGCGGACAGGCCCAGCATCACGATGGCGATGGAGAAGATCACGCCGATCTCGGTCTGGCTCGCCTCGAAGTGTTCGACCAGCGAGTTCTTGTAGACGCTGGTGGCGTAGGCCTGCCCGATGGACAGGTGCACCGCCAGCGCCGCCGGCGGAATCAGCCACCGGTTGTAGTCCCGGGGCGCGACCGATCTCTCCCGGTCCAGCACACTCAACGCGGACAAGCGGCCCCCTCTGCGCAGCCTCGGGCACGGCCGGCCCGGGTGGATGGGCACTCATGGGTACTCCGTATGCGGCATACTTCGCATACCGCATACTGCCAACCGCCCGTATGATGCCATGATCCACACGGAGTGGGAACCCGTGCCATCGCAGGGAATCAGGGGCCGCACCCGCCATCCGGAAGCGGCAGGGCCAGCGGCTCAGGCTGTGGTCCGGCCACACCGGATAATCCGGGTGGCCGGAGCCTGCCCCGCGGTTCGCCGCCTTACCGCACCGCGGTTCCCCCACCGATACACAGAAACGGAACCACCGGATTATTCGTCAAGCGGAGAATCGTACCGGGGGAATTCGATGGTCTCAATACGGATCCCGTCGAGTTCTTGAGGAAGCTCGACAACGTCTCCGAACCGGAACAGTTCCCGTTTCTCATAAGCGCCCGCGCGCGGTGCCGAGTGCAGGGTGATGTCGCCGGTGCGTGGGTCGACCAGCAGGTAGACCGGGATCTGCCACGCGGCGTACAGCACCGGGAGCAGCCGGAGATCCTTGTTGGCGTTGCTCTTGGACACCACCTCGACCGCTAGGTCCACCTCAGCGGCCGGAAGCATGATCGCTTCCTTCCTGATCGCGCTCATGGTGGTCACGATGAGATCCGGGACGGTGTAGTCGCCCCTGTCGGCGATCGGTGCGACACCGAAACCGCTGTTCGACGGGCGGCGCCCGCCGGTGAGCCTGCCCATCAACTGCTCCTCGATAAGGTCGCTGATGAGGTTGTGCTTCGGCGTCGGCGCTGCAGAAACGTGAATGCGTCCCCCGAGAATTTCCACCTTGGAGCCCTCGGGAACGACAATCCGCTCGGCCATCTCGCGGAGCGGATCCGTTTCCGCCTTCGGCGACCGTTCGCATAGTTCCATGGTCACGGGCATTCCCTTCTCTGACCCGTTCACGCTAGCGGGATGCCACCTTCAGCCGTCGGACGCTCGGTAAGACCGGCCAGAAGCGGCGAATCTGTGCGTTCCTCCGCCCGACAGCATAGATCCATGGTATTACTCTCCGTTATCGCGACCGGCCCGCCGCCGGTACCTGCTGAGCGGCCGTCCGGGAAACCGCTCCCACGGGTAGCCCGGAACCCCAAAACACGGAAACCCGACATACAGGAAAACATGCCGCACTTCGCACAAACGCGCCCGGCCGCGGACCCGTGTGCACGGATCCGCGGCCGGGCGTGGTCAGCGGGCGCTGTGCGGAAGGGGCGCCCGTGCTTTGGCGGGGTTAGGCGCCGACAGCGGCCTTGAGCGCCTCGGCGCGGTCGGTCTGCTCCCAGGTGAACTCCGCGGACTGGCGGCCGAAGTGGCCGTAGGCGGCGGTGCCGGAGTAGATCGGGCGCAGCAGGTTGAGGTCGCGCACGATCGCGGCGGGGCGCAGGTCGAAGACCTCCTGCACGGCCTTCTCGATGACCTCGGGGGCGACCTGCTCGGTGCCGAAGGTCTCGATGAAGACGCCCACAGGGGCGGCCTTGCCGATGGCGTAGGCGACCTGGACCTCGGCGCGGTCGGCCAGGCCGGCCGCGACGATGTTCTTGGCGACCCAGCGCGTGGCGTAGGCGGCCGAACGGTCGACCTTGGACGGGTCCTTGCCGGAGAACGCGCCGCCGCCGTGGCGGGCGTAGCCGCCGTAGGTGTCGACGATGATCTTGCGGCCGGTCAGGCCCGCGTCGCCCATCGGGCCGCCGATCTCGAAGCGGCCGGTCGGGTTGACGAGCAGGCGGTAGTCGTCGGACTCAAGCCCGTAGCTCGCGACGATCGGCGCGATCACGTGCTCCTTGATGTCCGGCGTAAGGAGCTCGTCCATGTCGATGTCGGGAGCGTGCTGGCTGGAGACCACGACGGTGTCCAGCCGGACGGGGGTCGCGCCGTCGTACTCGACGGTGACCTGGGTCTTGCCGTCGGGACGGAGGTAGGGCACCGTCCCGTTGTGGCGGACCTCGGAGAGGCGCTGCGACAGCGCGTGGGCGAGCTTGATCGGCAGCGGCATGAGCTCAGGGGTCTCACGGTTCGCGTAGCCGAACATCAGGCCCTGGTCGCCGGCACCCTGGCGGTCGAGGGCGTCGTCCTCGTTTTCGACACGCGCCTCGTAGGCGGTGTCGACGCCCTGGGCGATGTCGGGGGACTGCGCGTCGATGGAGACCGAAACCCCGCACGACTGGCCGTCAAAGCCCTTGGCGGAGGAGTCGTAGCCGATCTCCAGGATCTTCTTCCGAACGACGGCGGGGATGTCGACGTAGGTCTGCGTGGTGACCTCACCGGCCACGTGTACCTGTCCGGTTGTGATCAGGGTCTCGACGGCGACCCGGCTGGCCGGGTCCTCCTTGAGCATCTCGTCGAGGATCGCGTCACTGATCTGGTCGGCCATCTTGTCGGGGTGGCCTTCGGTGACCGACTCGGAGGTGAAAAGACGACGGGACACGTTTAGTGACTCCTTGCAGCGGCTGCTGGCTGACAGTTGTCGGCTCGGCTCGGCCATCACGGAGGGGAAGGGGGTCTCCTCCGCGAAACCGACCGACGTGGTTGGTTTCTGAAATCCACTGTAGTGGGACGCCGCCCGGCGCGCTCGGGTGGGCTCGCCGCATCGGATCGGTTGCGGCCGCCTACACGGCGGCGCGCCGCCGGCGTGTGAGCGCGGAATGCCTACTCAGGCGGCAACCCGCGGATTGTGACGCACGACACAAGGGTTTTTCCCGTACCGCCCTGATCATGCCCATGTGCTGGGAATTTCCGTAGCGTACAGCGGAACGGGAAGCTGCACACGCAACACGGAGCCCGCCGCGGCGGCGCTCGCGGACGGCGTCCGGCGGCGGCTGCGGTTACCCCCTGTACACACCTCCGCGGCCCCGAACGGTCGCTACGGCGCGGTGCCGGGGGCGGCCAGGCGCCCGGCCACCAAGTCCCAGACCCGGTCGGCGAGTTCCTCCTTGGGGCCGCGGGGGATCTCGGTCGCCGACCCGTCTGCGCCCAGGACCACCGCCTGGTTGTCGGCGGTGCCGAAGGCCCGGCCGTCGCCGACCTGGTTGACGACCAGCAGATCGCAGCCCTTGCGCTGCAGTTTCGCGCGGCCGTGGTCGAGCACGTGGTCGGTCTCGGCGGCGAAGCCGACGACGACCTGGTCGGGGCGGGCGCGCCGGGCGGCCAGTTCGAGCAGGATGTCGGGGTTCTCCACGAGCTCGACGGGAGCCGGCCCGTCGCCGTTCTTCTTGATCTTTCCGGTCGCGGTTTCGGCGGGCCGGAAGTCGGCGACGGCCGCGGCCATCACGATGGCGTCGGCGGTTCCGCTGTGGGCCAGCGCGGCCTCGCGCAGTTCGCGGGCCGACCCGACCTCGACGACCTCGGCCCCTGCGGGCGCCGGAAGTGCGACGTTGGCCGACAGGAGGCTCACCCGCGCGCCGCGGGCCAGGGCGGTGGCCGCCAGCGCGTATCCCTGGCGGCCCGAGGACCGGTTGCCGATGAAGCGCACCGGGTCGATGGGTTCGCGGGTTCCGCCTGCGGTGACCAGGACCCGGTGCCCGACCAGGTCGGCGGGTGCAGAGCCGCGGGCGAGCACGCGGCGGGCGGCGGCGAAGATGTCGCCGGGCTCGGGCAGCCTCCCGGGACCGGTATCGGCGCCGGTGAGCCGGCCCGAAGCCGGCTCGATCACCACGGCACCGCGCGAACGCAGGGTGGCGACATTGGCGCGGGTGGCCGGGTGCTCCCACATCTCGGTGTGCATCGCCGGGGCGAAGACGACGGGGCAGCGCGCGGTCAGCAGCGTGTTGGTGAGCAGGTCGTCGGCGAGGCCGTGGGCCGCCTTGGCCAGCAGGTCGGCGGTCGCCGGGGCGACCAGCAGCAGATCGGCACGCCGACCGATGCGCACGTGCGGGACCTCGTGCACGGAGTCCCAGACCTCGGTGGCGACGGGGCGGCCCGAAAGCGCGGACCAGGTGGGCTCGCCCACGAAGCGCAGGGCGTCGGCGGTGGGGACGACTTGGACGCTGTGCCCGGACTCGGTGAGGCGGCGGAGCAGCTCGCACACCTTGTAGGCGGCGATGCCCGCTCCCACCCCCAGGACGACCTCGGGCCGGTTATCAGTATTCACGGAAGAATCTCAGCACAGCGGGCGCCGGGTGGGCGGTCCGCCCCGGCCGGGCCGCGTGCCGCCGCGGCCCGGGGCCGCCGGCGGTACACGCCCGGATGTGCGGTCAGGCCCCTTCGTAGGGCTCCGCGGTGAGCAGGCCGCTCTTGACCTCGCGCAGTGCGATGGACAGCGCCTTCTCTTGGACCTGGGTCTCGACGAGCGGACCGACGTACTCAAGCAGGCCCTCGCCGAGCTGGGCGTAGTAGGCGTTGATCTGCCGGGCGCGCTTGGAGCTCATGGTGACCAGGCTGTACTTGCTCTCGACGCATTCGAGGAGGTCGTCGATAGGCGGGTTCGTGATGCCTTCGGCGACGGGCTCTGTGCCTGCCACGTGCGTCCCCCTGGAGGGTCGGACGGTCCACTGCGGGACCTGCGGAATTCTGATTGCGGAAAACAAGGATAGTCGAGGCCGCGCACCTATTCGGACGCCGACGCGGCGGGCCTGGTGCTGATGGGCCTGCGCCGGACGGCGGTGGAACGTGGCGCGGTATGCACCCGTTCCCGGGGCGGCTCGCGGGCCGCGGATGCCCCGAAGGCTGCGGACCCGAGGACTAGGAAGTGGCCGCGGAGTCGTCGCCGGGGATCCCGATCAACGCTAGCAGCTCCGCGCGCACTTCGCGTACCGACGTGTTGACGAGGGTGGTGTCGAACTCCTTCTCGGCGGCCAGCTCGACGCGGGCGGCGTCCAGGCGGCGCTGGACGACCTCGGGGGGTTCGGTACCGCGCCCGGTGAGCCGGCGCACCAGCTCCTCCCAGGAGGGCGGCGCCAGGAACACCTGCAGCGCCTCGGGCATGCTCTCGCGCACCTGGCGGGCGCCCTGCAGGTCGATCTCCAGCAGCACGGGCTGCCCGCGGTGCAGGTGCTCCTCGACGGGCACGCGCGGGGTGCCGTAGCGGTTGCCCGAGAACTGCGCCCACTCCAGCAGCTCGCCCCGGGCGATCATGCGGTCGAAACCGGCGTCGTCGGTGAAGTGGTACTCGACGCCGTCGGTCTCGCCGGGGCGGGGCGGGCGGGTGGTGGCCGAGACCGACAGCCACACCTCGGGATGGTGCGCCCGGATCTCGTGGACCACGGTGCTTTTGCCGACCCCGGAGGGGCCGGACAGGACGGTCAGCCGCTGCGCCGACCCGGCGCGCCGGCCCCCGTCAGCGGAGGCGGCGGATGCGGCGGAGTCGTTGGACACGGGCGGATCTAACTCTCGTAGGAACGGCCGGCCGGGCTGCGATCGCGGGCCCGGCGCCGGATGCGGCGGGTTCGGCACGCTCGCCCGGTTTCCGCAGCAGGCCGCTCTCGGCGCAGACCGCGCGTGAGCGGCGGCTCGGCGAGCGGCACCGGTGGCGATTGGTCTTTTATACCACCGCACCGCAGCGGACCCGCCGCTGCTGCGCTGCGCCGGGGGCCGCCCGCGCGGCCTGCGCGGTTCGGCGCGCCGCCGGTACCGCCTCCGCGGGGCTGCGGAGAATGCGGTATCGGCGGTCGCGCCCGGACCGGCCGCCGCTAGCGCGGACGGCCCCCAGTGGCCGTGAAAAACGGCACATCCGCCTTCGAGCGCTACTCGGCTCCGCCGAATTCACGCTCCAGCGCCGAGCGCTGGTTGGCACCGAGCCCGCGGACTCGGCGCGACTCGGCGATGTTCAGCCGCTCCATGATCTGCTTGGCGCGGACTTTACCGACGCCGGGAAGGGATTCGAGCAGTGCCGAAACCTTCATCTTGCCGATCACGTCGTCGGTCTGCCCGTCGGACAGAACCTCCGACAGCGAGACGCCACCGTGCTTCAGGCGGTTCTTGACTTCTGCGCGCTCTTTTCTGGCCTTGGCGGCTTTCTCCAGAGCCGCGGCGCGCTGTTCGGGTGTGAGGGGAGGAAGGGCCACGCCGGGTCACCTCGGTTTTCTCTCGTTTGTAGAGGGCGGACGCCTGCGCAAGTTAGTAGGTTCCGACCCCGTTCGGCAACGCAAAGTGGCCTTTCAGGCGCCATTTCGTCAAAGTAATTACTCTTTGTAATGGATTGATTGCGCAGGGGTACGAAAATCAGGACTTTCGGCCCGGTTGAGGCCGGTGGCAAACCTACCGGCGCCGAGCGCCTCCCCAGACCGCGCAGGTCATGGGCATGCCGTCTCAAGGGGGTTTCGGTCGTGAGCATTCTGCAACGACGAAGTGGCCGCAACCGGTCATTCTGACGGGTCGAGATCCGGCTGAGCCCACCGATCCGGCTGTGCCGGGCGGTCCGGCCGGGCCGGTCGGACCGGTCGGACCCGGCGAACCGCCCGGCGCGGACGAATCGGATGCAGTGGACGCGGCGAGTGCGCAGGGGGCGCCCGAAGAGCCGCGCCATCACGCCGAGGCCGCCTCCACCCTGCGCAGCGCGGCCGCGATCGAGGCGGCAGCGGCCCCCGGATCGGCCGCACGGGTGATGGGCCGGCCGATCACCAGCAGGTCCGCACCGGCCTCATAGGCCGCCTCGGGCGTCGCCACGCGGGCCTGGTCGCCGTGGTCGGCACCCAGCGGGCGCACACCCGGAGTGATCAGCGTCACGTCGGGCCCGACCTCGGCCCGCAGCGAGGCGACCTCGTGCGGCGAGCACACAAGTGCCCGGGCGCCGGACTCCACCGCCAGCAGCGCCAGCCGCCGGGCGGCGTCGCCGGGCGGACCGCTGATACCGATGTCGGCCAGCGCCGAGTCGTTGAGCGAGGTCAGGATCGTCACCGCGGCGATGGTGGTCTGCGGGGCCGCCTCGACCGCCGACGAGATCATCTCGCGGCCCCCTGCCGCGTGCACGGTCAGGATCGAGGGCTTGAACCGCGCGAGGTTGCGGGTGGCCCCGGCCACGGTGGCCGGGATGTCGTGCAGTTTGAGGTCCAGGAACACCGAGGTCTTGCTGCCGCCGCGCAGCGTGCCGACGACCTCGGCGCCGTAGCGCAGGTAAAGCTCCAGCCCTACTTTGACCGTGCTGACGTGCGGGGAGACCTCAGAGGTCCAGCGTGCGGCGGTCTCGATATCGGGTGCGTCGATGGCGACAGCGATGGGCGCGGCCACGGTGGTTCTCCTTCGGCTCGCTGAGGTGGCAGGACGGTTCAGGGCTGGCGGTCATGCGGTCATGCGGTGCGGTGGTGCGGTCCGGTGCGGTCATACGGCGCGAGTCGTGCTGCGGAGTCGGGTGGTGTGGTCATCGGTCTGTTCGGCCGCGGCTGCGGCCGGGCAGCGGCTGCACCGGCGGTGCGCCGGCGGGCCGGCACTGCGGTGCTGTCCCGAGCGGTTCCCGCCTGCGTCCGGTTCATGCATGCGGGGCACCAGACATGCACCGGGGCGGCTGAGGCGGCCGCAGCGCCGCTTTCCGCATTCAGGGGTGGGGCCGGTGTGGCTGGGCGGATTCGACCCGCTAGCGGGCGATCTGAGCAGTTTGCCGGTCATCGCGCGGTCCCTACCGGCCGGTGCGCGGCACCGATGACATCGGTGACCCGGTCCACGCCGCGCTCCTCCAGCAGCTCCTCCAGCTCCCGCAGGATGCGCACGCACGCCGAGGGGTCGGCGAAGTTCACCGTGCCCACCGCCACCGCCGAGGCGCCCGCGGCAAGGAACTCCAGCGCGTCGGCGCCGGTGCGCACGCCGCCCATGCCGATGATGGGCACCTCGGGCAGCTCCGCGCGGGTCTCGAAGACGCGGCCGACCGCGATCGGGCGGATCGCCGGCCCCGAAATCCCGCCCATGCCGCCGGCGACCGCCGGCCGCAGCGTGGCGGGGTCGACCGCCATCCCCCGCACGCAGTTGACCATGGACAGCCCGTCGGCGCCCGCCTCGACGCAGGCCGCCGCCAGGCCCGCCGGGTCGGGCACGTCGGCCGCGAGCTTGGCGAAGACCGGCACATCGGCCCCCGCTCGGGCGCAGACGGCCTGCACGACCCGCGCGGCCTCTGCGGGGTCGTCGGCAAAGTGCCGGCCGCGCCCGGCCGGGGACGGACACGACAGATTGACCTCGATCATGGCCGCGCCCGCCGAGGCCGGCAGCCTGCTCGCCAGTTCGCCGTACTCCTCGGCGCTGTGCCCGGCCACCGACACCACGGTGGTCGCCCCGCGCGACTGCAACCAGGGCAGGTCGCGCTGGAGGAACACCTCGATGCCCGGCCCCTGCAGCCCGACCGCGCTGAGCATGCCCGCGGGGGTCTCGGCCATCCGCGGCGCGGGACGCCCGGCGCGCGGCTCCAGCATCACCGACTTGGTGGCCACCGCACCCAGCCGGGCGATGTCGTAGAAACGGGCGAGCTCGCGGCCGGTGCCGGCGCAGCCGGCCGCCGCCATCACCGGGTTGGCCAGCTCCAGCCCGCCCAGGCGGGTTCGCAGATCGGTGTGCATGCTCAACCGGCCTCCCGGTCCGCGGCCCCGCCGCCCGGCTCATCGGCGCGGGCCTTCCAGCCGGGTGCGCCCAGGGTGTCGAAGGGGATGGTGCCCACATCGTCGAAGCGCACCCGCTCGCCGCGGAACACCGGCCCGTCGACGCAGGCGCGCGCCATCCGGGTGATGCCGTCGTCGCCGACCACGGGGATGACGCAGCTCATGCACACGCCGGTACCGCAGGCCATCGACTCCTCCACCGCCACCTGCGCGGGTATGCCCATGCGGGCGGCCGCGGCGGCGACCCGGCCCAGCATCGGCATGGGGCCGCACGCATAGACGACGTCGGAGCGGGCGTCGGCGGCGACCCGCTCCAGGGTGTCGGTGGCGCGCCCGCGGACCCCGAAGGAGCCGTCGTCGGTGGTGAAGGTGGCGGTCTCGGCGATGCGGCGGGCGCTGATCGCGCTGAACACGCGGTCGGCCGAGGCCGCACCCAGCACGAAGTCCACCCGGCAGCCGCGCCGCCGCAGCGCGTGGGCCAGCGGGAACAGCGGGGCCGCACCCGACCCGCCGCCCACCAGGACGCAGTTGACCGGGTCGCGCGGCAGCGGGAAGGGCCGGCCCAGCGGCCCCACGACGTCGATGAGGTCGCGCGAGCGCCGCTCGGCCAGCCAGGCGGTGCCGGGCCCGCGCACCGCGAACAGGAACTCCACCGTGCCGCCGTAGTCGGGTTTGACGTCGTGGATGGCGAAGGGGCGGCGCAGCAGCATGCTGGACTGCTCGCCGCCCACCGCCACCGACAGGAACTGCCCCGAGCGGAACCGCTCGGCGATCTGCGGCGCCACGACCGTGATGGCGTGGTAGGCGTCGACCCGGCGCACGGTCAGTACAGGGCTGCGTGTCTGCACCGGCCCGTTGTCACTCACTCGCGCTGCCCTGCCTTGCTCCGCTCGGCGGCGCGGCCTGGTATCCGCGCCCGGCACCCTGCCGGCCGCCCCCTTGCTGCGGCCCGCCCTGCCCGGCCCGCCCCGGTTTCCCGCGCGGGCCTCAGCCCGCCGCGCTGTGCAGTGTGGCGGCGTGTTCCTGGAGGGAGCGCACACCGATGTCGCCCCGCACCAGGGCCTCGATGCCCTGCACCGCCGCAGCCAGCCCCTGCACTGTGGTGACACTGGGCACGCCGCGCACGACCGCCGCAGTACGGATCTCGTAGCCGTCCAGGCGCGGACCGGACTGGCCGGCGCTGCCGAAGGGCGTGTTGACGATGAGGTCCACACCGCCGCGGTGGATGAGTTGCACGATAGTGGGTTCGCCGGCCGGCCCGGGACCTTCGCTGTGCTTGCGCACCACTTGGGCGGCGACGCCGTTGCGCCGCAGTACCGAAGCGGTGCCTTCGGTCGCCAGGATCTCGAAGCCGAGGTCGGCCAGCCGCTTGACCGGGAAGACCATGGTGCGCTTGTCGCGGTTGGCCACCGAGACGAACACCGAGCCGGAGACCGGCAGGGACCCGAACGCCGCGAGCTGGGACTTGGCGTAGGCGGCGCCGAAGTCGGTGTCGAGGCCCATGACCTCGCCGGTGGAGCGCATCTCGGGGCCGAGCACGGTGTCGACGCCCTCGCCGTGTCGGTCGATGAAGCGGTTGAAGGGCAGCACCGCCTCCTTGACCGCGACGGGAGCATCCAGGGGCAGCGCGCCGCCGTCGCCCTTGGCCGGCAGCATCCCTTCGGCGCGCAGACCGCGCACGCTGGCGCCCAGCATCACCCGCGCCGCGGCCTTGGCCAGCGGCACCGCGGTGGCCTTGGACACGAAGGGCACGGTGCGCGAGGCGCGCGGGTTGGCCTCCAGCACGTAGAGCACGCCCGAGGCCAGCGCGTACTGCACGTTGAGCAGGCCGCGCACGCCGGTGCCGCGGGCGATGGCCTCGGTGGAGTAGCGGATGCGTTCGAAGTCCTCGTTGCCCAAGGTCACCGCGGGCAGGGCGCACGCGGAGTCGCCGGAGTGGATGCCGGCCTCCTCGATGTGCTCCATGATGCCGCCGAGGTAGAGGTCGGTGCCGTCGTAGATGGCGTCGACGTCGACCTCGATGGCGTCGTCGAGGAACCGGTCGATCAGCACCGGGTAGTCGGGGCTGACCTCGGCGTTGCGCTCGATGTAGTCGGCCAGCATGCGCTCGTCGTAGACGATCTCCATGCCGCGCCCGCCCAGCACGTAGGAGGGGCGCACCATCACCGGGTAGCCGATCTCGCCGGCGACCTCGCGGGCTCCCGCGAAGGAGTGGGCGGTGCCGTGCTTGGGTGCGGGCAGGCCGGCCTCGGCCAGCACTTTGCCGAACTCGCCGCGGTCCTCGGCGAGGTCGATGGCTTCGGGGCTGGTGCCGACGATGGGCACGCCGGCCTCTTGGAGGCCGCGGGCCAACCCCAGCGGGGTCTGCCCGCCCAGCTGCACGACCACCCCGGCCAGTTCGCCGGTGGCGCGCTCGGCGCGCACCACCTCCAGCACGTCTTCGAGGGTGAGCGGCTCGAAGTAGAGGCGGTCGCTGGTGTCGTAGTCGGTGGAGACGGTCTCGGGGTTGCAGTTGACCATGACGGTCTCGTAGCCGGCCGCCGACAGCGCGAGGGAGGCGTGCACGCAGCTGTAGTCGAACTCCACGCCCTGGCCGATGCGGTTGGGGCCCGAGCCCAGGATGATCACCTTGGGGCGGGTGCCCGCGGGGACCTCGGTCTCCTCGTCGTAACTGGAGTAGAGGTAGGGCGTCTGGGCGGCGAACTCGGCGGCGCAGGTGTCGACCGTCAGGTACACGGGATGCAGGCCCAGTGCGTAGCGCAGCTCGCGCACGACCTCTTCGGCCTTGCCGGTGGCCTCGCCGATCTGGGCGTCGGAGAAGCCGGCCCGTTTGGCGGCGCGCAGGCGTTCGGCGTCGAGCCGGCCCGCGGCCAGGTCGCGGGCGGTCTCCTCCAGCAGCAGCATCTGGTCCAGGAACCACGGGTCGATTCCGGTGGCCTGCTGGAGTTCGGCGACACCGGCGCCGGCGCGCAGCGCCTGCTGGACGTTGCGCAGCCGCAGCTCGCCGGGGGTGGCGGCGGCCCGCACCAGGGCGTCCTTGTCGCCGGGTTCCCCGGCCCAGGTCAGGCCGACGCCGTTCTTCTCGATCGAGCGCATGGCCTTTTGCAGCGCTTCGGGGAAGGAGCGGCCGATGGCCATCGCCTCGCCGACCGATTTCATGGTGGTGGTCAGCGCCGGGTCGGCTCCGGGGAACTTCTCGAAGGCGAACCGCGGCACCTTGACCACGACGTAGTCCAGGCTCGGTTCGAAGCTGGCCGGGGTCTCGGCGGTGATGTCGTTGGGGATCTCGTCGAGCGTGTATCCCACGGCGAGCTTGGCGGCGATCTTGGCGATGGGGAACCCGGTGGCCTTGGAGGCCAGTGCCGAGGACCGCGACACCCGCGGGTTCATCTCGATGACGATGATGCGCCCGGTCCCAGGGTGCACGGCGAACTGGATGTTGCAGCCGCCGGTGTCGACGCCGACCTCGCGGATGACCGCGATGCCGATGTCGCGCATGCGCTGGTACTCGCGGTCGGTCAGGGTCATGGCCGGGGCGACGGTGATGGAGTCGCCGGTGTGCACGCCCATCGGGTCGAAGTTCTCGATGGAGCAGACGACGACCACGTTGTCGTTGCCGTCGCGCATCAGCTCCAGCTCGTACTCCTTCCAGCCGAGGATGGACTCCTCAAGCAGCACCTCGGTGGTGGGCGAGAGGGCCAGGCCCTGCCCGGCGATGCGGCGCAGGTCGACCTCGTCGTGGGCGAAGCCCGAGCCCGATCCGCCCATGGTGAAGGAGGGGCGGACCACCACCGGGTAGTTGAGTTCGTCGGCGGCGGCCAGGCACTGGTCCAGCGTGTGGCAGATGCGCGAGCGGGCGGACTCGCCGCCGATGCGCTCGACGATGCCCTTGAACGTTTCGCGGTCCTCGCCGGACTGGATGGCTTCGACGTTGGCGCCGATCAGTTCCACGTCGTACTTGGCGAGCACGCCCGAGGAGTGCAGGGCCACGGCGGTGTTGAGGGCGGTCTGGCCGCCCAGGGTCGGCAGCAGCGCGTCGGGGCGCTCCTTGACGATGATCTTCTCGACCATGTCCGGGGTGATCGGCTCGACGTAGGTGGCGTCGGCGATCTCGGGATCGGTCATGATCGTGGCCGGGTTGGAGTTGACCAGGATGACGCGCAGGCCTTCGGCCTTGAGGACGCGGCACGCCTGGGTCCCGGAGTAGTCGAACTCCGCTGCCTGGCCGATCACGATCGGCCCGGAGCCGACCACGAGAACGGACTTCAGGTCATTTCGGCGCGGCATGTGGTGTCCTCTGGCTTACGACTGTGCGGGCTCGGCCGGCCGGCCGGAGCTGCTGGACGGATCGGTGGCGGCGGCCATCAGGTCGCAGAACGCGTCGAAGTGCTCGGCGGCGTCGTGCGGGCCGGCGGCGGCCTCGGGGTGGTACTGGACGCTGAAGGCGGGGCGGTCGAGCAGCCGCAGGCCTTCGACCACGCCGTCGTTGAGGTCGATGTGGCTGACCTCGGCGCGCCCGTAGGGGGTGTCGAAGGGCCCGCCGGTGGGTGCGTCGACGGCGAAGCCGTGGTTGTGGCTGGTGATGTGGACGCGGCGGGTGTGCACGTCCTGCACGGGCTGGTTGACGCCGCGGTGTCCGAAGCGCAGCTTGAAGGTGCCCAGTTCCAACGCGCGGCCCAGGATCTGGTTGCCGAAGCAGATGCCCAACAGGGGGGTGCGCGACTCCAGCACGGCCTGCATCGCGGCCACCGGCTGTTCGGCGGTGGCGGGGTCGCCGGGGCCGTTGCTGAAGAACACGCCGTCGGGCCGGTCGGCGAGGATCCGGTCGGCGGTCGCGCCGGCGGGCAGCACGGTGACCTCGCAGCCGCGCTCGGCCAGGCGCTGGGGGGTCATCGCCTTGATGCCCAGGTCGACCGCTGCGACACGGAAGCGGGTGGCCACGCCCTCGGGCGGGTACACGGTGTAGGGCTCGGTGGTGGCGACCTCGCCGGCGAGGTCGGCGCCGGACATCTGCGGGCTGGCCAGCACCCGTTCGCGCAGCACCGCGGTGTCGGTCTCGGTGGTGCTGATGACGGCGCGCATGGCGCCGCGGTCGCGCAGGTGGCGGGTCAGGGCGCGGGTGCCGTCCAGAGCGATGCCGACCACGTTCTGGCGCACCAGCTCCTCTTCCAGGGTGCGCTTGGCGCGCCAGTTGGAGGAGACGCGGGCGGGTTCGCGCACGACGTAGCCGGCCACCCAGATCCGCCCGGACTCGGGGTCGTCGTCGTTGACGCCGGTGTTGCCGATGTGCGGCGCGGTCATCGCGACGATCTGGCGGTGGTAGGAGGGGTCGGTGAGTGTCTCCTGGTAGCCGGTCATGCCGGTGTTGAAGACGATCTCGCCGAGGGTTTCGCCGTGTGCGCCGAAGGCGCGGCCGTGGAAGGCGCGGCCGTCCTCCAGTACGAGGACGGCGGCGGTGCTGCCGCCGGATGCTGGTTGTGGAGTCACTGGATCTTCCCATCGAGGACCGTGGGGACGCCGCGCAGGAACGTCGCGCGGATGCGGCCGGGCAGGCGCATACCCCGGTAGGGGGTGTTTGCGCTCTTGGATGCCAGGGCCGCCGGGTCGACGTCAGCGGCGGTGTCCGCGTCATACAGGGTAACGTTGGCGGGCTCGCCTGGGGCGATGGGACGGCCGTGACCTGCAAGACGTCCGATTCGAGCGGGTGCGGCCGACATCCGCTGCACCACGCCGGCCCAGTCGAGCAGGCCGGTGTCGACCATGGTGTGCTGGACCACCGGTAGCGCGGTCTCCAGGCCGAGCATGCCCATGGCGGCCGTGGACCACTCGGTCTCCTTGGCCTCGGCCGGGTGGGGCGCGTGGTCGGTGGCCACGCAGTCGATGGTGCCGTCGGCCAGGCCTTCGCGCAGCGCCTGGACGTCCTCGGCGGTGCGCAGCGGCGGGTTGACCTTGTAGACCGGATCGTAACTTTCGGCCAGGTCCTCGGTCAGCAGCAGGTGGTGCGGGGTGACCTCGGCGGTGACGTCGCAGCCGCGGCTCTTGGCCCAGCGCAGGATCTGCACCGATCCCCTGGTCGAGACGTGGCAGACGTGCAGCCGCGAGCCGACGTGCTCGGTGAGCAGGCAGTCGCGGGCGATGACGGCCTCTTCGGCGACGGCGGGCCAGCCGGCCAGCCCCAGCCGGTCGGAGACCACGCCCTCGTTCATCTGGGCGTTCTCGGTCAGCCGCGGCTCTTGGGCGTGCTGGGCGACCACCCCGTCGAAGGCCTTGACGTACTCCAGGGCGCGGCGCATCAGCAGCGCGTCGGAGACGCACTTGCCGTCGTCGGAGAACACGCGCACCCCGGCGGCGGAGTCGGCCATGGCGCCGAGCTCGGCCAGCTGGGTGCCGCCCAGGCCGCGGGTGACCGCGCCCACCGCCCGCACGTCGCAGTGGCCGGACTCGCGGCCCAGCCGCCAGACCTGCTCGACCACGCCGGCGGTGTCGGCGACGGGGTCGGTGTTGGCCATCGCGTGCACGGCGGTGTAGCCGCCGACCGCGGCGGACCGGGCGCCGCCGGCGACGGTCTCGGCGTCCTCGCGGCCGGGCTCGCGCAGGTGGGTGTGCAGGTCGACGAGGCCGGGCAGCGCGATCAGCCCGGTGGCGTCGACCACGGTGGCGTCCGCGGCGGCATCGGCGGCGGCCAGGTCCGGGCCGGTCTCGGCGATGGCGCCGTCGCGGATCAGGATGTCGGCCGGGTCCGCCCCGGCGATGCGGGCGCCGCGGATCAGGTAGGCGGCGCTGCTCTGGGTCATCTGTCCATCACTTCTGTCTTCAGTGGTTGCTGTGCGGGCGGGGCGCGCGGGGCCGGGCCGGCGCCGCCCGGTGCAGGGGGCGGGCGCGGCGGGCCGGTCCGGGGCGCCGCCGGGGTTGGCCGGAAGCGGGCTGCGCGCTGGGGCGCGCAGACGGCCTAAGACCCGCCCAGGAGCAGGTACAGCACGGCCATGCGCACGCTGACGCCGTTGGCGACCTGCTCGTTGACGGTGCTGCGCGGGGAGTCGGCGACCTCGGCGGAGATCTCCATCCCGCGCACCATGGGCCCGGGATGCATGACGATCGCGTGGTCCTGCATCCGGGCGAAGCGTTCGCCGTCGAGCCCGTAGCGGCGGCTGTACTCGCGTGCGGTGGGGAAGAACGCGTCGTGCATGCGTTCGGCCTGCACCCGCAGCAGCATCACCACGTCGCTCTTGGGCAGCACCGTGTCGAGGTCGTAGGAGACGGCGCAGGGCCAGGTGTGCACCGAGACCGGGACCAGGGTGGGCGGGGCCACCAGGGTGACCTCGGCGCCGAGCGTGTGCAGCAGCAGCACATTGGATCTGGCCACCCGGCTGTGCAGCACGTCGCCGACAATGGCCACCCGCAGCCCGTCGAGCCGGCCCAGGCGCTCGCGCATCGTGTAGACGTCCAGCAGCGCCTGGGTGGGGTGCTCGTGGGTGCCGTCGCCGGCGTTGAGCACGGCGCCGTCGACCCAGTTGGCGAGCCGGTGGGCGGCCCCGGAGGCGCCGTGGCGCACGACCACGCCGTCGGCCCCCATGGCCTGCAGGGTCAGCGCGGTGTCCTTGAGGCTCTCGCCCTTGGAGACGCTGGAGCCCTTGGCGGAGAAGTTGACGACGTCGGCCGAGAGCCGTTTGGCGGCGAGTTCGAAGGACGTGCGGGTGCGGGTGGAGTCCTCGTAGAAGAGGTTGACCACGGTGCGGCCGCGCAGGGTGGGCAGTTTCTTCACCGATCTGCCGCTGACCTGGGCGAGTTCGGCGGCGGTATCGAGCACCAGCAGGGCTTCGTCGTGGGCGAGGTCGCCGGTGGACAGCAGGTGGCGCATCAGGCCTCCTCGTCGCCGGGGCGCGGTTTGGCCGGGCCGAGCAGGACGGCGTCGGCGCCGTCGGGCTCGCTCAGCTGCACGGTGACGGTCTCGCGCAGCGAGGTCGGCAGGTTCTTGCCCACGTAGTCGGCCCGGATTGGCAGCTCGCGGTGGCCGCGGTCGACGAGGGTGGCCAGTTGGACCGCGCGGGGGCGGCCGATGTCGTTGAGGGCGTCGAGTGCGGCGCGCACCGTGCGGCCGGAGAACAGGACGTCGTCGACCAGGACCACGGTGCGGCCGTCGACCCCTTCGGGCGGGATCTCGGTGCGGCCCAGGGCGCGGGCCGGCGCCAGCCGCAGGTCGTCGCGGTACATGGTGATGTCCAGCGATCCCCACGGGACAGTGCGGCCTTCGACCCGCTCGATGCGTTCGGCCAAGCGGCGGGCCAGCGGCACACCGCGCGAGGGGATGCCCAGCAGGGTGACGTCGGTACCGCCCTTGGTGCGTTCGAGCACCTCGTGGGCGATTCGGGTGAGCGCCCGCTGGATCTCGGGAGCGTCCAGGACGGTCCGTGCCGGAGCGGGGACGCGGTCGGTGGATTCGGCGGAATCACCGGCCGATACTTCCGAGTCACGCTCGGCACGCTGTTGCATACACACAGTAGTGACCCCCTTCCCTGCCTCACGGGACAGGACGTTAAAGGATGTCGAACGGCCTCACGCTACCAGCGCACCGCGGGGACACTGCTCGCCGGCCGCCCACCGGCACCGCGAAACGACTGGAAAATGTGACTCTCATCACACCACCCGGGATTGACATATCCCCTCATCGTTCCGTGAATAGGACACCACGCGCGGTGGGTGTCGCGGACGAAAACACGGAATCCCTGCGTTTGCGGGCTTTCCGTGCACGATGCCTGGCCAAGATGTCCGCATCGATCCGGAAATGAGAGGGCACTCACTTACACACGGTTTGGCCACTGAATCATCGCTTTTCCACCCAACGGCTTGACCTGGCACCCGAACCGGCCTACCGTCACTGTCCGTAACCAAACTCGGGCAGGGCCGGTTGAGTTCGGGCCCTGCGGCAGGAGCCCTCCCGGGCCCCTCCGCCCGACGAGCCACCTTCACGGCCGGGGAGCGACGAAGAAGATGCCATCGGAATACGCTAAGTCCCTCGGTGCGCGACTGCGCGCCATCCGCACCCAGCAGGGGCTCTCCCTGCACGGGGTCGAGGAGAAGTCCCACGGGCGCTGGAAAGCCGTCGTCGTGGGCTCCTACGAGCGCGGCGACCGCGCCGTTACCGTCCAGAAGCTCGCCGAGCTCGCGGACTTCTACGGCGTGCCCATGTCAGAGCTGCTGCCCGGCGGCGCGGCACCGACCCCGCTCGGCCCCACACCCAAGCTGGTCATCGACCTGGAGCGCATGCAGCAGCTCCCCCAGGAGAAAGCCGGCCCGCTCGCCCGCTACGTGGCCACCATCCAGAGCCAGCGCGGCGACTACAACGGGCGCGTGCTGTCCATCCGCCAGGAGGACCTGCGCTCCCTGGCGGTCATCTACGACCGCTCGCCCGGCGACCTCACCGAGGAGCTGATCAACTGGGGCGTCCTCGACCCCGAGGCCCGCCGCGCCGTCGACGCCTTCTAACCGGCACAGCGCCCAACCGCCCAACGGACCAACCGGCCAACCGGATGGCCGGCGGATGACCCGGTCGGCACCGGCCCGGCGCGCCCCCCACAGCGCACCAGCGCGCCCGCCGGCGCCAATTGCCCATGTCCCCCTGCCCCGGGGCTGCCGGCGCCGCCGCGACCGCGCCGGCGCGTCCCGCGGCGGCTCCAGCCCCGACCACCCAAGAGCCCGAGACCCCGCGAGCCCGGCACCCGGGCTCACCCCCCGTTGCCGAGACCCGCACCACCGGCCCAGGCCCCTACGAACACCCGCACGCGGCGAACGGCCGCGCTCCCGCAGTGGGGCGCGGCCGTTCGTCGCGTGCGGGGGCACCGCGGGAGCGCTGGAGCGCGGCCGAGCGGGCGGCGCGCGCGGATTCGGTGCGCAGGGACTCACGGAGGTACGCAGGTGCGGGCCGAGGGCGCAGGCGCCCGCAGGTCCGCGGAAACGGCGCGGCCGGGCAAGAGGCTTCCCCTCCCCCCGCCCGGCCGCTCACGCGCCCGCACCGGATTGCAGTCGCGGCAAGCGGGCGCGAGTGGAACGCACAGCTGCACAAACCAAGCGGAATCGAACAGCAGTACGAACAAGAACAGTTAAGCGCACCCCGGCCGCCGCCGTCAACAGCGCCGCCCCCGCACGCCCGTGGTCTACCGTGGCCGTGTGCGCACCGACGACGAACCCCGCCGGGCGGGGGAACCGTGGGAGCTCCGGGAGCTCGCCGCCCCGGCGTTCCTGCACGCGCTGCCGGCCCTGATGGAAATCTATACCGCGGCGATGGATCCGCCCGGCGAGCAGATCCCCGGGCGCCGATCCATCATGCGCGAGCACGCCCGCAACGCGCGGTTCCGCTCGGTCGCCGCCGTACGCGGCGGCAGCGCGATCGGGTTCGGCTACGGATTCCACGGCAGCGGCGGGCAGTGGTGGCACGACGTCGTCTCGGCCGAGCTGCGCGAGCGCGACCCCCGCGCCGAACGGCGCTGGTTCGCCGACTCCTTCGAAGTCGCCGAACTGCACGTGCTGCCCGACCACCAGGGCCGGGGCATCGGCCGCGGCCTGCTGGACGCACTGACGGCGGTGCGCCGAGAGCGCACCGCCGTCCTGTCGACCCCGGTCGGCCCTACGGCCGCGCGGAGCCTCTACCTTTCGTGCGGATTCGTTGACGTGCTACCGGAGTTCACGTTCCCCGGCAGCCCTCACCAGCCCTTTGCGATCATGGCCGCGCCCCTGCCATTGCCGGCATGCGGTCGGCGGCGACCTGCTGGTAGATCTCCCTGGTGGCGGTGGACTGGTTGAACGTAATGAAGTGGATGCCGGGGGCACCCTCATCCAGCAGCCGCTCGCACATGCGCTGCGCCTGCTCGATGCCCAGCTTGCGCACCGATTCGGGGTCGTCGGCGACCTTGTCGAACTCCTCCGCGAGGTGGCGCGGGAAAGGTGCTCCCGAGAGCTGCTCGGAGCGCTCGATGGTGGAGTATTTCACCACCGGCATGATCTCGGGGATGATCGGCACCTCGCCGCCCGCAGCGACCACGCGGTCGCGCAGCCGCAGGTAGTCCTCGGGGTCGAAGAACATCTGGGTGATGGCGTAGTCGGCCCCCGCGCGGCACTTGCGCACGAAGTACTCGACATCGGAGTCGACGTCGGGCGAACGCGGGTGCTTGTACGGGAAGGCCGCCACGCCGACACTGAAGTCGCCGGTCTCCTTGAGGAGCCGGACCAGTTCGTCGGCGTATTCCAGCCCTTCGGGGTGCTTGACCCACTCGCCCAGCGGGTCTCCCGGAGGGTCGCCGCGCAGAGCGAGGATGTTGCTGACCCCAACGCCGGCAAAGCGGCCGATGAGGTGGCGCAGTTCGCGCACGGAGTGGTTTACGGCTGTCAGGTGTGCGACGGGGAGCAGCGTCGTGTCGGTTGCCATCTGCTCGGTGATCTCGACGGTGAGATCGCGGGTTCCGCCTCCGGCACCGTAGGTGACTGAGACGAACGACGGCTGCAGTGCCTCGATCTCGCGGATGACCCGCCAGAGTTTGCGCAGCCCTTCGTCCGTCTTCGGTGGGAAGAACTCGAAGGAGAATGTCGGTTCGCCGGCTTTGAGCAGTTCGCGGATATCGCGCGGCCGCGAGGCTGCGGTCGGCGCGCTCCCGTCGCGTGTCGGTGACCCAAGCATGTCTCCCACCTTAGGCCAAGGCCCTTCCGGGGTGGGGTGGCCGGGTACCGGCTAGCCGATAACCTTGCAGACCATGACCTCCTTCGCGTCCTCTCCGGTCGCCTTCGTGCGCGCGGCCGTCGACGACGAAATCGCCCGTTTCATCGCGGCCCGCCGCACCCAGCTGATGGAGGTCGGTGCCGAACTGACTCCGGTCGTCGACGCGCTGGAAGCCATGCTCGCCGGCGGCAAACGGCTGCGCCCCGCCTTCTGCTACTGGGGTTGGCGCGGCGCGGGAGGCGACGACATCCCCGGGATCCACGCAGCCGCCGCCGCGCTGGAGTTCCTGCAGGCCTGCGCGCTCATCCACGACGACGTGATCGACAACAGCGACACCCGCCGCGGGCTGCCGGCCACCCACAAGCGCCTGCAGGCGCTGCACGAGCGCGCGGGCTGGAGCGGGTCCGCCGACTCCTTCGGCCGCGGCGCCGCGATCCTCATCGGCGACCTGTGCCTGACCTGGAGCGAGGACCTGTACCAGTCCAGCGGCCTGGACCTGGCCGCGCTGGCCGCCGGACGCGCTCCCTTCAACGCGATGCGCACCGAGGTTATGGCCGGGCAGTACCTGGACATGCTGGAACAGGTGCGCGAAGACGGCGACGTCGCGGCGACACTGCGCGTCATGCACTACAAGGCGGCCAAGTACACCATCGAGCGGCCGCTGCACCTGGGCGCGGCGCTGGCGGGCCGCTACGCCGACCTCGGCCCCGTCTACACGGCCTACGGGCTCCCGCTCGGGGCGGCCTTCCAGCTGCGCGACGACATTCTGGGGGTCTTCGGCGACCCCGGGCAGACCGGCAAGCCGGCAGGCGACGACCTGCGCGAGGGCAAACGCACCCTGATCGTGGCCGAGACCCTGGAGCGTGCCCGCGGGGCCGACCGCGCCCGGTTCCTGGGCCACCTCGGCGACCCCGGCCTCTCCACCGAGACCGTGGAGTGGATGCGCGGCGCGGCCGAGGACTGCGGCGCGCTGGCAGCCTGCGAGCGCCGCATCGACGACTACGTCGCCCAGGCCACGGCGGCGCTGGAGACCGACCTGCTCGACGACTCGGCCCGCTCGCCGCTGGCCGACCTGATCGTCGCGGCCACCGCGCGCAAGCACTGACGGCCGGCCGGAGCCGCGGACCGTGCCGGGCGGCGGTTGCCGGCGCCGCCCAGCACGGTGACCTGCCCTGCGACCTGCCGCCTTACCGGCCCGCCGGCCCGCCGGCCTGTGCGGCCCGGTGCCGATGTAAGGTCCCGCATGCCCGGTGCCGGGTTGCGCCGGAGGCTCGCGACGCGCTGACGACCGCGCGAACGCCTGCAGCGGCGCGGTTGCCGACCCGGTCGGCCCGCGGTCGGTGACCCGGCGGCGGCGCTGCCGGAAAATACCGCCATGGGCGACGAACCGACACCAACGCACACCATCGGCATCACGGGCGCCACCGGGGCCCTCGGCAGGCGGGTCGCTGAACGGCTGGCCCGGCTCGGCCTGGCCCAGCGCCTCATCGTCCGCGACATCAACCGCGCCCCCGACCTTCCCGGCGCCGGCGCCGCCATGGCCGCCTACGAGGACACCGCCGCCTTCGAGCGCGCGGTCCGGGGCGTCGACACCCTGCTGCTGATCCCGGCTCCGGAGTCGGACCGCCGCGTGGAGCAGCACTTCGGCGCCGCCGACGCGGCCCTGGCGGCGGGGGTCACCCGCATCGTCTACGTGTCGTTCCTTTCCGCCGGGCCCGCCGCCGTCTACACCGCGGTCCGCGACCACTTCTACACCGAGGCCCACATCCGCGCCGCAGGTGTGGCCCACACCTTCCTGCGGCCCAGCCTGTACCTGGACCTGCTGCCCGGCTGGGTCGACTCCGACGGCCTCATCCGCGGCCCGGCCGGCCAGGGCCGCCTGGCGTGGGTCTCGCGCGAGGATGTGGCCGAGGCCGCCGCGGCCGTGCTCACCGGCGGCCGCGAGCACGAGGGCCGCACCTACGACGTGACCGGCCCCGAAGCGGTCACCCTGGGCGAGACCGCGCGCAAGCTCTCCGCGCTGACCGGGCGCACCATCGCCTATGTGCCCGAGACCTGGCAGGAGTCGGCGGCCTGGTCGGCGGTCCGGCCGCCGCACCGGGGCCGGTTCGCCGCGGCACAGCCGGGCGCCGATCCGGCCGCCTGCGCCGCGATCGCAGCTGGCGAGCTGGACGTGGTCTCGCCCGCCGTGGGCGAACTCACCGGGCGGCCCGCCCAGTCCATCGAGGGTTACCTGCGCACCCGCCCCAGCGCGCTGCACCACGCACCGGTGTGACCGGCGCGCCGGTGCAGGCGGCCGCTTGCGGCGGGCGGCGCCGGGCCGGGTCCGCACCGGCGGCGGCTCCGGCGGGCTCAGCCGGCTGCGGCGAGCCTGGCTTGGAACCGCTCGGCCGCGGCGCGGGGGTCGCGGGCACCGGTGATGGCGCGCACGACGACCACGCGCTTGGCGCCGGCCTCGATGACCCGGTCGAGGTTGTCCAGGCCGATGCCGCCGATGGCGAACCAGGGGCGCCGGGTCTGCAGTGCGGCGGTGCGCTCGAGCAGCTCCAGTCCGGCGGCCGGGCGGCCCGGTTTGGTGGGGGTGGTCCAGGTGGGCCCGACGCAGAAGTAGTCGACGCCCTCCTGTTCGGCGGAGGCCGCCGCCATGGCGGCGTCGTTGTTGGAGCGCCCGATCAGCGGGCCGGGGCCGATGACGGCGCGCGCGTGGGCCACCGGCAGGTCGTCCTGGCCCAGGTGCAGCACGTCGGCTCCCGCGGCAAGGGCGATGTCGGCGCGGTCGTTGACCGACATCAGGGCGCCGTGGCGGTCGCAGGCGGCGCGCACGGTCTCCAGCGCTGCAAGCTCTTGGCGGGCTTCCAGCGACTTGTCGCGCAACTGGACGATGTCGACGCCGCCCGAGAGCGCGGAGTCGAGGAACCCGGCCAGGTCGCCCTGGGCGGTGCGGGCGTCGGTGCACAGGTACAGGCGCGCGGAATCCAGGCGGTCTCGCAGATTCGTGTTCACGCGGCCAGGTTAGCCATGGATCCGGGGCGGATCGCGCCCGGTGGCGCACTGCGCCGCCGCGGTGGCGGCGGTTGGCCCGCCGCCGGAGGGCGCCGGGCGAAGCCGGCGGCCCGGAGCCCCCCGGACGACTCAGAAGGCCATGGCCTGAGCACGGCGCCGGACCTCGGTGCCGCGGTTTTCGATCAGGGCCTGGATGGGTGATCCCGGGAGCGTGTCGTCGGGGGTGAACAACCACTGCAGGGCCTCGTCGGTGCTGAACCCGGAGTCGGCCAGCACGGTAAGGGTTCCGGACAGGCCCTTTACGGTGTCACCGCCGGTGATGAATGCGGCCGGGACGCATAGTTCGCCGTTGCGCCGGACGCCCAGCAGCTTGTGGTCGGTGATGAACTGCTTGATCCGGTTGGGGCTGACGTTCAGTTCCCGCGCGGCTTCTTTCAGCGTCATCCACTCGCCGACCAGGGTGTCGGTGTCGCGGTCGTTCTCATTCACGCTGCCAATGTGCCACATCCGGCGCCATGCCAAACGCCCATGCCGCGCGGTATCGCTCAGGGCGTAGCGCCCAAGGGCCGCGCCGCCTGCTGCCATACGGCGGACCGAGCGGGTCGGCACCGGCTCGGCGGGTGCCGGGCAACACCCGCGCCGGCCGGGCGGAGGTTCGGGGCGCCCGCCCCGCGGCGGCGGCCCGGCAGCCGACTAGACTGGTAGCGGACGAGATACACCCGCGGGAGCCGGGTCGGGACCCGGCTGAGAGGGAGACTGGCAGTCTCCGACCGCATGAACCTGATCCGGGTCATACCGGCGAAGGAAGTGGCAGCAGGGCCGTGTGCGCAGCGACATTCCCGAACTCCTCCACCCCCTCGGCCGCCGACGTGGCCGTCGTCGGCGGCGGGCTCATCGGCCTGGTCACCGCCTGGCGGGCGGCTCGCGCCGGGTTGGGCGTCACCGTGGTGGCCGACCGGCTCGACGGTTCGGCCTCCGCGGTCGCCGCGGGCATGCTCACGCCCGCCACCGAGGCCTCGTTCGGCGAGGAGCCGCTGATGCGGTTCGGCGCCGTCTCCCGCGACCGCTATCCCGGGTTCGTCGCCGAGCTTGAAGCCGACAGCGGCACCTCGGCGGGCTACCGAGCCGAGGGCACCCTGCAAGTCGCCTTCGACACCGACGACCTGGCGCGCCTGGGCCACCTCAGCGAGCTCCGCACCCGGCTGGGCCTGGCCACCGAGCGGCTCACCAGCCGCGAATGCCGCCGGCTGGAGCCCATGCTGGCGCCGTCGGTGCGCGGCGGCTACCTCGCCGCCGGCGACCACTCCATCGACCCCCGCTCGCTGCTGAGGGCGCTGCGCGCCGCAGCCGAGCGCCGCGGCGCCGTGGGGGTCCGCGATCGGGCGTGCCGGCTCATCGTCGAAGGCGGCCGCGCCCGCGGCGTCGAACTCGACTCCGGCGGCCGCATCACCGCCGATCAGGTCGTGCTCGCGGCGGGAGCGGCCAACCCCGGCATCGAGGGGGTTCCCGCAGGCGCGGTGCCGCCGCTGCGCCCGGTCAAAGGCCAACTGCTGCGCCTGCACATGCCCGCCGGCGAGCCGCCCATCGTGACCCGCACCGTACGCGGGCTGGTCCGGGGCTCCGCGGTCTATCTGGTCCCGCGCCGCAGCGGCGAGATCGTGGTCGGCGCAACCCAGGAGGAGCAGGGTTTCGACACCCGGCTGACCGCGGGCGGGCTCTGGCAGGTGCTGCGCGACGCCCACGAACTGGTGCCCGGTGTCAGCGAACTGGAGATCACCGAGACCTGCGTGGGCCTGCGCCCCGGCTCGCCGGACAACGAGCCGCTGCTGGGCCCCACCGCGGTACCGGGCCTGCACCTGGCCGCCGGGCACTTCCGGCACGGGGTGCTGCTCACGCCGGCCACCGGCGACGCAATGGCCGAGGCACTGACCACCGGCGCGCTGCCCGACTACGCGCGCCGTTTCGCCGCCACCCGCACAGCGGACCGCGACCCCGCCGGCGCGGGCGGCGGCACCACCGAGGGAGGCGAGCAGGACCAGTGGATGTGATCGTCAACGGCGAGCGCCGCGAAATTCCACCGCAGACCACGGTCGAGGAGGTGGTGCGCACGCTCACGCAGGCGCCCAGCGGCGTGGCCGTCGCACTGAACGACGAAGTGGTGCCCAAAGCCGGATGGGGCACCACCGAGGTCGGCGAGGCCGACCGCATCGACGTGCTCACCGCGGTCCAAGGAGGCTGACATGACCTACACCCATTCCCCGTCTTCGGCTGCCCCTTCCTCCCCTGACCCGGCGGACTCCGGCGGCGCCGGTGCAGGCGCCCCGCCCGCCGGATTGCAACCGGCCGCGGGCACGGACCCGGGCACGGCCCGGCCGCCCGAGGCGGCGGCCGCAGCCGACCCCTTCGTCATCGCCGGCCGCGCCTTCTCCTCCCGGCTGATCACCGGCACCGGCGGCGCGCCGTCGCTGCGGGTGCTGGAGGACGCGCTCATCGCCTCGGGCACCGAACTGACCACGGTCGCGCTGCGCCGCGTCTCCCCCGGAGCCGACGGCTCGGTGTGGGACGTGCTGCGCCGCAACGGCATCCGGCCGCTGCCCAACACCGCCGGCTGCTTCACCGCGGGCGACGCGCTGCGGACCGCGCGGCTGGCCCGCGAAGCCCTCGAAACCGACTGGATCAAGCTGGAGGTCGTCGCCGACGACCGCACCCTGCTGCCCGACCCGGTCGAACTGCTCGACGCCGCCGAACGGCTGGTCGACGACGGTTTCACCGTCCTGCCCTACACCAACGACGACCCCGTCCTGGCGCGCCGCCTGGAGCAGGCCGGCTGCGCCGCCGTGATGCCGCTGGGCGCCCCCATCGGCTCGGGGCTGGGCATCCGCAACCCGCACAACATCGAACTGATCGTCGAGCAGGCGGAGGTACCGGTGGTCATCGACGCCGGGATCGGCACCGCCAGCGAGGCGGCGCTGGCCATGGAGCTGGGCTGCGACGCGGTAATGCTGGCCACGGCGGTCACCCGCGCCGCCGACCCGGTGCTGATGGCGGGCGCCATGCGCGACGCGGTCTCCGCCGGCCGCGCCGCCCGCCGCGCGGGCCGCATCCCGGTGCGGCGCTACGCCCAGGCGTCCTCGCCCGCCGTTGACTGAAAACCGCAGCGGCACCTGCGCCGCGCACCGGTGGTCCGGCGGTACCGTGTCCGGGAGGCCGGGCCACCGGTGCAGGTTTTCCGGTACGGGTGAGCGATGCCACCGCCGGTTCCGGCGGCGCCGCGGTCCGGGGCGGTCCGAACCGGTCGGCACCGCCCTCAAGGCGCCGCGCCCGGCAACCGCCCGCCGCTGACGCTCTACACTCGCCCTGTGGACATGACGACTGCCGACCCTCTGGTGGGCACGACACTCGATCAGCGCTACCACGTCCAGGCACGGGTGGCCAGCGGCGGCATGGCCACTGTCTACGTGGCCCACGACCTGCGGTTGGACCGGCGGCTGGCCTGCAAGGTGATGCACTCCTCGCTGGCCACCGACCCCTCCTTCGTGCAGCGTTTCATCAACGAAGCGCATTCGGTGGCCAAGCTCTCGCACCCCAACGTGGTCCAAGTCTACGACCAGGGCACCGACCAAGGGCACGTCTACCTGGCCATGGAGTACGTGCCCGGGCGGACGCTGCGCGACATGCTCAACGCGCGCGGGCACCTGTCGCCCACCGACGCGCTCGACACCATCGCGCCGGTGCTGGCGGCGCTGGGTGCCGCGCACCAGGCCGGGCTGGTCCACCGCGACGTCAAACCCGAGAACGTGCTGCTGACCGAGGACGGCCGCGTCAAGGTCGCCGACTTCGGTTTGGCGCGGGTGGTCGAATCCGCCCAGCAGGGCGCCACGAAGACCGGCGCGGTCATGGGCACCGCCGCCTACCTGGCCCCCGAGCAGATCGAACGCGGCGCCGCCGATGCGCGCACCGATGTCTACGCGGCCGGCATCATGCTCTACGAGTTGCTGACCGGGTCCCAGCCGCACACCGGCGACACCCCCATCTCGATCGCCTACCAGCACGTCAACGAGGACGTGCCCCGGCCCTCCCGGGTCGTTGGGGGCCTGCCGCCGCAGATCGACGCCCTGGTCACCCGCGCCACCGAGCGCGACCCCGGCTACCGGCCCGGCGACGCCGGGCAGTTCCTCACGCTGGTGCTGAGCACCGGTTCGGCGCTTTCCGGCGCCGGCAACGCGGCCCCGCCCGCCGCGGCGCTTCCGGCCACCGGCGGTGCCGGCAGCGCCGGGGCGGGTGGCGGCGCCGGCAACCAGACCCTGGTGGTCGAGACCGGCGGCCTGGCCGATGCCGGACCGGACGACTACGCCGGCAGGGGCGGTGGCGGCGGTATCCGCGGCCTGCTGCGCCCGGACCGGCGCAACTATCCGATGATGCTGATCGCCGGCGTGCTCGCGGTGGTGCTGCTGGTGTTCGGCTGGTGGTTCCTCGTCGGCCGCTACGAGCCCGTGCCCGATGTCGTCGGCATGGACGACCAGGAGGCCCGCGCGGAGTTGGGCGAGGTCCCGGTACGCATGACCATCGACGACAAGCGCGTCTACTCCGAGGAGGAGCCCGGGTCCGTCGCCAAGGTCGAGCCGGGTGTCGACGAGCGCATCCTGCCCGAGGACACGGTCACCGTTTACCTGTCCAAGGGGCCGCAGACGGTCGAAATGCCGGATCTGGTGGGCCAGAGTTCCGCGGACGCCCGCTCTTCGCTTGAGGACGACGGCTTCGGCGAGATCGTCGAGGAGGAGACCGACTCCCAGGACCACCCGGCCGGCACGGTCATCAGCACCGACCCCGAGCCGGGCGCCGACGCCGATCGCGAGGCACCGGTCACGCTGACCGTCAGTTCCGGATTCGAGATTCCCGATGTCGTGGGCCGGCAGGAGCAGGAGGCGCGCGCCGCCCTCCAGGAGGCCGGTCTGCAGGTCTCCATCACCCAGCAGCCCAGCGACGACGTGCCCAAGGGCGAGGTCGTCTCGCAGACCCCTCAGGCGGGCGGCACCGTCAGCTCGGGCGACAGTGTCACGATCACGGTCTCGTCCGGGCCCGAGAAGATCGAGATTCCCGATGTCACCGGGTGGAAGGTCAAGGACGCCAGGAAGAAGCTGGAGGAGCTGGGCTTCAAGGTGACCGTCACCCGCGTCTTCGGCGGCGATCGCGTCGCGAGCTACGACCCGAAGGGCCCGGCCACCGAGGGCACCGAGATCAAGCTGATCGCCAGCCCGTTCGCGGGCGGAGGCGGCAACGGCAATGGCAACGGGGGCAATGGGAACGGCAACGGCAACGGCGGTGACGACTGACCCGCCTGCGCCGCAGCCGCGTTCGCTAGAGTCGCCCCATGGCAGCAGAGTCCGATCCCGGCGCGGTCGGCGCCCGCCATGCGGCGGGTGAGCGGCCCGTCCGGGTGATGGTCGTCGACGACCACCCGATGTGGCGCGACGCGGTGGCGCGCGACCTTGCCGAGGCGGGGTTGGAGGTGGTCGCGACCGCCGGCGAGGGCACCAAGGCGGTGCGGGTGGCGCCGGCGGCCCGGCCCGATGTGGCAGTGGTCGACCTGCAGCTTCCCGGCATCGGTGGTGTCGAGGTCACCCGCCGGCTGCTGGCGCAGGCCGAGCCGCCGCGGGTGCTGGTGCTTTCGGCCAGCGGCGAGCAGGCCGACGTGCTGGAGGCGGTCAAGGCCGGCGCCACCGGCTACCTGGTCAAGTCGGCCGGGCGCGAGGAACTGCTGGACGCCGTGCACCGGGTGCGCACCGGCGAGGCGGTCTACACGCCCGGGCTGGCCGGGCTGGTGCTGGGCGAGTACCGGCGGCTGGCGGCCGGGCCCGAACCCGCCGGCGACACCGCCGCCCCCTCGCTGACCCCCCGCGAGACCGAGGTGCTGCGGCTGGTGGCCAAGGGGCTGGGCTACAAGCAGATCGCCGAGCGCCTGTCGGTCGCGCACCGCACCGTGCAGAACCATGTGCAGAACACGTTGAGCAAGCTGCATCTGCACAACCGCGTTGAGTTGGCGCGCTATGCCATCGACCGAGGCCTCGACGGCGACGGAGACGGCTGAGCGGACGACCACGCGGCTTGCCGTGTTGCACCCGGCCTGCACCTGACTCGTAGGTCCACCCGACTTGCACCTGATGCCGTTTTCGGTGCCGGCGGTTGCCGGCGGCCCAAGACGGCGGCGGGGCTGCCGAACGGCGGATCGATGCGGCTGCCCGGGGCCCCAGGACCGCCTGCGACCGCTTCGGTGGTCGCGGCCGCGGGCCGGCACCCGGGCGGCCCCGTTCAGGTACCGCCCGGGACCGGATCAGCTCAGCTCGGACCAACCCTTGGAACGCTCCACCGCCGTGCGCCAGCGCAGGTGAGTGGTCTCGTCGCGGCTGCCCGGCTCGAAGCGGCGGTCCAGGTGCCAGGTGCGCGCCAGGTCCTCGGTGGACTCCCACACGCCGGTGGCCAGCCCGGCCAGGAAGGCAGCGCCCAGCGCCGTGGTCTCCTGCACCTCGGGCCGGGCGACACTGACCTGGAGCTGGTCGGCCTGGATCTGGCAGAGCAGGTCGTTGTTGGACGCGCCGCCGTCGACCCGCAGCTCGGGAAGTTCGGTGCCCGAGACCGCCGCCATCGACTCGGCGACGTCGCGGACCTCGAACGCGATCGCCTCCAGGGTGGCGCGGGCGAGGTGGGCCCGCTTGGTGCCGCGGGTGATACCGAAGATGGCGCCGCGGGCGTAGGGGTCCCAGTCGGGGGCGCCCAGCCCGGTCAGCGCCGGCACGAACACTACGCCGCCGGAGTCCGGCACGCTGGCGGCCAGCGCTTCGGACTGGGGGGCGCTGTCGATGAGCCCGAGCCCGTCGCGCAGCCACTGCACGGCCGCGCCGGTGACGAAGATGGAGCCCTCGAGTGCGAAGTCGCGGGTGCCGTCGGGGTGCTGCCACAGCACCGTGCTCAGCAGGCCGTGCTCAGGGGCGACCGGCTGCTTGCCGGCGTTGATCAGCACGAAGGAGCCGGTGCCGTAGGTGCACTTGGAACTGCCCGGGGTGTAGCAGTTCTGCCCGAACATGGCGGCCTGCTGGTCGCCGGCGATACCGGCGATGGGCAGCCGCAGCCCCAGGAACTCGTTGGGATCGGTCTCGCCGATGACACCGTAAGAGGAGACGATCTCGGGCAGCGCCGACATGGGCACTCCCAGGAGGTCGCACATCTCCTGCGACCAGGTGCCCTGGTGGATATCGTACAGCAGGGTGCGCGAGGCGTTCGAGGCGTCGGTGACGTGCCGGGCGCCGGCGGTCATCCGGCTGATGACGTAGGAGTCGACGGTGCCGATGACCGTGTCGCCGGACTCCACGCCGCTCCAGGCCCGCTCGTCGTTGCGACGGATCCAGGTCAGCTTGGTGCCGGTGAAGTAGGGGTCCAACCGCATCCCGGTGACCTCGGTGACGCGGTCCTCGTGGCCGGCCTCGCGCAGCTCGGCGCAGATGCCGGCGGTGCGCCGGTCCTGCCACACGATGGCTCTGCGCGGCGCGCTGCCGCGCTTGAGGTTCCACAGCACCGCGGTCTCGCGCTGGTTGGTGATGCCCACGCAGGTGGGCGGATCGTCGGTGCCGTCCAGGGCACTCTGGCAGGCCGCGAGGGTGGCCTGCCAGATCTCCTCGGGAATGTGCTCGACCCAGCCGCTCTCGGGGTAATGCTGGGCGAATTCCTGGTAACCGCGGGAAAGGACTCCGCCGTTCTCATCGACGACGAGTGCGGTCACGCCAGTGGTACCGGCGTCGAGCGCGAGGACGGACATGGGTTGGCCTCCAGGACATTGGACGACTATGGTCTAGACCATGCGGACGGTGTGGAACAGAAGGCGCCGACCCCGGCTCCAACCCGCCATCCGGGGGGCATACCCCCGCAAAGCGGATTGCAACGCCCGGCGGGCGCCTTCAACGGCACTGGTCACACTGTCGCTGTCAGCCTGACAGCGCAAGACCCAATGGTCCGCGTCCGGTCCACACCGCCCGGCCGTGCCCCCGCGCCGGCGGGCGGTCAGATTTTCACAGGAATTCGAGGAGTGCGCATGCGAGTCGGGGTGCTGACCGGTGGCGGCGACTGCCCGGGGCTGAACGCGGTCATCCGCGCAGTCGTCCGGAAGGGCATCAAGGACTACGACTACGAGTTCGTCGGGTTCCGTGATGGCTGGCGGGGGCCACTGGAGGGCGAGACCATGCCGCTGGACCGGGCGGCGGTCAGCGGGATCCTGCCGCGCGGCGGCACGATTCTGGGGTCCTCGCGCACCAACCTGATGAAGATCGAGGGCGGTGTCGAGCGGGTCAAGCAGAACATGGCCCAGATGGGCATCGACGCCCTGGTGGCCATCGGCGGCGAGGACACCCTCGGTGTGGCCACCCAGCTCCACGACAGCGGCGTCAACGTCATCGGCGTACCCAAGACGATCGACAACGACCTCAACGCCACCGACTACACGTTCGGCTTCGACACCGCGGTCAACATCGCCACCGAGGCGATCGACCGCCTGCACACCACCGCCGAGTCCCACCACCGCGCGCTGGTCGTCGAGGTCATGGGCCGCCACGCGGGCTGGATCGCGCTGCACTCGGGCATGGCCGCCGGCGCCAACGTCATCCTCATCCCCGAGCGCCCCTTCGACATCGGCGAGGTCGTGGCGCACGTCGAGAGCCGGTTCAAGACCAACTACGCCCCCATCCTGGTGGTCGCCGAGGGCGCCCACCCCAAGGACGGGCAGATGGAGCTGACCGCCGGCGAGAAGGACTCCTTCGGCCACGTGCGCCTCGGCGGCATCGGCCAGCGCCTCTCCGAGGAGATCGAGCAGCGCACCGGCAAGGAGGCCCGCTCGGTCGTGCTGGGCCACACCCAGCGCGGCGGTACCCCCTCGGCGTTCGACCGCGTGCTGGCCACCCGGCTGGGCGTCAACGCCATCGAGGCCGTGCACGACCAGGAGTACGGCAAGATGGTCGCCCTCCAGGGCACCGACATCGTGCGGGTCGACCTCTCCGCCGCGACCGAGAAGCTCAAGACGGTCCCGACCGAGCGCTACGAAGAGGCCGAGGTCTTCTTCGGCTGATCCGGCCGATCCGGCTCACTCGGCCGATCCGCCCGGCGCCGCGCAGGCCCGGCCCTGCGCGGCGCCGGGCGCGGACTTCAAGCCGCACCGGGCGCGGCGCGGCCGGGGGCCTCGCCCTGTTCCCTGCCCCGCCCCGGCCGCCGCAAGAGGGTGGCCGGGGCGGGAATGCGGCTGTTCCGACCGGTCGTTGGGATGTTCGATACTGGAAACGGCGGAGGGCTGCGCACCGGCCTCCGCCCTCCCCACATCCGGCGATACAACTGGGAGCCGCTGCCATGGCCGTCATGTCCGAAACCGAGGCCGTCGAAGGGCGCGAGGCCGAGGCCGCCGTCCAGGAGCGGTCCGCGGCCGGACCGCACGAGCTGTGCGTGCTGATGAAGCTCGGCGAGATCGTACTCAAGGGGAGCAACCGCAGCCTGTTCGAGCGCCGCCTGCACAACAACATCCGCGCCTCGGCGCGCGGGCTCGCGCCGATCAAGCTGACCCGGCGCGGCTCGGGGGTCGTCATCCTGCGCATGCCCGGCTCCTCCGACCTGGAGGTCGCCGAACTCGCCGAACGCATGCGCAACGTCATGGGCGTGGTCTGGGTGCACCTGGTACGCCGGGTGCCCAAGGACCTCGACGCCGTCACCGGTGTCGCCGTGCAGGCGCTGGCCGACCGCACCGGCTCCTTCGCGGTCCGGGGGCGCCGCCGCGACAAGCGTTTCCCACTGACCTCCTCGCAGATCGCCCAGCACGTCGGCACGGCCGTGCAGGAGGCGCACGCGCTGCCGGTCAACCTGAAGAACCCCGACCATGCGGTCTCCATCGAGGTCGACAAGGACGAGGTGTTCGTCTTCACCGACGGCATCCCCGGTCAGGGCGGCCTGCCGGTGGGCATGAGCGGGCGCGGGCTGATGCTGATGTCGGGCGGCATCGACTCCCCCGTGGCCGCGCACCGGATGATGCGCCGCGGGCTCAAAGTCGACTTCCTGCACTTCTCCGGCATGCCCTTCACCGGGCCCGAATCGATCTACAAGGCCTACAGCCTGGTACGCGAGCTCGACCGGTTCCAGATGGGATCGCGGCTGTTCGTCGTCCCCTTCGGCAAGGCCCAGCAGCAGCTCAAGACCTCCGGCACCGAACGGCTGCAGATCATCGCCCAGCGGCGGCTGATGCTCAAGACAGCCGAGGCGCTGGCCGACGACCTCGGCGCCGAGGCGCTGGTCACCGGCGACGCGCTGGGCCAGGTCTCCAGCCAGACCATGACCAACCTCACCGCGCTGGACGATGCGGTGGACGTGCCGATTCTGCGGCCGCTGATCGGCATGGACAAGACCGAGATCATGGACCAGGCCCGGCGCATCGGCACCTTGTCGATCTCCGAGCTGCCCGACGAGGACTGCTGCACGATGCTGACGCCGCGCCAGGTCGAGACCGCCGCCAAGATCCCCGACCTGCGCCAGATCGAGAAAAGGCTCGACGCCGAGGAGCTGGCCGAACACCTGCTCACGGCCAAGCAGCTGCACCGCCCCAGCTTCCTGGGCGACGCCGCTCCCGAAAAGGTCTGAGCGGCTGAGCCACCGAGCGGCCGAGTCGCTGATTCGGCCGGCGCCTGACCGCGGGGCCCGCACGCGTTCGCGCAAGCGGGCGGGCCCCGTTTCCCCACCTCTCGGCGCCCCGGTGTTCCGGCGGCGCCCCGGGGCCTCAGCCGCCCGGCGTCCCGGGGCCGCGGTGCCTTCAGGCGCCGACCAACTGGGGCGCCTCGGTGAGCCGGCGGCCCAGCAGCGGCGGCAGGGTCTCGGCGATACCGGCCAGCTCGGCGATGTCGTCGCCGACCAGCGCCTGCGGCCCGTCGCACAGGGCCGTCTCGGGCGTGGGGTGGACATCGACGATGATCCCGTCGGCGCCGACCGCGATCGCGGCCCGCGACAGCGGCAGCACCAGCTCGCGCTTGCCGCCCGAGTGCGAGGGGTCGACGATCACCGGCAGGTGCGTGAGCCGCTGGGCCACCGGGACCGCGCTGATGTCCAAGGTGTTGCGGGTGGCCTTTTCGAAGGTGCGGATCCCGCGCTCGCACAGCACGATGTCGAGGTTGCCGCGCTGGGCGATGTACTCGGCCGCCATCAGCCATTCTTCGATGGTGGCGTTCATGCCGCGCTTGAGCATGACCGGCCGGCCGCTCTCGCCGGCCGCCTGCAGCAGCGCGAAGTTCTGCATATTGCGGGTGCCGATCTGCAGCATGTCGGCGTATCCGGCGACCAGGTCCACGTCGGCGGCGTCGACAACTTCGGTGACGATCGGCAGCCCGGTTTCGGCACGCACGTCGGCGAGGATCTTCAGGCCGGCTTCGCCCAGCCCTTGGAACGCGTAGGGCGAGGTGCGGGGCTTGTAGGCCCCGCCGCGCAGCAGCGAGGCACCGGCGGCCTTGGCCATGCGGGCCGCGGCCAGCGTCTGTTCGGGGGTCTCGACCGCGCACGGCCCGGCGATGACGGTGGTGTGTTCGCCGCCGCCGATGGGCACGCCCGCGACGCTGACCAGCGAGCGGGTGGGCTGGTTCTCGCTGCTGACAAGCTTGTAGGGGACGCTGATGCGCAGGACGTCGCTGACGCCGGGCTTGGCGCGCAGGTCCAGGGTCTCGAACCGCCGCACGTCGCCGACCAGGCCGATGATCGTACGGCTCACACCGCGGGTCACGTAGGCCTCGCCCCCCGCGCTGGTGACGAGGTCGACGAGGCTGTCGATATGTTCGGGTGTGGCTCCGGGCCCCATGACGATGACCATGTGCGTGTCCCTTTCGGCTGTTCGTGCATCCCGGATCAGCGGGCGCTGACCGGGTCGTCGGCCGGATGGACCGGGGAGCGGGGCCGGCTGCGGTTTCGCCCCGGACAGCAAGAAGCCCCGGGCCGCTACCGGCCCGGGGCTCCTCAAGTCGTCCGTGTCAGCTCAGCGCTTGGCGGGCGACCGTCCTAGCCGTAGGCCGGTTGCCATAAAAGCGCCAAAAGCTCTGCTGCATGGAAGCGACTATAGCGCATGCCTGCGGCGCGGCGGACAGCTCCGGGGGCCGGGCATGCCCCGAAGGACGGCACTGGCAGGATGGCCCAAAGGGCGCACTTGCGCACGGAGGAGAGCGATTGTCGGATCACACGCTGCCGCCGGGGCAGCACGTGCCACGCGGCCGGCCCGCCCTGCACTACGGCCCCGTGCCGCGTTTCCGCGCGCACAGATGGGACCTGCGGGTCTTCGGGTTCACCGAGTCGCTGGGCGAGTTCCGGTGGAAGTGGCCCGACTTCGACGCACTACCGCGGGTGGACTCCGTCGCCGACTTCCACTGCGTGACCAGGTTCACCCTGCCGGACGTGCATTGGAGCGGGGTCTCCACCGAAACCCTGGTCGAGTTGGCGCCGCCCGCCGATGCGGCGACCCACGTGATGGTGTGGGCCGAGTACGGCTACAGCGCCAACCTGCGCATGGACGATTTCCTGGAGCGCGGCGTGCTGCTGGCCACCCACCGCGACGGCGAGCGGCTGAGCCCCGAGTACGGCTATCCGGTGCGCCTGGTGGTGCCGCACCGCTACGGCTGGAAGAGCGTGAAGTGGGTGCGTGCGGTGGAGTACCTCACCGCTGACCGCCGCGGCTTCTGGGAGGAACGCGGATACCACAACCTCGGCGACCCCTGGCAGGAGCAGCGCTACTCCTACCAGGAAGAGCCCGGCGAGGGCCCGCCGCTGCTCTAGTGTTCACCCGGCGCACTGCTGATCATGCGGAAATGCCCGAAAATCAAAACCGCGACCGGCATTCCTGCATGATCGTCGCCGGCGGCGTCCGATCCCGGCACGAGTCAGAAATTTTCCGGCCGGGCCGCACCGCGCGCCTACCGCGGGACCCGGATCTCGATCTCCGTGCCCTGACCCGGCGCGGAGGTGATGGCGGTGGTGCCGCCGATGTCGGCGATGCGCCCGCGGATGGACTGGGCCACGCCCATGCGCCCCTCGGCCGCGGCCGCAGCGAGGCGGTCGGGCGCGATCCCGGGGCCGTCGTCGCGCACCGTCACCGCCACGGTCGCGCCCTCGTCCTCCACCAGCAGCCAGACACCGGTCTGCGGTGGGCAGTGGCGCTCGACGTTGCCCAGCGCCTCGCGGACGGCGGCGTCGATCTCGCGGGCGCTTGCCAGCGCCAGCGCGACCTCGGTCGCCGGTGCCGACACCGTGACCCGGGCTCCGGCGTGCGCGCCCAATAACGCGGTCAGGTCGGTTGCCGGCACGCCGGCCTCCCGGGACGCCGCGGCGCCCGGACCGGCGGCGGAGGCGGTGCCGGTGGACGGCGCCGCGCCCTCGTGGCGCCCGCCGACCAGCGCCCGCAGCTTGGCCTCCTGCTCCCCGGCGAGCCGGCCCAGTTCGGCGGCTTCACCGCCGGCCTCGGCACCGCGCCGCTGCACCATCGCCAGCACCTGCAGCACAGAGTCGTGGATGGAGCGGCCCAGCCGCTCGCGTTCGCGGGTGCGCGCCTCCATCTCCACGGCCGCGGCAAAGCGGCGCTCGGCGGCCGCGGCGTAGTTGGCCAGATAGCCCATGCAGTACCCGGCCAGGAGCAGCAGCACCACACCGCGCGGGACCGCAGCGGAGATGGTCAGCCCGAGCACCACCCGCACCGTGATGTCGACGACGCCGTGCGCCAGGGCCACCCCCAGCGCCCAGCGCCGGCCGGCCAGCACCGCCGACGCCAGTACCGCACCGCCGAACCAGGTACTTGTCAGCGGCGGGGCCATGCGCAGATAGGCGGGATGGACCACCAGTGCGGTGGCCGCCAGGCAGCCGAAGGCGATGGCGAGGTCGGCGGCCAGCAGCAGGCCGGCGCGGCGCCGCGGGCGGGCATAGAGCAGCGCCGAAGCCGCCGTCCAAGCCGCCATCACCACCAGGACCGCCCATGCCGCCCACGGTCGCGCCAGCAGGTCGGGGTGCTGGGACAGCTGGAACACCGCATAGACCATGGACGCGGCCCGGAACACGGCGATGGCGCGCCACAGCGGCGCGGACAGACCGGGCCGCTCCCCCGAACCGGCGCTCCCGCCGGCCGGAGCGGCGGGGGCGGCGGGATCCGCGGAGCGGGACACGGGCGGGTCGGCGGATACACGGGCCGGTTCGGGGGCGGAGGGGATCATGGCGGAGCGTCCTGCCGGCTGGTGGTCGGGGGCGGCCCGCCCGGGGCGGCGGGCCGTACTCGATGCCGGCCCGGATGGACGGCCGGGCCGGCCGTTCTAAACCACGGCGCCGTCGTCGGGGCCGTTGTCGCCGGGCGGTCGGTCGCCCATGCGGACCACGAGCACGACGAATCCGCCGATGAAACCGGCCACGGCCAGGAACGCGACCCACCCGGGCAGCGACACCCCCAGCAGCATCGACCCGAGCAGCACCAAGGGCCCGCCGAACAGGCCCGCCCACGACAGCCGGCTGGTGAGGTCGCCGCGGGGCAAGGGCGGCGGCGGGGGCGGTACGTAATGGTCGTGCTGCTCGTGCTCGCCGCCGCGGTGGGCCGGGCGGACCACGCGGCCGCGCCCGGGGGCCGGGGTGTCAGCGGAGTCGTCGGCGCCGTTGTCGGCACCGGGCTCGTCCGGCTCACCGGAGCCGGTGGTCTCGGCGGACTCGGGATCCGGCGCTGCAGGGCCGCGCTCGTCGGCGGAGAGGTTTTCGGCGTCGGGCCAGGCGGCTTCGGCCGAGGAGGGGGTGTCGTAGAAGCGCGCGATGAGGTCGGCCCAGACATCGTCGTCATCGCCGGCCGGGCGCGGGCCGGCTTCGGCGGTGGCCGGCGGCGCTTGGGGCCGGGGCGGCTCGGCCGGATCGGTACCGTCCGGATCCGTGCGGTACTGCTCGAGGTCGGGCAGCTGCGTGCGCAGGATGTCCTCGGCGGCCGCACGCCCCTGGGAGTCGACGTAGAGGTGGTCGGTCGGCGGGTCCTCCAGCGCTCCGGAGGTTTCGAGCGCGCCCTCGTCGAGCTGCACGGCGTAAGCCGCGATGCCGGACTCGCGCAGCGCGTCGAGCATCTGGTCGGCCGGCGCTCTGGGGAGCACGATGAGCGGGACGTAGGTATCGGCGAGCAGGCCGTTGCCCCGGCGATGTGTCATCGCTTCGTCCCTTCCCCGCTCCTGCTGTGCTCGCGCACGAACGCGAGGCTCCCGTCGAAGACCGTTGCAGCGTCGTAGTCGAGGGTGGCCACGTGGTAGCTGTTGTCCAGCGAGTGCACCCGCAGCTGCGCGTTGACCGCCCTACTTGTGAGGATACGCAGACTCCGGGGGCCCACGACATGGTCTTGGGGACTCCGGTAAGCCAGCACAGGTGCGGTGATGGCCGCCATGTCCCGCTTTGTCGCACGCCAAAGTTTCGGGAGTGTCGCCGCGGCCGCGGTGGGGACCTTCTCGTAGGACCCTTCGCCCACGCCGGGCATGCAGATGTCCTCGCCCACACTGGATGTGGCGGGCACCAGGGGCGCCAACTGGCGGGCGATGAGCAGCAGCGGGTTCTCCAGCGCCAGCGAGGGGTTGACCACCACGACACCGCGGACCCTGTCCGGGTGCAGTTGGGCCAGGCGCAGCGCCAGGCATCCGCCCATCGACAGGCCCATCACGAAGACCGTGTCGCAGACCCCGTGCAGCCGCAGCAGCGCCGACTCGACGGTGGCCAGCCACTGGGTGCTGGTGGTCGCGGCCATCTCCTGCCAGGAGGTGCCGTGGCCGGGCAGCAGCGGTAGATCGACCGTGAACCCGGCACCGGCCAGGTGCTCGGCCCAGGGGCGCAGGGATCGGGGGGTTCCGGTGAATCCGTGGCACAGCAGTACGCCGACTCCGTCGCCGGATCGGCTGTAGGGCTCGGCGCCCGGCAATAGCGGCATGGAGGACCCTCCTCGGCTCGGGCGGGATGCGGCGGGGCGGCCGCGCCTCTGGACCGACTTTACGAAACTAGTATGCGGCGCGCTTCCCGCGGTACCCCGGCGAGCACGGCGGGCACGCTTTCGTCGCCGTATGCGGCCTGGCGGGGACCCGGCGGGACTCCGGTGCGTGGAGGCGGCGGCCGCCTCAGCACCGCCGCTACCTGCGGGTAACTTGTTCCGGCATTGGTAGTAGGGCGCTGACAATGGGAAGATGACCACGATTGTTCGTGGAAGCGGGAAGTCGAGCGCGAGTCCGTCGAGGCGCGCCCCGCGTGGGCGAGAGTGAGTGCCGGTGTTCTATTGGGTTGTCAAAGCGATTCTGGGCCCCGTGCTCGCGGTGCTGTGGCAGCCGCGCGCCGAGGGGGTCGAGAACGTGCCCCGGCAGGGACCGGCGATCATGGTCGGCAACCACCTGTCCTTCTCCGACCACTTCTTCGGCCCGCTGCCGCTCCCCCGCAAGATCACGTTCCTGGCCAAGTCCGAGTACTTCACCGGTACCGGCATCAAGGGCCTGGCCAGCCGCCTGTTCTTCACCGGTGTCGGGCAGATCCCCATCGACCGCTCGGGCGGCAAGGCCAGCGAAGCGGCACTGCGCACCGGCCTGAAGGTGCTGCGCCAGGGCAAGCTGCTGGGCATGTACCCCGAGGGCACCCGCTCGCCTGACGGCAAGCTCTACCGGGGGCGCACGGGCGTGGCGCGCGTGGCACTGGAGTCCAAGGCTCCGGTGATCCCCATGGCCATGATCAACGTCGACAAGATCATGCCTCCGGGGCGCACCATCCCCAAGCTCGGCATCCGGCCCAAGGTCGTCTTCGGCAAGCCGCTGGACTTCTCCCGCTACCAGGGCATGGAGAAGGAACCGCGGGTGCTGCGCGCGGTCACCGACGAGATCATGTACGCGCTGATGGAACTGTCGGGCCAGGAGTACGTCGACCGCTACGCCCAGTCGGTCAAGGCCGACCTGGAGGCCGCGGCCAAGGAGGAGAAGAAGGAGCAGCACGCCGGCGAGAAGGAGCGCAAGCGCACCGAACGCGCCGAACGCAAAACGCGCAAGCGGGCCGAACGCCGGGCACGCAAACGCAAGGCGAAAAAGCAGCGCGCCGCCGACCGCGCCACCGCCGACACCGATCCCGGCGCCGTCCCCGCCCCCGAGCCCGAATCGGGCCCCGACGAAAACCGGGGAACCGCCGCTTAAGCACCGCGGTGCGGGCGGCTTCAGAGTGTGATGTCGGCCACCACCGGGCGGTGGTCGCTGGCCGCGGCCATGTCGGCGGGGGACGTCGGGGCGACCGGTACGCCTGCGCGCCGGACCCGCAGGTCGCCTGAGGCGAAGACCCCGTCGATGCGGCTGCGCGGGTTGCGTGCGGTGAACGTCGCGGCCTCGCCCCACGGGTGCTCGCCTGCGCTGTCGCGCAGCCCGGCGGTGAGCATGCGCCAGGCGGCGCCGCCGGGTGGGCAGTTCACGTCGGCGGCGAGTACGCAGGGCCCCGGGTTCTCCGCGGCAAAGGCCGCCAGGTGGTCGACCACCTCGCCGGCGTGGTGCAGGCGCGCGCCCGGATGCAGGTCGAGGTGGGTGCAGCCGACCAGCAGCGGCCGCCCTTGCACGCGCACCGCGGCCATGGACAGGGTGCGCACCCGCAGGCCCGGGTACCGCCGCAGCAGCCGGTGGCCGATGCGGTGCACCTCGACGCCGGGGCGGCACAGGATGGCCAGCCCGCCGGTGCGCCGGCTGATCGCCGGGACCATGCCGATCGCCCGGTCCAGCCCGCGACGCCGCGACTGCCAGCGCAGCAGCCGCGGGGCCTCCTGCAGGCACACGATGTCGGGGCGGCAGGCGTGGACCACCCGCGCCAGCGCCTCGGCGTCGCCGCGCAGGGAGTGCACGTTGTAGCCGAGCACGCGGATTTCGGGATTGGGCTCGTTCTCCACATTCGACACGTCCGGGGAACTACCCGCGCGAGTGGGCCCGATGGGTGCGATCGAGCGCCGCTCGCGTGCGCCCTGCCGCGGGCACCCCGCCCGCGGTCAGCGCAGCGCCAGGTCGGCGGCGCCGGCCATGCCCGCCTGCGAGCCGAGTTCGGCGATGCGGATGTCGGCCAGGCGGCGCGTGGCGCGCCCGGTGACGTGCCGGGCAAAGGAATCCCGGACCGGGCCGAGCAGGACCTCGCCGGCGTCGCTGACACCGCCGCCGATCACGAACAGCTCCGGGTCGAGGATCGCTGCGAGGTCGGCGAGCCCGAGGCCGACCCACTCCCCCACCGCGCGGAAGCAGGCCAGGGCGCCCTCGTCGCCCTCCATCGCGGCGCGGGTGATCTCGCGGCCCTGGATGTCGGCCATGCTGCCGCCTGCCAGCTCCAGCATCCGGTCGGCGCGCTTGGGTTCGGCGCGGGCGAGGTCGTGGGCCTCGCCGACAAGGGCGCGGCCGCTGGCGTACTGCTCCCAGCAACCGTGGTTGCCGCACCCGCACCGGCGGCCGAAGGGCACGACGCGGTAGTGGCCGACCTCGGCGGCGACACCGTAGCGGCCGCGCTGAAGCTCGCCGTCCATGACCACTGCGCCGCCCACGCCCGTGCCCAGGGTGACGCAGACGACGTGCTCGCTGCCGCGGCCGGCACCGAAGCGGACCTCGGCCCACGCGGCGGCGTTGGCGTCGTTCTCCACCACCACGGGCAGATCCGTCCGGCGGCTCAGCCGCTCCTTGAAGGGTTCCTCGACCAGGCCGAGGTTGGCGCCCAGCACGATCGTGGCCCGGTCGGCGCCGACGAAACCCGCGGTCCCCACCCCGACAGCCGAGATCGTGCCGGAGGTGTTGCGGTCGCATAGGTCGCGGACCGCCTCGCCCACGACGTCGGCGAGGGCCTCGCCGTCGCCGTAGGGGGTGGGGTGCTTGACGGCATCGCGGATCCGCCCGCCGGAGTCGACGATCCCCGCGGCCACCTTGGTACCGCCGATGTCCACGCCGATCGTCATCCGCATGGGCGGCTCCTGTTCTCTTGTACGGCCGGGTGCTCGGGTGCGGTGCGCGGCGATCGGTGCGACCCGGTCACCGCGGCCTGCCGGTTCACTCGCCCCGGCGGATCTCCCGCGGGGACTCGGCCTCGCCGCGGCCGGGTTCCTGCTCGCGCGGGGGCCGGGCTCCGGGGTCGGGAGTGCGGCGCTCCAAGGCGCGCTCGACCACTCCGAGGGTCTCGCCGAAGGCGCCGACCGCGGCGATGCCGGCCCGGCCGAGGTGGCCGACCACCTCGGGCCCCTTCTTGCGGGCGATGCCGAACAGCTCCTGTACCGGCGAAGGCTCCGGTTGCGGCTGCTCGTACTTGATGGCCTCCTCCCACACGTCGCCCTTGCGGGGAGGGGCCGCAGCTGCGGCGGCACCGCGGCGCACGCCCGCCGAGATCAGCCGGCGCTGCAGCGCGTCGACCATGTTCAGCGCGTCGTCGATGATGTCCTGCGATCCGTTGTTGCGGTCGGTGCTGCGACCGGTGTCGCGGTCGGGTTCGGCCATGGTGCTCCTGCCCTTGCTTGCCTGGTTCGCCGGATCCTCGGCTCTGCTCGCCACGTTAGCCGCCCGCGGGGCCTGCGTGGCGATACGCCCGGGGAAATCCGGGGCATCCCCGGCGAAGGTCCGGGATGCCCCAGGGGTGCGGCGCGGGCGGCCGGCGCCGCGCCCGGGGTCGGTGCAGGTCACTATCGGATACCAGGCGAGAACGTGTTCTACCCGCGAGTAGCGAAAGTTGTTACCGTCGTGCTGTCCCCCTCGTGGAAGCAAACGTCCGGGAGCAATCACGTGCGCGAATACAGCAGTCCCGTCAAGGTGGAGGTCGCGGCCGAGTCGCGGCTGCCTGACACCCCCTTTGCGCGGGCCGAGCAAGAGCCCGACACCGTCGCGTTCCGCCGCCAGGAGTCCGGGCAGTGGCGCGACGTCACGTGCGCGCAGTTCCGCGACGACGTCGCCGCGATCGCCAAGGCCCTGATCGCCGCCGGCATCGAGCACGGCGACCGGATCGGGCTGATGTCGCGCACCCGCTACGAGTGGACCGTCCTCGACTACGGGATCTGGGCGGTCGGCGCGGTGGCGGTGCCCATCTACGAGTCCTCCTCCGAGGAGCAGGTCGCCTGGATCCTCGGCGACTCCGGCAGCCGCGCGGTCTTTGCCGAAACCGCCGAGCACGCCGCCCGAATCGAGGCCGTCCGCGGCGAACTGCCCGAGCTGAGCGGGATCTGGGAGATCGACGGCCCCGGATTCGACCGCTTCAAGGAGAGCGGGGCCGGGGTCGACGACGCCACCGTCCACGAGCGCCGCACCGCCGGCACCGCCGACGAGATCGCCACCCTCATCTACACCTCCGGCACCACCGGCCGCCCCAAGGGCTGCGAACTGACCCACCGCAACCTGCTCTTCACCATCCTCAACGTGATCCACGGCCCGTTGGAGGAGGTCTTCAGCGTCGAGGGCCGCTCGACACTGCTGTTCCTGCCGCTGGCGCACTCCTTCGCCCGCGTCATCCAGATCGGCTGCGTCGAGTCGCGCACCGTGATGGGCCACTTCCCCTCGACCGGCCCCGAGGTCATCGACGCGCTCGGCTCCTTCCGCCCGACCTTCCTGCTCGCGATGCCGCGGGTGTTCGAGAAGGTCTACAACAAGGCCGAGCAGAAGGCCGTCTCCGAGGGCCGCGGCCGCATCTTCCGCGCCGCCGCCGACACCGCCGCCGCCTACAGCCGCGCCCTCGATACCGGCCGCGTCCCGCTGGCCCTGCGCCTGCGCCACGCGCTCTTCGCGCGGCTGGTCTACGGCAAGATCCTGGCCGCGGTGGGCGGGCGGGCCCGCTACTCGGTCTCGGGCGGCTCCGCGCTCGGCGAGCGGCTGGGCCACTTCTTCCGCGGGGTGGGCCTGACCATCATCGAAGGCTACGGGCTCACCGAGACCTCCGCCCCCACGTGCGTGAACAGCCCGGCCGGCAACAAGGTCGGCACGGTCGGGCCGCCGCTGCCCGGCGTCGCCCACCGCATCGGCGAGGACGGCGAGATCCTGGTCAAGGGCGACCACGTGATGCGCGGGTACTGGCGCAACGACAAGGCCACCGAGGAGGCTTTCGACGAGGACGGCTGGTACCGCACCGGCGACCTGGGCACCCTGGACGGGGACGGATACCTCACCATCACCGGCCGGAAAAAGGAGATCATCGTGACCGCCGGCGGCAAGAACGTCGCACCGGCGGTGCTGGAGGACCGGATGCGCGGCCACGCCATCGTCAGCCAGTGCATGGTGGTGGGCGACAACCGCAGCTTCATCTCGGCGCTGGTCACCATCGACGAGGAGGCGTTCCGGTTCTGGAAGGAGCGCAACGGCAAGTCCGGCGGCATCGCCGACCTGGTGCAGGACCCCGATCTGGTCGCTACCGTGCAGGAGGCCGTCGACGACGCCAACAAGGCTGTGTCGCGCGCGGAGTCGGTGCGCAAGTTCACCATCCTGCCGACGGACTTCTCCGAGGAGCGCGGCCAGATGACGCCGTCGCTCAAGGTCAAGCGGCACGTGGTGGCCAAGGACTTCAGCGAGGAGATCGACCGCCTCTACAGCGCGTGATGGCGGGCGGCACCCCGGCACGGTCGGCCGGGCGGCCGGCATCCGCGGGCGCAGCGGTGGCGGCGGGCCATGGCGGGCGGGTACGGGCGCACCGGCGCCGCCGCGCCCGCCGTCCGGCTCCGCGGCCGCAAAGCGGGGGCGGAGGGCCCGCCGCGGGCCCGCGTTCACCCCTCCAGCAGCTCGGCCAACTGCGCCGAGGCGCGCTGCCAGGTCCACTCCTGCCGGACCCACGCGCGGCCGCGCTCGCCCATGGCCGCCGCACGCTCGGGGTTCTGCAGCAGCTTGATGAGCGCCCGCGCAGCGGGACCTGGAAGGGTGCCGTCGACCAGTAGGCCGGTCTCGCCTTCGCGCACAGAGTCGCGGGCACCGCCGGAGCGCCCGGCCACCACCGGCAGCCCGGACGCAGCGGCCTCCAGGTAGACGATCCCCAGGCCTTCGACGTCCAGTCCGCCGTTGCGGGTGCGGCAGGGCATCGCGAACACGTCGGCGGCGTCGTAGTAGGCGGGGAGCTGATCGGCGGCGACATCGCCGGCGAAGTACACCGAATCGGCGACCCCCTGTTCGCGCGCCAGCGCCTCAAGCCGGCGCCGGTAGGGGCCGCCGCCCACCAGCAGCAGCGCGGCGCCGGGCACGTCGGCCAGGATGCGCGGCCAGGCCCGCAGCAGGGTGTCCTGGCCTTTGCGCGCCACCAGGCGCGAAACGCACACCGCGACCGGGCGGCCCTGCAGGCCCAGGCGCTCGCGCACGCCCGTGCCGCCCGCGCCGGGAAAGAACCGCTCGGTGTCGACACCGGGCGCGAGCGGGCGCATGCGCGCCGCCGCAGCGGGCGAGAGCGCGCGCTGCAGGCGGGCGCGCGTGTAGTCGCCGAGATAGGTCAGGGTGTCGGTCTGCTCGCCGATGCGGTGCAGCGCCTGGCGTGCGCCCGGCAGCGCCGACCACCCGGTCTCGTGGCCGTGGGTGAGCCCCACGATGCGGCGCACCCCGGCGCGGCGCAGCGGCCCGGCCATCAGACCCAGTGGCGCGGCCGCGCCGAACAGCACCGAGTCGCACTCCTCAAGTGCGGCGATGCGCGCGGCCCGCCGCTGCACGCCCGGCGTGGGCAGCAGCACCGGAGTGCGTTCGCGCACGACAGGGAAGGGCAGCCCGAGGTCGAAGTCCTCGGCGCGCCCCCAAGCGGCCGAGTCGGCGCGGCTCGGTGTCGAGCAGTAGACCACCACGGATTCAGGGGGCCTGCGCAACGCGAGCTCGTGGACGAACGCCTGGATGCCTCCGGGGCGCGGCGGAAAGTCGTTGGTGATGATCAGCGTACGCGGCACGCGGCCGAGTCTAATGTGCCGATCGCCGAGGCCGCGTTACCCGCGCAGATCCTGCCGTCGGCGATGATCGTGGAGAAATGCCCGCCTCGACTTCTCCGCTCCGAAGTCCGGGCATTTCTCCACGGCGCATCAGGACGGTTGCGCAGGACCCGCGGCGCATCCCGGCGCGGTTAGGGCCGTACCGCCGAGTGGAAGTTGTTCTGGTAGTAGCCGCTCAGGGAGACCTCGGCGACCGGCTTGGACGGGTTGGAGGCGTGCACCATCTTGCCGCTGCCGACGTACATGCCGACGTGGTCGGGGCCGTCGTAGAAGAAGATCAGATCGCCGGGCTGCATGTTGTCCCAGGTGACCGGAGTGCCGGCGTTGACCTGGTCGTAGGTGGTGCGCGGCAGGCTCACGCCGCCCTGGGACCAGGCGGCCTGGACCAGGCTGGAGCAGTCCCACACGTCGGGGCCGTTGGCGCCGAGGCTGTAGGAGTCGCCGATCTGGCCGTAGATGAAGTCGAGGGCGGCTCCCGCACTACCCGAGGCGCTGCCGGTGTAGCTCGACCCGCCGCCCCCGCCGCTGCCGACGCCGGAAGTGGCGTTGGCGGCCTCCTCGGCCGTGAGGTCGTCGAGGATGCCCTGCTGCTTGTCGATCTTCTTAGTGGCCTTGTCCTTGGCTTCCTCGGCCTCGTCCAGCTTCTCCTTGGCCTCGTCCTCGGTGTCGGCGGCCTCGGAGGTGAGTTTGTCGAGCTTCTCCTGCTGGTTGTTGTACTCGACGAGGTCCTGCTGCTGGTTCTCGGAGAGGTAACCGAGGTCGGCGGCCTGCTCCAAGGCCGCCTCGGGACCGCCGGAACTCAGCAGATAGGCCGGGGAACCGTAGTCGGCGTTGGTGTAGGCCGCGTTGGCCATGCCGCGGATGTCGTCCTGCATGCCTTTGATCTTGTCCTGAGTGTCCTGCTTGTCCTCCCGCAGGTCCTCAAGCTTTTCCTTCGCGGCATCATGGTCCTGCTTCGCCTGGTTGTACTTCTCGGCGAGCTCCGCGTGTTCTTCCTCAAGCTTCTCGATCTTGTTCCGGACCTCGTCGGCGGTCGGCTCGGCGACCGCAGCGCTGGTGGACAGGATCAGAGCGCCTGCGGCGACAAAGCCGACTGTCGCGAGATGCCGGCGGAACGAGCCACGTTCATGGCGTTCATCCACGATGGTGGCACACCTTTCTGCCAGGGCCGCCTACCGGAGGCGACGCAGCCGGGGTGGGCGGCGGCGCGGCACGGGTATGCCCGGCAGCACCGCTTGGGACCGGTAGCGCCCGAAAAGAGGCTGCGTGCGGCGCGCAGAGGACGCGGCCGCAGGGGGTTTCCGGTCTCCGCCGGCCGAGCGATGGGGCGGCCGGGGCGGAGGTCGGCGGGAGCGGGCCGCTGCCACCCTTCTGATGGCAAGAGCGACGACCGCACTCGGCGTGGAACCCTAGTGCATCCGCGGCACCATACTCAACGGATTCGTTACTTTTCCCCGTTATTTCCGGCGTGTCCGTATTACCAAGAACGCCCCATCCCAATACCAAGTGCGGGTAAAGTCGGCTGGTCGCCCGTACCCTGCGCGGTTGCGCGCGGCCGCCGCTGCGGCCACGGGTGCCGGCGGATAATGAGCCGCACGTCACTACCGCCTGAGCCGCACCCCGCACAACCGCGGCCGGCCGCCGCGGGCGCACCCGCGACGGCCGGTAGGACCTGCTGGAAGCGCCGCGCTAGGGGCGGACGCCGAACTGGAACTGGCCGCCCCAGTAGCCCGACAGCGACACGACCTCGACGTTCTTGCCGGAGCTGGGCGCGTGCACCATCTGGTTGTTGCCGACGTAGAGCCCGTCGTGGCCCAGACCGCCGAAGAAGAACACGATGTCGCCGGGCTGCAATTGGTCGCGGGTGACCCGTTGCCCGGACTCGGCCTGGCCGTAGGTGGTCCGCGGCAGGCTCACCCCGGCGGCTCCCCACGCCCGCATGACCAGGCCCGAGCAGTCGTAGCTGTCGGGGCCGGTGGCGCCGTAAACGTAGGGCTTGCCCACCTGGGCGTATGCGAAATCGAGGGCGGCGTGGGCATCGCCGGAGGCCGGACCGTTGTAGCTCCCACCGCCGGCGCTGTCGCCGCTCTGGGAACCATCGGCGGTCGGATCGGAGTCGGGGAACTCGGCGAGCAGCTCCTCCTGCTCCTCGAGCTTGGCCTCGACCTTCTCCTTCTTCTCCTCGATCTCGTCCTTCTTGTCCTTGGCCTCCTGGAGGGCGCTGTCGGCCTCGTCCTTCAGCCGGAACAGGCGCTCGGAGGACTCGCCGAACTCGTCGAGCTGGTCCTTCTGCGCCTTGGAGAGGTAACCGACGTCGGACGACTGCGCGAGCAGTTCCTCGGGGTTCTCGACGTTGATGATGTTCGAGGGGGAGTCCAGGTCCTGGCCCTGGTAGGCGGCGCTGGCGAAGTCGGCGACCTCGTCGCGCAGCTTGTCGTAGCGCTCCTGCTCGTCGCCGACCTCCTCCTCAAGGTCGTCGGCCTTCTCCTTGGCGGCCTCGTAGTCCTCTTTGGCCTTGTTGTACTTCTGGACAATGCTGTCGGCCTCTTCCTGGAGCTCGCCGATCTTGGCCTCGACGTCCTCCTGGGACGGCTCGGCGTTGGCGACTCCGGTCGGCACGATCAGACTTCCAGCGGCCACGACCCCGATACCGGTCGCGATCCGGCGGGCCGTGCGCCGACCACCGGTATTCGTCATGGCGGCCACGCTCCTTACGGGTCAGGTCCACATGCGCAGATGAGGGGGTGCAGATGGCGGTTGGGGTGGTGCTCGGGGCAGCCGCACTGCGCCGGGGCGAGCGGGACCGCAATGGCGGCAGGTGCGGCGGGCTCCGACCGGCGCGGCGGCGCGTTGGGCGCTGCCGGCACCGGGGCCTCCCGCCGGAACAGCGGGCCTGCGGCCACGTCGCCGTGGGCGCGGTGCAGCCGCCGATCCGTTGCAGGAAGCCGATAATGCTCCCGGTAGAACTTAGCGGACCCGACCGGGCGCCTCAACCACGGGGGGGCACGAGCCACCCGATGTATAAGGGGTTTCCGGTGCCCGGAGTTACCCGTGCGGACCGCCGCCGAACCCGTTCATGCTGATCGGAGGGGGCGGCACGGCTCCGCCAGGGCCGCGGCGGCCCGCAGCGCGGCGCCCCGCCCGCCGCTGCTGCCGCGCAAATCGATCACCGGCCCGCCGGCTCAACCGCCCAACCTGCGCAGCAGCAGCGCCGAGGAGACCGTACGCGCGCCGGCCCGGCGCACCGCGGTGACGATCTCCCGGTCGGAGGTGACCACCGCCAGCGGGCGGCCCTGCGGCTCGGCGCGCACCAGGCGGATGATCAGCTCGTCGGCGGTCTCCTCCGGCTCGGAGAACAGCAGCCGCACCCGGCGCGTCGCCGAGAGCACCGGCGGCGCGCTGACATCGGCGCCGTCGAACACGCAGGTGATCTCCGCCTTGGTGCGGCTGGCCAGGCCCTCCAGCGAGGACAGCAGCCGGCTGCGCTGGTCGGCCAGCGGCAGGGTGCCGTACCCGGTCTTGGTCACGTTGTAGCCGTCCACCAGCAGATGCACGCGCGGCAGGCTCAGCAGCTCGTCGACCAGCCCGGGATCGTCGTCAGGCAGCCCTTCCCCGGGCACGGGTGCGCCCTTGGCGCCGCGCTGCTCGGCGGCCAGGTCGGCGGGGCTCTCGATCGAGGTCGGCAGCGCCAGTTCGCGGCGCAGGCCATGGGAGGCGTCCAGCAGCACGTCCAACAGCACCCGCAACCGGGCATCGTCGGCACTGCGGCCGGCCCGCGCCGCGCGGCGGGCGTTCTCCACTTGGGTCTCGGCTGCGGCGAGGCGGTCGCGCAACCGGCGGTTCTCCGCCTCCACCGCGTTGACCTCGCCGGCCGCGGCGGCGGTGCGGTCCGCCGCCGCCGCGACCGCCTGCTCGGCCGCGCTCTCGGCCTCCCTGGCGCGCTCGCGCTCGCCGTGCAGTCTGCGGCGCAGGTCGGCGATGGTGCTGCGGTGGTCCTTCAACTCGCTGCGCATCCGCGCCAGCTCGTCGCGCTGGCCGGCCTTGGCCTCGTCCAGCTGGCGGCGCAGGTCGGCGATGGTATCGGCCGCCTCGTCGACCTCCTTCGCGGTCTCCTGGCGGTCGATTTCGCCGCGGATGCGGCCGAGGATCCGCTGCCAGCCCTCGGGTCGCAGCAGATAGGCGGCGGCCGCCACCGCGACGGGATCGGCGGCCGGCGGCACCACGCCGCGGCGCAACTCTTCCGCCAGCTCCGGCCAGACCTGCTCGATCCGCTCGGCGACGTGCGCGCGAAAATCCGGGTCCGACTCCAGTTGGGCGGCGATCTGCGGACCGGCCAGGCGCGCGCGGCGGCGCGGCTCGAACTTGGCGACGCGGCGCAACACCTGCGGCTGGTCGGCGATACGCATCCCGCCCAGCACGTCGGAGCCGTACTCGATCACACGCGCACGCACCGCGCCGGGCAGCGGGCGGTCGACATCCTCGCCGGCCTCACCGCCGCCCGCGGAACCGTTCACCGGCTCCGCACCGCAGCCGCGGGACTCGGAGTGCTCAGCGGAGCCGGTCATGTCCGCTCCCCTGCGCCGGGACCGCGGGGCCGAACCGGATTTCGCACAGCTATCTCCTCCTGGTCCTCCTGCACTCCCGCGGCGCCGGCTCAGCGGCGCAGGAGCCACCCGCCCGGGCACGGGCGAGCGCTCCGGACCAGGCTGGCCCGGGCCGGAGTCTGAGCCATCTTTCCACGGAGACCAGCGCGGAAACCGGCCGAACCGCTCGGCCGTCCCGCATCGCCCCGTGTGCGGGCCGGCCGGCGGCGCCGAACGCCCGCCCCGAGCGCCCCACCGGCGCCGCCGGGCCGCTGCGGCGCCCGACCTGCCGCTGGTTCGGTCGCACCCTGCGATTACGCTGGCCGAGTGGTTGAGCAGCACTTCTCCGTTCAGGGCACCCTCGACGACCTGGGCACACCCCTGTCGGCGAGCACGTTCGTGATCGTCGACCTTGAGACCACCGGCACCCGCGCCGGTTCCTCGGGCATCACCGAGATCGGCGCCGTCAAGGTGTGCGGCGGCGAAGTCCTCGGTGAGTTCTCCACGCTGGTCAACCCGGGCGTGGCCATCCCGCCGTTCATCACCCTGCTCACCGGCATCACCCAGGCCATGGTCGCCCCCGCGCCCGCGATCGACGCGGTCCTGCCCGGATTCCTGGAGTTCGCCGGCCTCGACCGCGGCGCCATCCTGGTCGCCCACAACGCCCCCTTCGACGTCGGGTTCCTCAAGGCCGCCTGCGCCGGGCACGGCTACGACTGGCCCGCGCCCCAGGTCGTCGACACCGTGTCGCTGGCCCGCAAACTGGTCACCCGCGACGAGGTCCCCAACCACAAGCTGGGCACCCTCGCCGGCTTCTTCGGCGTGCCCGACCAGCCCACGCACCGCGCCCTCGACGACGCCCGCGCCACCGTCGGGGTGCTGCACGGGCTGCTGGAACGCCTGGGCTCCTTCGGCATCGACACCGCCGAGGAACTGCGCCGGTTCCGCTCGGCCCCCACGGCCGCCCAGCTCGGCAAGCGCCGCATCGCCGACAACGTGCCCGAGGCTCCCGGCGTCTACGTCTTCACCGACGCCAAGGGCGAGGCCCTCTACGTCGGCAAGAGCACCAACCTGCGGCGGCGGGTGCGCTCCTACTTCACCGGGTCGGAGAAACGGGCCCGCGTCCGCGAAATGGCGGCCCTGGTCGAAGGGGTCACCCCCATCGTGTGCGACACCGGTCTGGAGGCCGAGGTCCGCGAACTCCGGCTGATCGCCGAACGCAAGCCGCCTTACAACAAGCGCTCGCGCAACCCCGAACGCGCACCCTGGCTCAAGCTCACCGCCGGCGACTTCCCGCGCCTGTCGATCGTGCGCACCGTCCGCGACGACGGCGCACCCTACATGGGCCCGTTCCGGTCCGCGCGCGAGGCCGAGCTCGCCCGCGAGGCGCTGCACCAGGCGTTCCCGCTGCGCCAGTGCACCCGCCGCATCTCACCGCAGAAACCCACCGCCGCCTGCGTGCTGGCCGAACTGGGCCGCTGCGGCGCCCCCTGCTCCGGCGCCGAGTCCCCCGACGACTATGCGGTGCACGCCCGGGCCGCACTGTCGGCCATGACCGCCGACCCCGCGGCCGTCGTCGACCGGCTCACCTCCCAGATCACCGAGCTCGCCGGCCAGCTGCGCTACGAGGAGGCCGCCAGCTACCGCGACAAGCTGGCCGCCTTCCTGACCGCGGCGGCGCGCAGCCAACGCCTCGCTGCGCTGTCGGCCATTCCCGAGCTGGTCGCGGCCGCCCCGGCGGCCGCTCCTGCAGCCGGACCATCCTCCGGGCCCGGCACCGGCGGCCGGCCCGCAGACGGCTCGTCAAGCGCCGCACGGCCCGGCTGGGATGTGCACGTGGTGCGCTACGGCCGGCTGGCCAACAGCGGGTACATGCGGCCCGGCGCCGACCCCGCCGAGTTCGTCGCGGCACTCACGAGCACCGCCGAGTCGGTGTTCGCCGGTCCCGGCCCGGCCCCGCGCGCCAGCGCCTGGGAGATGGAGTGCGTCCTGCGGTGGCTGGAAACCCCGGGCCTGCGACTGGCCGAATCCACCGAAGGTTGGACATGCCCCATCAATGGGGCCGAGAAGTACCGCCACCTGACAGACTGGGAACGCGGCGGCGGCCTGTCGGCGCTCTCCCACCGCTGAGGCGCGCCGGCGCGCCGGCGCTCCGGCGGGCGGGCGGCAGCCGCGCCGCGGCTGCAATGCCCCGGAGCCCTCGGCCAAGGAGTGCAGATGGCGGGTATCCCGCTGAGTGACGACTACGCGGTGCGGCGCGTGCCGACGGTGACCTACCTGCTGATCACCGCCAACGTCGCCGTCTACCTGCTCTCGCCGCTGTCGCTGCTGGCCGTGTGGTACGGCACCGGCTCGCTCCCCCGCGAGTGCGCGGTCGAGCACTACATGCTGCGCTGGGCGGCGGTCCCGGTCGAGCTGCTCGGCGGGCAGCAGGTCAGCGGGTCAGGGCTGTGCCCCGACCCCGGGCACACCAAGGTCGCCTGGGTGTCGGCACTGACCTCGATGTTCATGCACAGCGGGCCGGCGCACCTCGTCGGCAACATGGTCTACCTGTTCGTGTTCGGCCCGGTCGTCGAGGACCGCCTGGGCCGGCTGCGCTACCTGGGGCTCTACGTGGCCGGCGGCCTGGTCGCCACCTACGCCTTCGCCCTGTCCCAGGCCGCGGCCGAGGTCCCCCTCGTGGGCGCCTCGGGCGCGATCTCCGGCGTGCTGGGCGCCTACCTGCTGGTGCAGCACCGCAGCCGGGTGGTCACCCTGGTGTTCATCGTCGTACCGGTGCGGCTGCCGGGGTGGGCACTGGTGGGCACGTATTTCATCCTCCAGTATTTTCTCTACGTCAGCCTGTCGACCTATCCGGGCGCCGAAGAAGGCGGCGGAGTCGCCTACGCGGCGCACGTCTACGGCTTCATCGCCGGGGTGCTCGGGGCACTGCTGATGCACCGCATACGCTGGCGCTCCGGCACGCGCCGCTCCGACGTGTACTGACGGCCCGGAACCGGCCGGAGCCCGCCGGCAGCGACCAGGCCCGACCGGCCCCGGCGGCGCCCGCAGCCCCACCCGAAACCAGGAGGAAGCCCCGTGATCACCGCGATCGTCATGGTCAAGGCCGATGTGGCCCGCATTCCCGAGGTCGCCGAGGCGATCGCCGAGATCGACGGCGTCAGCGAGGTCTACTCGGTCACCGGCGATGTCGACCTGATCGCGATGGTCCGCGTCAGCCGCCACGAGGACCTGGCCGAGGTCATCCCCGGCCACGTCAACAAAATCCCGGGCGTCCTCTCCTCCGACACCCACATCGCCTTCCACGCCTACTCCAACCACGACCTGGAGGCCGCGTTCTCACTCGGGATGGAGTAGGCGGAGTAGGTTTTCTGCGGGGGTGATCCCGGTGACCATGCAGAAATGCCCGGATCCAGCCCCTAGCCCCGAATCACGGCATAACTGCATGCTCGTCGCCGTACACGCCGGCATAAGGGAGCTAAACAGGGCTTAGGGCCGGTGGTGCCCCCGCCGCCTCAGCTTTTTTTGGCGTGGGACTGGCTGGTCTCGACCCAGGACTCCAGGACCTGGGCTGCGGCGCCGCTGGTGAGGGCGTTTTCGGTGATCTGCAGGGCCTCGGCGAGGATTTCGGTGGGGCCCGTTGCGCCGAAGCCGGGCAGGGTGGTGGCGACCGCGGCGGCCGCGTTGAGGAGGACGGCGCCGCGGACGGCGCCGTCGGCGGTGGGGCCGCCGGCCAGGAGGTCGCGGACCACGCGGGCGTTGTATTCGACGTCGCCGCCGCGCAGCGCGTCCGGGGCCGCGCGTTCGATGCCCAGGTCGGCGGGGTCGATGCGTTCGTGGGTCACTGCGCCGCCGTGCACCGACCAGATGCGGGAGGTCGTGGTCGTGGTCAGCTCGTCCAAGCCGTCGTCGCCGCGGAAGACCATGGCCGAGGCGCCCCGGCCGGCGAACACGCCGGCGATGGTCTCGCACATGTTCTCGTCGAAGACGCCCACGGCCCCGGCCATCGGGCGCGCCGGGTTGGTCAGCGGCCCCAGGAAGTTGAACACGGTGGGCACCCCCAGCTCCTTGCGCGTCTTGGACGCATGCCGCAGCGAGGGGTGGAACAGCGGGGCGAAGCAGAAGGTGATTCCGGCTTCCTCGGCGACCCGCGCGGTCTGCTCGGGTGCCAGGTCGATGACCACGCCCAAGCGTTCCAGCACGTCCGCGGTGCCGCAGGAGGACGAGGCGGCGCGATTGCCGTGCTTGACGACCTTGACCCCGGCCGCCGCGGCCACGATCGCCGCCATCGTGGAGATGTTGACGGTGTGGGCGCGGTCGCCGCCGGTGCCGACGATGTCGACGGTCCGGCCCGGCACCGAGATCTGCACGGCGTGGCGGAACATGCCTTCGGCCAGCCCGGTGACCTCGGCGACCTCGGCGCCCTTGGCGCGCAGCGCAACGGCGAAGCCGGCGATCTGCACGTCGGTGGCCGAGCCGTTCATGATCTCGTTCATGGCCCACGCGGTGTCGTCGGCGGCGAGCGGCCTGCCTTCCAACAGCGCGGTGATCAGCTCGGACCAGGTGCGTTCAGTGGTGCTCACGTGGGTGCTCCTCGAGAGGGCTCGGACGGATGCGGGGCGGCTCGCAGGCTTGGCCGGCCAGCTGGTCGGCTGACCGGCGGTTGGCCGTTCGGCTGAGTCGGCCGGTTCAAGGACCGGCAGGTCAGCCGCGCCATCGCGCTGTGTCCGCCCCGTGGTGGCCGGCTCCGAAAAACGCCCGCACCACCGACCGCCGACCGGTATCGGCCCCGTGGCGGCCCGCACCGGCGAACGGCCGCTGCAGCGGACGCGATCGCCGCGGCGGCCGGTGGCCTGCCGCAACTGCGCTGAGCACCATCGAAAACGTCTCCCGCTCGGGTGGATCCGCGGCCCGCCGCGGTGGCACCGCCACGCCGCAGGCCCGCCCCCGGCGCGAAGGCCGGGGGTGCGCGGCGCCGCCCGCGGGCGGCGCCGTGTTCTGCGTCGCAGACTACCCGAGGGCCGCGGTGGCGGCCGCCCGCTCGCGCATGAGCTCGGCCAGCGCCTCAGCCAGCGCGACCGGGTCGACGGGGTGGCTGACGACCTTGTCGGCGCGCGACCAGGCGCCCAGCCAGCCGTCGTCGCGGCGGCCGATGATCAGCAGCACCGGCGGGCACTGGTAGATCTCGTCCTTGATCTGGCGGCAAACGCCCATGCCGCCGGCAGGTGCGGTCTCGCCGTCGAACACGGCGACGTCGATGCCGCCCTCTTCCAAGCGCGCCAGCACACCGGGGGCGGTCGCGCACTCGACGAACTCGACCTTGGGGACGTCGGCGGCCGGCCTGCGCCCCACCGCCGCACGCACCTGCTCGCGGGTGCCGGGCTTGTCGCTGTAGAGCAGTACACGCATCCGCGCGGCGGACTCCGCGGAGCCGGGGCCGTTGGTCGCCATGGTCTACCGTCACCATCCCTCATACGTCTCGGCCGCGCCGGTGCGACAGGGGCCGCGCCGGGTATCCGAGCCTATGCCCTGCGGCCGTCGGGTTGAGACCTTTGCCACCTCAGCATGCCACCGCGATCACCCGGGCGGCCAACGGGGGCCGCCCCCGCCCGGCGCTGCGCAGCACACGCCACCCGCGTCGGCGCCGCTGCGCCGCTCCGGTCGTGCGCAACCGGCCCGACCGCACCGGTTCGTGACTGCCGGCGCCAGGCACGCTAGGGTCTCCACAGCGCCCCCGCAGCGGCCTGGCACGCGCTCGGCGGCCCCTTCCGGCCCATCACGAGCCGATACCGTTGTCACGGCAGATCGGGCGCCTTTCGGGGGGTCGTGCACCAACCTCCGCGGGATGCCGTAATAATGCTCCCGTGGCGACAGCAACCGCGAAACAACCGACAGGACCGACACCGTTGCACGGTGCGGCAAAGCGACCTGACCTGGTGAGCGTTGGCACCATCGTTTGGCTTGCCAACGAACTCATGTTCTTCGCAGCGCTGTTCGCGATGTACTACACCATCCGATCGGTGACCAAGGGCAATCCCGACTTGGGTGAGTGGCCGGCCACTCACCTCAACGTTCCGTGGGCCCTCGGCATCACCATCATTCTGGTGGCCTCCAGCTTCACCGCTCAGGCAGGCGTCTGGGCCGCCGAGCGCGGTGATGTCCGGAAGCTCCGTATGTGGTTCTTCATCTCGTTCTTCATGGGCCTGGTCTTCGTACTCGGCCAGGCATACGAGTACTACGAGCTCATCTACCACCAGGGCCTGACCCTGCAGTCCAGCGCCTACGGCTCGATGTTCTACCTCACCACGGGTTTCCACGGTCTCCACGTCATCGGTGGTCTGATCGCGTTCCTGATCATGCTGGGACGCACGTACGCCGCGAAGCGCTTCACACACCAGCAGGCAACCAGCGCCATCGTCGTGTCCTACTACTGGCACTTCGTCGATGTGGTCTGGATCGCTTTGTTCGCAACCATCTACTTCCTACAGTGACCCGAAACGGGGAAACCGTGAAATGGATTACCGCGCGGCGACGGCATCCCCTTGCGGGGTACGCCGTCGTCATACTCGCGCTCACGCTTTTCGGGGTGGGCTACGCAGTCATCGCGCCCAGCGCGGAGCGGGCCGAGGCGCAGACTCTGGCGGCTGAGGCAGCAGCGGCCGAGCAGCCGGAGCAGCAGGACATCTCCGAGGGCAAGGAGATCTTCACCAAGAGCTGCGCAAGCTGCCACGGCCAGGACGGCAAGGGCGGCGAGGGCTACACCGGCCCCGACATCACCGGCGAAGGCGGCGCAGCCGTCGACTTCCAGGTGAGCACCGGCCGCATGCCGTCCATGAACCCCGACGCGCAGATGCCCCGCAAGCCGTCGGCGTTCACCCAAGAGGAGATCGACGATCTCGTCGCCTACTACGAGGCCGAGATCGGCGACTCCGGTGCGCCCAAGGTGCCCGCCGCCGACGTTCCGGGCAGCGCCCCCAAGCGCGCCGACTTCACGGACGAGGCCGCCTACGAGGAGGCCCACGCCGACTGGGAGTCCGACTACGAGGACTACCTCGAAAACGCCAAGAGCACCAATGCGGGCATGCAGCTCTACCTCGCCAACTGCGCGCACTGCCACAGTTGGTCCGGCGAGGGCGGCGCGCTGACCGGCGGCCGGTGGGCTCCCGAGATCGGCGACGCATCACCGCGCCAGATCTACGAGGCCATGATCACCGGTCCCGGCGCGATGCCCGTGTTCAACGACACGACCGTCACTCCGGACGAGAAGCAGAGCCTGATCGCCTACGTGAAGGACCTCCAGGCCGAACCGAACGCCGGCGGGATCTTCGACCTTAACCGCGTCGGCCAGGTCGCCGAGGGCTTCATCGGCTGGACGGTCGGTATCACCCTGATCATCGCCTGCGCGATCTGGATCACCGCGAAGCAGCGAGCCCATGACTGAGAACAACCGCAACCAGAGCAGCGAGCCGGGCGCCGAGGGCCCCGAGCGGGTGGTCGGTACGCCCGTCGGCAGCAGCCGGGTGATCGCCCCTGAAGCCGGGGAGCACGCCGGCCACGAGGGCCCCTACTCCGCTGCAGAGACCCACAGCCGCCCCGAGGAATACCAGCGCAAGGGCGAGCGCACCGCGTCGGTGTGGTTCACCATCGCGTTCTTCGCCGGTGTGGGCTTCCTGGTGTCCTACTTCCTGTTCCCGCCCAACGCCGAGGGCGAGCCGGCCATCGCCGTCCCCCTTATCGGCCAGTGGTCGAACATGCTGCTGGGCGGCACGCTGACCCTCTCGCTGTTCGGCATCGCCGCCGGGATGACGGTGTGGGCGCGCCAGGTCATGCCGCACTACGAGGTGGCCAGCCCGTACGACGAGCTGCCTTCGGCGCCTGAGGAGAAGAGCTCGTTCAGCGACTTCCTCATGCGCAGCGCCGACGAGAGCGGGGTCACCAAGCGCCCGTTGATGCGCCGCACCCTGCTGCTGGCCATGGCCCCGCTGGGGCTGGCGCCCATCGTGCTGCTGCGCGACACCGGGCCGCTGCCCCGCGAAACCCTCAAGCACACGCTGTGGGAACCGGGCATGCACATGGTCGTCGAGGGCGCCGACCGCTCCGGCGATGAACAGTGGATCCACGAGGACGACATCCGCGCCGGCGGCATGATCAGCGCGCTGCCCTTTGTCGAGCCCGACCCCGAGCACCCGCACGGCCTCAGCCTCAACGACCAGGCCAAAACGGTCATCCTGCTGATTCGCCTGGAAGAGCGCGAATTCAGCGACGAGATGACCTCGGAGCAGCTCAACTGGACCCACAACGGGATCATCGCGTACTCGAAGATCTGCACCCATGTCGGGTGCCCGGCGGCCCTGTACGAGAGCGGCACGCACCGGATCCTGTGCCCGTGCCACCAGTCGACCTTCGACGCCACCAACGGCGCCAAGGTGACGTTCGGGCCGGCCAACCGAGCGCTTCCGCAACTGCCCATTACAGTGGACGAAGAAGGCTACCTCGTGGCCGACGGCGACTTCTCTGAGCCGGTCGGGCCCACCTTCTGGGACGCGCAGAGGGGGAACTAGCCGATGAGTCGGACAACACAGGCACCGAAGGCGCTCCGCGGCGCCGGAAACTACATCGACGACCGGTTCCACCTCGCCAAGACCGGCGAGAAGCAGCTGCGCAAGGTCTTCCCGAACCACTGGTCGTTCATGCTGGGCGAGATCGCCCTGTACTCCTTCATCATCCTGCTCGTCACCGGCGTGTTCCTGACGCTCTGGTTCAAGCCGAGCATGGCCGAGATCGTCTACGACGGCTCGTATGAGCGGATGCAGGGCGTCACCATGAGCGAGGCCTACGCCTCGACGCTGCACATCACCTTCGATGTGCGCGGCGGCCTGCTCATCCGGCAGATCCACCACTGGGCGGCGCTGATCTTCCTCGGCGCGATGCTGGTGCACATGCTGCGGGTGTTCTTCACCGGAGCGTTCCGCAAGCCGCGCGAGCTCAATTGGCTGATCGGGATCGCGATCTTCGGCCTCTCGATGGTCGAGGGCCTGTTCGGGTACTCGCTGCCGGACGACCTGCCCTCGGGCATGGGTGTGCGCATCCTGCAGGGCGTGATGATGGCGCTGCCGATCGTCGGGCCGTATGTGTCGATGTTCCTCTTCGGCGGGGAGTTCCCCGGCGAGGAGATCATCTCGCGGCTGTACATGCTGCACATCCTGCTGATCCCCGGGATCCTGCTGGCGCTGATCGGCGCGCACGTGCTGATCCTGTGGCACCAGAAGCACACCCAGTACCCCGGCAAGGGGCGTTCGGAAAAACAGGTCGTCGGCACGCCGATGATGCCGGCGTTCGCGGTCAAGGCGGGGGGGTTCTTCTTCTTCGTCTTCGCCGTGATCGCCGGGCTCAGCGCGTTCGTGCAGATCAACCCGGTCCACCTGTTCGGGCCGTTCACCCCGACCTCCATCACCTCCGGGTTGCAGCCCGACTGGTACATGGGCTTTATGGAAGGGGCGCTGCGGGTCTTCCCGAACTGGTTCGACATCGACGTGGCGGGCTACTCCATTCCCACGGCGGTGCTGGTTCCCGGCCTGGTGATCCCGGGCCTGATCTTCGGCGCGATGGCGTTGTGGCCGTTCGTCGAGGCCTGGATCAGCGGCGACCGGCGCCACCACAACGTCGCCGACCGCCCGCGCAACGCGCCGGTCCGCACCGGAATGGGTGTCGCGGGGATCGTCTTCTACGGCCTGCTGTGGCTGGCGGGAGCCAACGACATCCTGTCGGAGACCTTCTCCGTCAGCCTGTACGCCACGACGTGGTTCTTCCGGATCACCCTGATCATCGGGCCGATCATCGGCTTCATGGTCACCAAGCGCATCGCACTCGGCCTGCAGCGGCGCGACCGCGAGCAGTTGGAGCACGGTTACGAGAGCGGCACGATCCAGCAACTCCCCAGCGGCGAGTTCATCGAGGTCCACAAGGAATCCTCCGACGAGATCGTGCACGTGCTGGAGAGCAAGGAGCCGGTCTCGCGCATCGATGTGCAGGCCTCCGACGAGAACGGCGTCGAGGCGCCGTCCTCGCGCGGGATAATGGGCCGGCTGCGTACGCGGCTCGCCGATTGGTACACCCGCGACAACGTCTCGTTCGAAGGGGTGCAGCCGCACACCGGCCACCACCTGCACCATGAGGCGCACGAGGAAGCCACGCACGAGTCTCCCGAGGCCAAGGCCCGCGAGGAGGCCCCGACAAGCTGAGGCCGCCACAGGCCCAGCGCCGACCGCACGGCCCGGTGCCCCCGAGGGGGTACCGGGCCGTTCTGCTGGGCGGGGGGCCGCGGACCTTGTGCGGCCGGTGGTTCCGCATTCGGGCGTCCCGTGTTCGGCGGTCCTGTGCGGGGGCGCGGGGCGCGCCCGGCCCTCGCCGCAGCGGGATGCGTTCGGTGCGCCGCCGCGCGCGGCCGCCCAGCGGGAGGTCGGCGGCCGGCCGGCGCACGCGGTGCGCCGACCGGGCCCGGTGCCGCTCACGATCCGCCGCTCCAACCGGGCGGGTGGGCGTGTGCGGCGCTGAGCCGGACCGTGCGGACGGCGGGTGATCAATGTGGCCCATGGGGCGCAAAACAACTGCGGGGCCGCAGACGGTGTCTCTGCGGCCCCGCAGCGGGGTTTCCCGTGCCGCGGTGGCGGCTGCGGCGGGGGCTCCCCATCCCCCGCTTGTCCGGTCGCTGGGGCTAGCTCTCCTGCTCGCCGTGGACGTCGCCGGGCGTGCCCTCGCCGTCGGTGGTGTCGGCCTCGCCGGTGGGGCTGTTGGCCAGCCAGTCCTCCCAGGAACGCTGCCAGTAGCCCCACCCGTTGTCGACCTCCAACTGGCGGTCGGTGCCCTCGATGACGAGCGGGTCGCCCATCATGGACTCCTGGTAGAACCACTTGGCGTCGGCGTTGCTCATGTTGGTGCAGCCGTGGCTCTCGTTGGAGACCCCCAGCTGGCCGTTCCACGGTGCGGCGTGGGTGAACTCGCCGCTGTTGGAGAACCGGACCGCGTAGTCGACGTCGAGCTTGTAGCCCTCGGCGCTGTCGACCGGGATGCCCATGGTCGAGGAGTCCATGACCAGGTGCTCGTACTTCTCCATGGTCAGGTGGACACCGCTGGTGGTGGTGTACTTGCGGATGTCGCCGCGCCCGTTGCTGATGGGGAAGTTCTTGATGGTCTCGCCGTTGCGCTCGACGGTCATCGTGTGGTTGTTGTCGTCGATGGTGCTGATCTGCTCGCGGCCGACCTCGAAGTTGAGCTGGTGGTTCTCGATGCCGTAGACGCCGTCGGAGGCCTGCACGCCGGCCAGGCGCATGTCGACGGTGATCTCCTGGTCGGGCTCCCAGTACTCCTGGGGGCGGAACACGGCCGTCTTGCCGCCGAACCAGTTCCAGGCGCCGTCGACGGGTTCCTCGGAGGTGACCTCCATGGAATTCTCGACCTGCGCCTTGTTCTCGACGGGCATGTCGAAGTTGACGATGACCGGCATGCCCACACCCACGGTCTGGCCGCTGGTGGGGAAGTTCGACTGCAGCTCCAGGCGTTTGCCCTCGACCGCCGGCAGCGTGCTGAACTCGCTGACGACCTCGGTCTGCTCGCCGTCGCTGTTCTCGGCGGTGGCGGTGACGGTGATGTCGGAGCCGGGGACGAGGTTCCAGTCGCTGACCCAGGTCGACTTGTCCTCGCTGAGCGTTCCGGTGACGCCTCCGGAATCGTCGGCACCGGCCGACGGGCTCGGGCTCTCGGCGGGTGCGGGTTCGGCCGACTCCTCGGCGGCCGCGCCGCCGTTCTGCTCGATCCGGACGTCGGTGATCTTGCCGTCGGCGGTCTCGACGGTCACCGGAAGGTTCGGCTCGACCTCGCTGGCGCCGTCCTGCGGTGTGATCTGCACGTCGACGGCGGGGGTCTGCTGACCGCCGCTGGTCGGTGATGCGCCGTCCTGCCCGCCGGTGCAGGCGGAGGCGAGGACGAGAGCCAACCCGGCCATGCCGGCGCCCGCGCCGCGAACCGCCGTGGGGAGTGAACCGCCCCTGGTGCTGCCCTTCACCCTGCGACCTCCAGATTTCGAAAGCGGCCTTGCCCAGTGCTGCCTAGCGCTGCCCAGTGGCTTAGTACCCCGAAAAGGGAAGATGCAGCACACGGCCGACAAGTTCGGCTTCTCACAGTGGGGGCGGCCGCCGCGCAGCGGCACCGAACCGCGGGGGAAACTCGTCAAGTAAAGAATACCCCCGGCCGGTGGCGGTTTCGGATGAAACCGCCTCCAACCGGGGGCAACAGGGACTCCCAGTGAGAGTTCGCCGCCGTTAGTGGCTGAACTCACCCCGGTAGTACTCGAACACCCAGCCGATGGTGGTCAGGATGATGCACAGCGCGCCGATGAAGACCATCCACCAGCCGATCGCCACACCGACGGCCATGAACGCCACCGACAGCGCCACGAACAGCGGCCACCAGCTGTGCGGGCTGAAGAACCCGTACTCGCCGGAGTTCTCGGCGATGTCGCCGTCGAGGCGTTCCTCGGGCGCCAGCCCGTGGTAGCGCTCGCTGCGCCGAGCCGACTGCCACAGCCAGAACCCGATCATCCAACCGAACGCGATGGACACGACCAGGGCGACCGTGCCGGTCCACTCGATCCTGCCTTCGGCCACCCAGGACCAATAGGCGTACAGGGCCGCCACCAGACCGAAAAAGGTCGAGACGCCCATAAACAGGTAGGCCTGCATTTTCATGGTGAGCTCGCTCCCCTACTTCGCGGCGGTTGCGGGTTCGGGTGCCGCAGCACCGGGTGCGGCGGCGTGCGGGTGGTGCAGGTCGAACGCCGGGCGCTCGGAGCGGATGCGCGGCAGCGACGTGAAGTTGTGCCGCGGCGGCGGGCACGACGTGGCCCACTCCAGCGAGCAGCCGTAGCCCCACGGGTCGTCGACCTCCACCGCAACGGCCTTGCGGTGGGTCACCCACATGTTCCAGAAGAAGATCAGTGTGGAGGCGCCCAGCACGAACGAGCTGACCGAGGAGAAGATGTTCAGCCCGGTGAAGCCGTCGGAGGGCAGGTAGTCGGCGTAGCGCCGCGGGAAGCCCTCGGCACCCAGCCAGTGCTGCACCAGGAAGGTCCCGTGGAAACCGAAGAACAGCAGCCAGAAGTGCAGCTTGCCGAGCCCCTCGTTGAGCATCTTGCCGGTGAACTTGGGCCACCAGAAGTAGAACCCGGCGAACATCGCGAACACCACGGTGCCGAACACGACGTAGTGGAAGTGGGCCACTACGAAGTAGGAGTCGGTCACGTGGAAGTCCAGCGGCGGCGACGCCAGGATGACCCCGGTCAACCCGCCGAACAGGAAGGTCACCAGGAACCCGACGGTGAAGAGCATCGGTGTGGCGAAGACCAACTGGCCGCGCCACATGGTGCCGATCCAGTTGAAGAACTTCACCCCGGTGGGGACCGCGATGAGGAACGTCATGAACGAGAAGAACGGCAGCAGCACCGCGCCGGTGGGGAACATGTGGTGCGCCCATACGGTCACCGACAGGCCGGTGATGGCGATGGTGGCCGCCACCAGGCTCTTGTAGCCGAAGATGGGCTTGCGGCTGAAGACCGGTAGCACCTCGGTCGCGATCCCGAAGAACGGCAGCGCGATGATGTAGACCTCGGGGTGGCCGAAGAACCAGAACAGGTGCTGCCAGAGGATGGCGCCGCCGTGTGCCGGGTCGAAGACGTGGGTGCCGATCATCCGGTCGGCGCCGAGTGCGACCAGTGCCGCGGTCAGCACCGGGAACGCGATCAGCACCAGCACGCTGGTCAGCAGCGCGTTCCAGGTGAAGATCGGCATGCGGAACATCGTCATACCGGGTGCGCGCATGCACAGCCCGGTGGTGATGAAGTTGACCGCACCCAGAATGGTGCCCAGACCGCTGACGGCCAGGCCCAGGATCCACAGGTCGCCGCCCAGCCCCGGCGAGCGGACAGCGTCCGACAGCGGCGTGTAGGCGAACCAGCCGAAGCTGGCGGCGCCGCCGGGGGTGAGGAACCCGCCGACCGCGATCAGGCTGCCGAACAGGTAGAGGTAGTACCCGAACAGGTTGATGCGCGGGAAGGCCACATCGGGCGAGCCGATCTGCAGCGGCATGATGATGTTGGAGAACCCGACGAACAGCGGGGTCGCGAACATCAGCAGCATGATCGTGCCGTGCATGGTGAACAGCTGGTTGAACTGCTCGTGGGAGACCACCTGCATCCCCGGCCACAGCAGCTCGGCCCGCATAAGCAGGGCCAGGATGCCGCCGAAGATGAAGAATCCGAACGAGGTGATCAGGTACATGTACCCGATGACCTTGTGGTCGGTCGACGACAGCCAGCTGACGATGATCGAGCCCTTGCGGGTGGTGGCGGGCGCAGCCGCTTCCGAGCCCTGAATTTCGGTCGCCATTACCGACCCGCCTCCTCGTCGGCGCCAGCGGGCGCACCGGCCTCATCGGCCGGGTCTTCGTCGGTTACCTGGTCTTCGGCGCCTTCGCCCTCAGGGCCGGGCATGTCCTGGGTGGCACCAGGGTTCTCGGCGCCCGGCTCAAGCTGCTCGCCGGTCTCCAGGTTCGCCTGCTCGGCGTTCTCCTGCTGCTTGGCCACCCAGGCGTCGTAGGCCTCGGGCTCCATCACCTTGAGCGTGAACAGCATGCGGGAGTGGTCGACGCCGCACAGCTCGGCACAGCGGCCGGCATAGGTGCCGGCCGTGCCTTCCTGGACCTTGACCTGGAACTCGTTCTCCTGGTTGGGGATCACGTCCATCTTGAAGGCGAAAGCCGGGATCCAGAACGAGTGGATGACGTCGGGCGAGGTGAGGTCGAAGTGCACCACGTCGCCTTCGCGCAGCACCAGCGTGGGCCGGTGCTGCGGGGTGCCTGCCACGGAGAACCGCGTCTGCGGCTCGGTGTCCTGCTCCTGGGCCTCGGCCAGGGACTGGTCCTGGTAGTTGAACTGCCAGCTCCACTGGAAGGCGACGACCTCGATATTGGTGTCGGCTTCTTCCTCGGTGGACATCAGTGCCGTCTGGTCGCGCGCGGTGAAGTAGAAGAGCACCGCGATGATCACGATGGGCAGAACGGTGTAGAGGGCCTCGATGGGCATGTTGTAGCGCACCTGCGGCGGCAGCTGCTCGGAGCGCTTGCGGTGGAAGATGATCGACCAGACGATCAGGCCCCACACCAGAATGCCGACCGCGAACGCCGCCACCCATGAACCCTGCCAGAGCGTGAGGACGCGGTGGCCCTGTTCGGTGATCGGCTCCGGCAAGCCCAAACGGGTGAACTCGTTCGACGCGCAGCCGGTCGCGGCCAGGCCCAGCACGGCGAACGCGGCGCCGCGCGGTGCCCATCGGCGCAGCGCGGGGCGCCGATTCCTATGGCGGGTCGGACTCACGGATTGCCTTCCCAGCGGTGATGCCCGCGGAGAGTCGCGGGCGGTCGTATTCCAAAGCTTTTCGGGGGAAACACTAGCGCGATCCGCTCGGACCCCTGTTCAGGGGCATGCCGGACACGCGTGTCGGCCGCGTGCCCGCAGAGCCCGCGGAGCCGGCCACCGGGGTATGCCCGGCCGCGACGTGCGCACCCTGCCGGTCCCGAACTGCTCGGGGCGGAGGGCGCTCCGGCGGTTCGGTGTGTCGCCCGGCCCGCTGCCTCGGCCGACGTGTAACGCGGAAACCTACCGGCCGTCGCAAGCGGGCTAAGGCGAGAGTACCGCTGGATTTACCGGCCTCTTAACCGGGTGCCGGTTAGGCGCGGAATGGGGTGAAGAATGGGGGTGGACGCAACCGCGGAGCGTGGGGAGTGACCGTTGTCGGATGAGCCGTTGGTGACCATCGAGGCGATCGGCCGCAAGTGCCCGATGCCCATCATCATGCTGGCAGGCCGGATCCGGGAGGTCCCGATCGGCTCGGTCATCGCCGTCACGGCCGACGATCCGGCGGCTCGCGCCGACATCCCGTCGTGGTGCCGGATGAAGATGCAGGAGTTCGTGGCGGAGGTTCCGCTGGCGCAGGGCAGCGCGTTCCACATCCGGCGGAAGTACTGAGCCTCATCGGCGGATCGGCCCGCACGGGCGGGGCCGCAGCGGCTTGCCCCGTCCGACTTGACCGGAACTTCGGCGGTTCCCCGCCGCCGAAATTTGGGAGCGCTCCCGGAACTCAAAGCCGCCCGCAGCGGAAACGCAGCGGGCCGCGCGACCGCCGGGGTTCCGGGGTCGCGCGGCCCCTCAGGCACGCGAAACGCTGGGTCTAGCGCGCGTAGTACTCGACGACGAGCTGCTCGTCGAAGGGCACCGGGATCTGCTCGCGCTTGGGCCGGTCGACGACCGCAACGCGCAGGTCCTTGTGGCTCACCGCGAGGTAGCCGGCGGTCTTGTCGTCGGCGTGCACGCCCTCGGCGGCCTCGACGAACGGCACCATCTGGCGGGACTTTTCGCGCACCCCGATGACCTGGCCGGGCTTGACCAGGTACGACGGGATGTCGACCTTCTTGCCGTCCACGGTGATGTGGCCGTGGTTGATGTACTGGCGCGCGGCGTAAACCGACGGCGCCAGTCCGGAGCGCAGCACGACCGAGACGAGCCGCAGCTCCAGCTCGGCGATCAGCTCCTCACCGGTCCGGCCGGGGCGCTTCTTGGCCGACTCGTAAGCGCGGGCCAGCTGCTTCTCGGAAAGGTCGTAGTACCAGCGCAGCTTCTGCTTCTCCGCCTGCCGAACAGCGTAGTCGCTGGTCGAACGGCGGACTCGGCGGCCGTGCTCACCCGGGGGGTAAGGCCGCTTCTCGAAGTAGCTGACCGCCTTACGGGTCAGCGGGGTACCCGCGCGCCGGGACAACCGCACCTTAGGTCCGGTGTAGCGCATTCACGTCCTCCGTCTATGAGTTACTTGCAAAAACGGGAGTCCTAGGTAAGGCTTGCCTAAGTCTAGGAGGTGCCATGCGACAACCCAGCCCGTCCGAAACCGAACGGGTCCGCTCCCTTGCCGCCACGGCGACCCCCACCGCGGCAGCGTTGGCAGACAATCCCGACACGCGTTTCAGCGTTGCCGGGGCGGTCGATCACGCCGGCCGCGTAGTCCTGTGGATCGCGGCGCACCACCCGCTGCACGAGGCGGTGCGGGAGGGGCTGCGAACGGATCCCGGCCCGGAGGTCGGTGTCGATCTGTCCGCGCTTCGGCGTGTGGGTCGCATCTCTACTGTACGCGCTCGGCTGTGGTGCCAGGGCAGGGCCGCAGAGGTTCCCGCCCGCGAACGCCGATCGGCGGCGCTGGCGGTGTGGGAGCGCAACCCCGACGAGGAACTCCTTGCCGCCGCCGCACGCCGGCCCGAGCCCGATTCCCCGGTGCTGCTGCACCTGGCTCCGCACACGGTGATGTACCACACCCACGACACCGCCGGCCTGGTCGACGGCGCCGCTTTCGCCCTCGCCCGCCCCGATCCCGTCACCGGCGCGGCCGAGGAGGCCATCGGCCGGGTCAACGACCGCTACCGCGACGAACTCGCGCGTGCGGTGGCCGCGCTGCCGGGTGCGCCGCAGGGGGCGGCGTGGCTGTGGGAACTCGACTCCGGCGGCGCGACGATCTGGGTCAGCACCTCCGGCGGCACCGGCACGGCCCTGGTGCGGGTGCCCTGGAGCGCTCCCGCGCGCACGGCCTGCCAGTTGGAACGCGCGCTGTTCGACCTGCTCGCCGACGACCCGGCCACCGGCGGCGCGGGCACCGGCGACGGCTCCGCTTCGCCCGGGCACCGCCCGCACTGCGCGCTGCGCCAAGGGCGCCGCCGCAACACCTGACCGGCGCCCCCGCCGACCGCGCGTCGGGGCGTGCGGGCCGGGTTTGCGGGGGCCGGGCGCAGCGTTGGGTGCCCGACCCCGCAAAACGCAAGAAGGCCTCCCCGGAGGGGCCGGCGGGCGGGCCGAGACGCCCGCCACCCGCACCGGGAAGGCCCGTTTGCACCACCGCGCCGGCGCACACGGCACCGGCGGGCGAGTACTACCCGAGTATCCGAGCGGTCAGGACAGGTGCGGCTTGATCTCGCGCGCGCTGTCCTCGCCGTAGGACTCGGTGATCTTGTCGAGCAGGCTCGCGGCCGTCAGGTCGTACTCCTGCGGGCCGTTGACCTCCAGGCAGTGCACCGCGATGGCGTTGCCGACCTGGGCGGCGAGCTCGAGGGACAGGCCCCAGGAGATCCCCGCCAGGAACCCGGCGCGGAAGGCGTCGCCGACACCGGTGGGGTCGACCTTCTCGGTGACCGCGGCGGGGCCCACGTTGACCGGCGGCTCACCGCGCCGGTCGATGCGGACGCCCTTGGCGCCCAGCGTCGTCACGCGGGTCTGCACGCGGTCGAGGATCTCGTCCTCGCTCCAGCCGGTCTTCTGCTCGCAGAGCGCCTTTTCGTACTCGTTCGTGAACAGGTAGTCGGCGCCCTCGATGAGCCGCCGCACGTCCGGGCCGTCCATGAAGGCCAGCTGCTGGGACGGGTCGGCGGCAAAGGGGATGCCGCGGTCGCGGCACTCGTCGCTGTGGCGGGTCATCCCGCCGGGGTCGTTGGCGCTGATCAGCACCAGATCGAAGCCGCCGGCGGCGTCGGAGAGCGGCTTCAGCTCGATGTTGCGCGCCTCGGCCATCGCACCGGCGTAGAACGACGCGATCTGGTTGTGGTCCTTGTCAGTGGTGCAGACGAAGCGCGCCGTGTGGCGCAGCTCGGAGATGTGCACGCCGGAGGTGTCCACCCCGTGGCGCTCCAGCCAGGACCGGTACTCGCCGAAGTCGGCCCCTGCCGCGCCGACGAGGACGGGGCGCAGGCCCAGAGTGCCCATGGCGAAGCTGATGTTGGGGGCGCAGCCGCCGCGTCGCACCTCAAGCTCGTCCACCAGGAACGACAGCGAGACCTGCTCAAGCTGGTCGGCGATGAGTTGTTCGGAGAACCGTCCGTCGAAGGTCATCAGATGGTCTGAGGCAATCGAACCGGTAACCGCGATGCGCACTACAGAGGGCTCCTTGAGTCGGGGAGAATGGACGGTTCTCCAGCCTACCCATATCGATTCCAGACGCTGAAGGCGCCCGCGGCAGGTACTGTGTTTTCCCTGGTCAGAAAGCGTTTCAGTGACCCGGATACCCGGAAAATCAGGCACCTGAGCCGCAGGGGGCGCCGGACTTCGCGCCGACCACCGAGCCGCCGCGAATTTTGCACCCCGGGTGACCAGAAAAGGCGCCAATTGTTTCGTGACGCGCTTTCTGTTCCGTGATGCGCTTTCGGCGGGCCCGGCCGGAACACCGCAGAACGGGCCTGCCTGCGGGCGGACACGCAACGAGGGTCCGTGCGGCTACTCTGAGCACACGAACCCTCGGTCACATCTGGCGCACCTGGCACATCCGGCGAGGCAGCCCGGCCGTTGGGGCCGCGGGGCCCGGGTGCGGGCATCGCGGGACGGCGGAGGCCTGCGTTAGTTGAAGGAGTCGCCGCAGGCGCAGGACCCCGAAGCGTTGGGGTTGTCGATCGTGAAGCCCTGCTTTTCGATCGTGTCGACGAAGTCGATCGTGGCGCCCATCAGGTAGGGGGCGCTCATGCGGTCGGTGACGACCTCGACGCCGGTGAAGTCGCGCACGACATCGCCGTCGAGCTCGCGTTCGTCGAAGAACAGCTGGTAGCGCAGGCCGGAACAGCCGCCAGGCTGCACAGCGACACGAAGCCGCAGGTCGTCGCGCCCTTCTTGCTCCAGGAGGTTCTTGACCTTGCTCGACGCCGTCTCCGTCAGGATGATGCCCTCCTGCGCGGGGGCCTCGCTCTGAACCGTCATCTGCTAGCTCCTCCGTAAAAGCGTGGCGGCCGCCACTGGCACTGGTCGACCCGAACTGGTCAACGCCCGCGGCCGCTGGTGCATTCCTGCCCGTGAAGCGGACGCGCAATGCTGCCGCTGTCCAGACTAAGCGCTCTCACCGGCCACCGCCATCATGGCCGATCCGGATGTGGACGGATCCGGCCCGGTGCGGGGGGATCGGGCGGTGTCCGCTCCCCCCCGCAGGGCCGCGCCCCGGCGCGCAGCCGGGATCACACCGGTGGCCGGACTCACGTTACCGGGCCGTCGCCGCTGTTGCGGTCGGTGGCCGTGCCCGCCGCACGGGCGGAGGCTCCCGACCAGCGCCGGGCCACATCGGCTGCCAGCTTGCGCAGCTCCTCGGCCGACCGGCTGAGCGCGGCCTCGGTGGAGCCCGCCGACTCCACCAGCGAGTAGGTCTCGGTGATACCGGCGGCCGCGGCCTCTTGGCGGCCCACTCCCACCGCGCCCGCCAGCACCACGCAGGGCACTCCCTGGTCGGCGGCCGCCCGCGCCACCCCGTGGGGCAGCTTGCCGCGCAGCGACTGGGTGTCGAAGGAGCCTTCGCCGGTGATGACGAGATCGGCGGCGGCGACATCTTCGGCCAGGCCGACGGCGCCCAGCACACGGGCGATGCCCGACTCGACCGTGCCGCCGATGAGCAGCATGCCGTATCCCAGCCCGCCGGCGGCACCGGCGCCCGGGCAATCGCGCAGGCCCCCGCGGTCGGTGGCGTCGGCAAAGGCCGCCAGCGCGGTGTCGAGGCGCTGCACCTGGTCGGGTCCGGCGCCCTTCTGCGGACCGAACACGGCGCTGGCGCCGGTCAACCCCAGCAGCGGGTTGTCGACGTCGGTGGCGGCGACGATGGTGGCGCCGCGCACGGCCTCCTGCGCAGCGGAGAGGTCGACCGGGTCCCGGAGGCCGGCGAGCGCCGCGCCGCCGCCTGCGAGTGCGGCACCGGGTGCGGCACCCAGTGCCGCGAGCATGCCGGCCCCGCCGTCGTTGGTGGAGCTGCCGCCGAGGCCGACCACGACGCTGCGCGCACCGGCGGCGACCGCCTGGGCGATCAGTTCGCCGACACCGCGGCTGGTGGTGCGGCCGGGGTCGCGCCGGCCGTCGGGGACCAGGTGCAGACCGCAGGCCTGGGCGCTTTCGATGTAGGCGGTGGCGCCCGACACCAGGTACTGCGCCGGTACGGGGCCGCCGAGCGGGCCGGTGATCTCGGTCTCGTACAGGGTGCCGCCGAGAGCGGTATGCAGGACCTCGACGAACCCGGGGCCGCCGTCGGACAGGGGCAGCAGCCGGGCCTGCACCCCGGGATCGGCGGAACGCCACCCTGCGGCGACGGCCTCGGCTGCTTCGACGGCGCTGAGAGTGCCGGCGAACTTGTCAGGAGCTATGACGATACGCACCCGACCAGTGTGCCGTGCGCCTCATCGCCGCCGGCAGCCGGGAGCCGCAGAGGCGGCACGGCGGTGCCTACGGCTTGCGGTCCCGGAGCCGGATTACAGTCCGGGGGCTCCGTAGACGGGGAACCAGCGTGCCTTGTCCTGCTCAATGGCCAGGTCGTTGCCGACCGCCGCCTCGACCTGCAGTTCGAAGGCGTTGTCGCGCCGCTGGCCCGACAGCGGGGCGAACGGGTAGAAGGTGCCGCGCTTGTAGAGATAGACGAGGGCCACCCGGCGGTCGTTGGCGTCGGTGAACGCGACCAGCGAGCACAGCAGGGAGGGGCCGAACCCGTGGGCCTCCAGGGAGGAGTTGACCGCGTGGATGTCGGTGACCAGCTCGCTGATGCCGCTCTCGCCCGCGCCTGCGGGCGGGGCAGCGGGACCGGCCGTGTCCTGCTGCCCCGGTTCGATTGCCTGCAGCACCAGCCAGGTGTAGCCGTACTCGTCGGCGACGGCTTCGACGTCGGGGCCCTCGTCGGCGTTGAGCAGGTCGGTGACGCTCTGCTGCAGCTCGGTGAATGCCTGGCCTTCGGCGGCGCGGAAGGCCACCGACCCGGTCCCGGTCGGCCGCAGCCCGGCCGCGGCCTGCAGGGTGATGGCGGCCGAGGGCAGACCGAACAGGGCGTCGAGGTCGGGCTGGGCCGGCTTGGAGCGGCCCAGTAGCGCGCGCAGGAAACTCATGTCGGAGGTCCTCCCCGTGTTCGGCGTGCGGATGCTGCTCGCAGGCGTCCGGCCGCGCTGCGCGAGGACGGCGCCCTCAGGCGCCGCTACCCAACTGCCGCGAGATGCCGGAGAGCTGGGACAGGCGCTGCTCCATCGGCGGGTGGGTGGAGATCAGGCTGCTGAGGCTGAACCCCTTTTTGGAGACCGCGGGGGTGAAGAAGAACGCGTTGAACGGTTCGGCCCGGCGCAGGTCGTTGGTGGGAATGCGGGCCATGTCGCCGTTGATCTTGGTCAGCGCGCTGCCCAGGGAGGAGGGCTTGCCGGTCAGGTAGGCGGCGGCCCGGTCGGCGGAGAGTTCGCGGTAGCGCGACAGGAGGCGGGTCAGTAGGAAGCTCAGCACCCACACAAGGGCGCTGACCAGCACCACCGCCAGGGCCACCAACGCGGGGGCGGGCCCGTTGTTGCTGCTGCGGCCGCCGAACATGGCGAAGCGCAGGCCCATTTGGGTCAGGAAGCCGGCCAGGATGCCGAGGAATCCGGCGATGGTCATGACCATCACGTCGCGGTGGGCGACGTGGGAGAGCTCGTGGGCGAGCACGGCTTCGAGCTCGGCGGTGTCCAGGCGGCGCATCAGGCCGGTGGTGGCGCAGACGACCGCGGTCTTGTTGTTGTGTCCGGTGGCAAAGGCGTTGGGTACATCGGTTCTGGCGATGGCGACCTTGGGTTTGGGCATATCGGCCATGGCGCAGAGCCGGTCGATGACACCGTGCAGCTCCGGCGCCTCGTCGGGCGAGACCTCGCGGGCTCCCATGGCGAAGACGGCGATTTTGTCGGAGGCGAAGTACTGGAACGCGGCGACGCCGAGGACGACCAGGACCAGCAGCCACAGCGGCATGCCGACCAGCACCAGCGCGATGATGAACGCTACGTACACGATGCCCAGCAGGGACATGGTGGTGATCATGCGGACGGTCAGCCCGCGATCGGGGATGAACTTCGAACCAGCCACGGCGGCGCTCCTTTGTCCGCTACTCGACGGTTCGGCGCCCGGCCGCAGCCGGGCCCCTTCCGGCCGGTGCGCGGGCGCGCCTTTGGCGGGCGGCCCACCCGACCGGACACTTGCAGTCTAACCAGCGCAAACGCCCATTCCCGCCGATGCGCAGCGGGGCGGGCGCGCCGGGCGGGACCGGTGCGGCGAAGCGGGGCGGCGCGGGCCGATCGAGCGGGTGCGGGCGCGGCGGGTGATCGCGGCGCCGGTGTCCGGAGCGGAGCCGGGCGCAGTCGGCGCGGCGCAGCCGGCGCAGGCCCGGGCGCGGCCGAGCGCGCGTGCCGGGCCCGGAAAGCACCGAAGCCGCCGCGCCAAGGCGGCGGCGTTCGGTGGACAGCCGACCGGGAAAACGGTGTGAAAAGGGCTTCCCCGGAGTTCAGGCGAGGTCGGGGATGAGCCCCTCGTCGCCGAGCATGGACCGGACCTCTTCCATGCCGGCGTCGGCGTGGGGCAGGATGAACTGCGAGGGCTCCAGAGAGTCGGCCGGCAGCGGTTTGCCGTCCTGGCGCACGCGCGCCAGCAGGTCGCGCAGCGCCGTGCGGAACGTGTCCTCGCTACCGGACTCGATCGCCTCTTCGAGGGTGCGGTCGAACTGGTTGAGCAGGTCGAGGTCGGCCTCGCTGAGGTCGAGCTGGCCCTCGCCCATGATTCGGACGATCATGCGCCCTCCCCCTGCCGGTAGGGCTGGGACCGGCTGCCGTTGGCACCGCCCCCGGAGCGCGACCCGCCCTCTTCGATCTGGGGCGTGGAGCCGGAGTCGGAGCCGCCGCCCAGTTCCTGTTTCATGCGCTCAAGCTCGAGCTCGACGTCGCTGGTGCTGGCCATCCGGTCGAGCTCGGACTGGATGTCGTCCTTGGAGGAGCCGGTGACGTCGTCGAGCGCGCCGGAGGCGAGGAGTTCGTCGACCGCGCCGGCGCGGGCCTGCATCTCGGAGGTCTTGTCCTCGGCACGCTGCACGGCCATACCGACGTCGCCCATTTCCTCGGAGATACCCGAGAAGGCCTCGCTGATCTGGGTCTGGGCCTGGGCGGCGGTGTAGGTGGCCTTGATGGTCTCCTTGCGGGTGCGGAAGGAGTCGACCTTGGCCTGCAGGCGCTGGGCGGCCAGGGTCAGTTTCTGTTCCTCGCCCTGGAGTTGCTCGTGCTGCTGGCGCAGGCCGTCGATCTGGGACTGGAGCCCCGAGCGGCGGTTCAGCGCCTCGCGGGCAAGGTCCTCGCGGCCCTGCTGCAGCGCCGAACGGCTCTGGGTCTCAAGTTTGCCCGACTGCTGCTCCAACTGCTGGACCTGCAGCTCGACCCGCTTGCGGGAGGTGGCGACGTCGGCCACGCCGCGCCGGACCTTCTGCAGCAGCTCAAGCTGCTTCTGGTAGGAGTAGTCAAGGGTCTCGCGCGGATCCTCGACGGAGTCCATGGCCTTGCTGGCCTTGGACTTGAAGATCATGGAAAGTCGCTGAAACACGCTCATCGGCGTGGCCGTCCCCTTCTCGGTCCGTGTATCGGCTGTTCCCGGCGGGCGCTGCATCCAACCCTACGCGCTCGCGCGAAGGGTCGCCATGAAGCTCGGACCGGCTACCCTGTAGACGTGTTCCGACGTCGCTCCGTTCCCGCATCCGAAGATCCGGCCGTATCCGGCCCGGCCGCTGCTGAGGCCACCCAACCTAAGGGATATACCCCTAAGAAGGGCTCGCCAACTCCCAAACGCCGCGAATCCGAGGCTGGACTGCGGCGCCCCGAGAACGCGCCGCAAACGCGCAAGGAGGCCTACAGGGCCTACCGCGAACGCCAGGCGCGCGAGGGCCAAGGCAAGAGCAAGGCACGCCCCGCCGGCGCCGCCCCCGGCGAAGACCGCCACTTCCGGCCGCAGGACCTCGGCCCTGTCCGGGCCTATGCCCGCGACGTGGTCGACTCCCGGCGCAGTGTCAGCGAGTTCTTCCTGTACTTCTCGCTGGTCGTCATCGTGCTGCTGTTCCTGCCTTTCCCGCAGTTCCAGCTTGCGGTCACCTATGTGCTGTGGCCGGCCATGATGGTCACGCTGGTGGCCGAGGGCATCTTCGTCGCCAACCGCGTCAAGCGCCAGGCGGGCGAACTGTTCCCCGGCGACTCCACCGTGCGCGGCGCCGGCCTGTACGCGGCAATGCGCCAACTGCAGATCCGCCGCCTGCGCCTGCCCAAGCCGCGCCTCAAGCCGGGCCAGGCCGTCCCCACACCCGGCCGCTAGGGCTGCTACGGCCGATTCCATGGCCGGGGCCAGGGCCGCACCGCCGGATCGCGCGCCGGTCCGCCGGTTGCCTCCGCCGGTGCGGCGTTTCACGTACCCGCCGCACCGGCCCGCGGACGCCTCCGGCGTAAGGTTCTCGGCATGGAATTCCGGCATCTAGGCAACAGCGGTCTGGTCATCAGCGAGATCGCTTACGGAAATTGGATCACCCACGGATCCCAGGTCGAGGAGGAGGCCGCCACCGCGTGCGTGCACGCGGCGCTGGAGGAGGGCATCACCACCTTCGACACCGCCGACGTCTACGCGCAGGGGCGCGCCGAAGAGGTGCTGGGGCGCGCGCTGAAGGGCGAGCGGCGCGACGGCCTGGAGATCCTCTCGAAGGTCTACTGGCCCATGGGCCAAGGCAAGAATGATCGCGGACTGTCGCGCAAGCACATCGTGCGCGGCTGCGAGGACTCCCTGCGCCGGCTGGGCACCGACTACCTGGATCTCTACCAGGCGCACCGGTTCGACTACGAAACCCCGCTGGAGGAAACCCTCCGGGCCTTCGACGACCTGGTGCGCCAGGGCAAGGTCTGCTACATCGGGGTTTCGGAGTGGCGGGCCGACGAGATCGAGCGGGCGCTCAAGCTCGCCGACGAAATGGGCCTGGACCGCATCGTGTCCAACCAGCCGCAGTACAGCATGTTGTGGCGGGTCATCGAGCCCGAGGTCGTGCCGGCGAGCCGGCGCGGCGGGCTGGGCCAGATCGTGTTCTCCCCCATCGCCCAGGGCGTACTCACCGGAAAGTACCGCCCCGGCCAGGCCCCGCCTGCCGGCTCGCGCGCCACCGACGAGACCGGCGGCAAGTTCATCAGCCGCCTGCTCGACAACAGCGACGTGGTGGAGCGCGTGCAGGGGCTGGCGCCGCTCGCCGAAGAGGCCGGGCTGAGCATGGCCCAGCTGGCGGTGGCCTGGGTGCTGCAGAACGACAACGTCTCGGCGGCCATCATCGGCGCCTCGCGCCCGGAGCAGGTGCACGACAACGCCGCAGCGGCGGGGCGGCTCCTCGACGCCGACCTGATGCGCCGCATCGACGAGGTCCTCGGCGACACCGTCAACCGCGACCCGGCCGGAACGGTCAGCCCGCCGCAGCGTCCCTGATAGGTCTTACCGGCACCGGTCCCAACCGGGTGCCGGGCGGAGTTCGACGATCGTGCAGAAATGCCCAAATCTGGCGCCAGATTTGGGCATTTCACACGACAGCGTGCCAGACGACACGTCAGGCGGGGTCGTCCAGGCTCATCGTGTAAACGGGCCGGTCGTCCTCCAGCAGGGTGACCCGGGAGGCCCCGCCCTCGACCAGTTCCCGCCAGGTCTCCCCCAGCCAGGTCTCGGCGTCGCCGCGCGAAGAGAACTGCTCGCCCGGCAGGGCACCGTCCTCCAGGGGCTTGCCGTGCTCGGTCTCGTACCGCCAGCTCCAGGCCATGTGGCCGCCCTTCCCGCATCCGAATCGCAGTTGCGCATCCCCGCACCCGGTTCCGGGCGCACGGGGTCTTCGAGCATAGGCTGTGCCCACTGCGTGCAACCGGCCCCGGCGCGCCCCAGGGCCGCGCCGGTCCGCAGGTGTTGCAGCCGCGGGGTGCGCTGCGCCGCCGCGGACTCCGCGCGACCCTTCCCTGCCCCGATGCTGTTAACTGGCCAACGTGCGAATCCGACTTTCCGGCACCTCCGGACCTTCCGGCTGGCCTGCGCCGCAGTGCCGCTGCGCCTCGTGCAACCGGGCCGCCGAAAACCGCCGCGTCCCGCTGCGGATCTCGGTTGACGGCGTGCTGACGCTCCGCGAACCCGGGGAGGGCGCCGTCTCGGCTCCCCCGGCCGGATACGCGGTTGACATCACCCCCTACGGCACCCGCGTGGTGGGCCCCGGCGGCGGACGCCTGCTGCTGGCGCGACCCGACGCGCCCGCGGATCCGCCCGCGCCGCAGGACACCGCCGGCGCGGCAGAGGGCACGACCGACGGCGGCGGCACCGATCCGGCCGCGTGGGCGGCCGACCACCGGGCCGATGTCGCCATCGTCGACGTCGGCCGGTCGGCGGCCGCGATCGGCGCCCTGCGCCGGGCCGGCGTGGTCACCACGACCACCGCGGTCCTGGCCGTGGGCGGCGACCACCGCGTGCACTCCCCCGCCGAGTTCGACCGCCGCGCCCGGCTATGGGGCGCCTCCTCGCCCGCCGACGGCCAAGAGCTGTGGTGCCCCCCGGCGGCGTGGCCGCCGGAGCGCGCGCACGGGCCGCACCGGGTGCTGATCACCGGCGGCGCCCGCTCGGGCAAGTCGGCCGAGGCCGAACGGCGGCTGCTGGGCGAGCCCGACGTGTGCTACCTGGCCACGGGGCCTGCTCCCGACGGCGACCAGGCGTGGGCGCGGCGGGTCGCCGAGCACCGCGCCCGCCGCCCCAGCTGGTGGAAGACCGAGGAGACCCCTGACGCCGCAGCGGTGCTGCGCGGGGCCGGCGGCGCGGTGCTGTTCGACTGCGTGGGCACGTGGCTGGCCGGAGCGATGGAGTCCTGCGGGCTGTGGCAGGACGACCCGCCGCCGGATGCCCAGGAAGCGCTTTCGGCGCGGGTCGCGGAACTGGTCGAGACCTGGCGGCGCTGCCCGGCCTATCTCGTCGCCGTGACCAACGAGGTCGGCTCGGGCGTGGTCCCGGCGACGGTGAGCGGCGGCCTGTTCCGCGACTGGCTGGGCCGGGTGAACCAGCTGCTGGCCGCCGAGTCCGAAGAGGTCGTGCTGGCCGCCGCAGGACGCATAACGGAACTGCCGTGAGCGGCTCCTCCGGCTCGGAACCCGGCGGCTCCGGCGGCGGCGGTGCCGACCGCTCCCAGGGCCAGGGCGCGGGGCCGCTCCGGGACGCGTTCGACGGACTGCGCATGGCGGCGGGCACGCTGACCGCGGTGCCGGTGCCGGTGGCGCGGGTGGACCGGAGCGTGGCGGGCTGGGCGATGGGCCTGGCGCCGCTGGTGGGTGCGGCGCTGGGTGCGGCCGCCGCGGCGGTGCTGGCCGCCGCGGCGCTCGCCGGCCTGCCCGGCCTGTTGGCTGGAGCGCTGGCGGTGGGAACCCTGGCGCTGCTGACCCGCGGGCTGCACCTGGACGGGCTGGCCGACCTCGCCGACGGGCTGGGCAGCGGCCGGGCCGCCGAGGGTGCCCTGGAGGTCATGCGGCGCTCCGACATCGGACCTTTCGGGGTGGTCAGCCTGGTACTGGTGCTGCTCATCCAGTCCGCGGCGCTGGGCGCGGCCACCGACACCGCATTGGCGGCCGGGGTGGCGGGGCTGATCACCGCGGGCGCGGCCGGCCGCCTGGCCATCACCTGGGCGTGCACCCCGCACGTGCCCTCGGCCCGGCCCGAAGGGCTCGGGGCGTTCGTTGCCGGGACGGTGCCCTACTGGGCGGCGGGGTGCGCCACCGCGGCGGTCCTGCTGCTCGCCGCTGCGGCCGGCGCCGCCGGCGTGGGCCTGTTCGCCGCGGCCTGCGCGGCGGCGGCCGCCGCCGGCGGGGTCGCCGCCGCCCTCCTGCTCGCGCGGGCCTTGCGCCGCACCGGCGGTATCACCGGCGATACCCTCGGCGCGCTCTGCGAGACCGCGGCCACCGCAGCCCTGGCAGTGGTCGCCGCCGCAGTGTGACCCGCGGCGGCAGCCGCGCCCGCGGCCCGGCACACCGCCGCCGCGCGGTCGGAAGTGGTTCGGATGTGTTGGTATCGTCACATCCCTTCACACCCGCACACCGCCGGACCGTATGCGGCCACACCGCGGCGCCTGCGGGCGATCAGCGGGGCCGCCGCCGCTCACACCGGAAACCCCGCGCGCTTGCGCGGCGCTTTCCCAGCGGCTTCGCGGCAGCGGCGGCCGGCGCGCCAGTCCGCGGCAAGCACGGCCACGCCGCGGGGCTGCGTGCCCGGCGGCACGTCACAAGGGCTAGCATCGGGTGCGTGAGCACGTCGTTGACAGTTACTACGGAATCCCCCGGTTCGCTCAACGTCGACGCGGTTGTGGTCGGCTATTACGCGGCGGACGACGGACCCTTGCCGGCGTCGGGCGCCGAAAGCGTCGACACCGCATACCCCGGCGGCCTGGCCCGGACACTCTCGCTGCTCGGCGCCACAGGTGCCGCCGAGGAAGTGCACAGTGTCCCCAGCCAGGGCGCGCTGAGCGCCCCGGTGGTGATCGCGGTCGGCCTGGGTGCGCCCCCGGGCTCGGGCTCCGGCCCCGACCCCGACGCCCTGTCCCGCGCGGCCGGCGCGGCGCTGCGCTCCCGCGGCACCGAGCAGTCCCGCATCGCGCTGGCGCTGCCCGCCGGCACCGCCGAACTCGTCGAGGCCGGCGCACTCGGTGCCCTGCTGGGCGATTACTCCTTCACCCGGTACCGCACCGGCGATGACACCCGTTCCCCCGCCACCGAACTCTTGGTCGCCAGTGCCGCCGAAGGCGCCGGGCAGGCCGCCGAACACGCCGAGGCCATCGCCGCGGCCGTGGTCCTCAGCCGCGACCTGGTGAACACTGCTCCCGCCGACCTGGTGCCCGAGGACCTGGCCGGCGCCGCCACCGAGGTGGCGCGCGAAACCGGCCTGGACGTGCAGGTCCTCGAAGAGCAGGAACTCGCCGAGGGCGGCTACGGCGGGCTGATCGGCGTCGGCCAGGGTTCCGACAACCCGCCGCGCTTGGTCCGCTTGGAGCACACCCACCCTGAGGCGCGCAGCACGATCGCGTTCGTGGGCAAGGGCATCACCTTCGACTCCGGCGGCCTGTCGCTGAAACCCGCCGGCTCCATGGACTGGATGAAGTCCGACATGGCCGGCGCCGCGGCGGTCCTGGGCGCGATGGGCGCCATCGGCCGGCTCCACCCGGCCGTCAATGTCGTGGCCTACCTGGCCATCGCCGAGAACATGCCGGGCGGCAGCGCCCAGCGCCCCTCCGATGTGCTGACCATCTACGGCGGCAAGACCGTCGAGGTGCTCAACACCGACGCCGAGGGCCGCCTGGTCATGGCCGACGCCCTGGTGCGCGCGCACGAGGACTCCCCGGACCTGATCGTCGATGCGGCCACACTCACCGGCGCGCAGTTGACGGCGCTGGGCAGCCGGGTGTTCGGCGTCATGTCCAACGACGACGGTGCGCGCGATGAGGCGGTGGCCGCCGCCACCGCAGCCGGCGAGCAGGCCTGGCCCATGCCGCTGCCCGCCGAACTGCGCCAGGGCCTGGACTCCTCGGTGGCCGACATCGCCAACGTGGCCGGCGACCGCATGGCCGGCATGCTCAGTGCCGGTGTGTTCCTCAAGGAGTTCATCACCGAGGGCACCCCCTGGGTGCACGTCGACTTCGCAGGCCCGTCCTTCAACCAGGGCCGCCCCTTCGGCTACACCCCGAAGGGCGGCACCGGTGCCGTAACCCGCACCCTGGTGCGGATCGCGGAGAACCACGCCGCGCGCGAGAACTGAACCACCGCGGCGGCCGGGCGCCACCCGGGCCCGCCGCGCGGAGCGTCCGATCCAGACGAACATTCACATCCACATCAAGGAGTGTCCTTCCCGTGAGTGAGAACGGCGGCACCTTCGACCTGGTGATCCTGGGAGCCGGCAGTGGTGGCTACGCCGCCGCCATCCGCGCCTCCGAGCTGGGCATGAAGGTCGCCCTGATCGAGAAGAACAAACTCGGGGGCACCTGCCTGCACGTCGGCTGCATCCCCACCAAGGCGCTGCTGCACTCGGCCGAGGTCGCCGACGCCGCGCGGGACAGCGAGACCTTCGGCGTCAAGGCCAGCTTCGACGGCATCGACATGCCGGGCGTCAACGCCTACAAGGACAAGGTCGTCAACCGCATGTTCCGCGGGCTGACCGGCCTGATCAAGTCGCACGGGATCACCGTGGTCGAGGGCGAGGGCCGGCTGACCGGGCGCGACGAGGTCACCGTCGGCGGCACCGTCTACAAGGGCACCAACATCCTGCTGGCCACCGGTTCCGTACCCAAGACCCTGGGTCTGGACATCGACGGCGAGAAGATCATCACCAGCGAGCAGGCGCTGGAGATGCAGCAGGTGCCCAAGTCGGTGGTGGTGCTGGGCGGCGGCGTGATCGGCGTCGAGTTCGCCAGCGTGTACCGCTCCTACGGCGCCGAGGTCACCATCGTCGAGGCGCTGCCGCACCTGCTCCCGCTGGAGGACGAGTCCACGTCCAAGCAGCTGGAGCGGGCCTTCCGCAAGCGCGGCATCAAGTACGAGCTCGGCACCCCGTTCGAGAGCGTCAAGACCACCGACTCCGGCGTCAGCGTCACCCTGCAGGGCGGCAAGACCCTGGAAGCCGAGACCATGCTGGTGGCCATCGGCCGCGCGCCGGTCTCTGAGGGGATGGGCTTCGAGGACGTCGGGATCCCGATGGAGCGCGGCTTCGTCAAGGTCGACGAGAACATGCACACCGGCGTGGGCAACATCTACGCCGTGGGCGACCTCATCCCCACCCTGCAGCTGGCCCACGCCGGTTTCGCCGAGGGCATCTGCGTCGCCGAGCAGATCGCCGGGCACAACCCGCCCGCCATCGACTACGACGGCGTGCCGCGCATCACCTACTGCGAGCCCGAGGTCGCCTCGGTGGGCCTGACCACTCAGAAGGCCAAGGAGAAGGGCTACGACATCGTCGAGCTCGACTACAACCTCGGCGGGAACGGCAAGAGCCAGATTCTGCAGACCCAGGGCTCGGTGAAGGTCATCGCGCAGAAGGACGGGCCCGTCCTGGGCGTGCACATGATCGGCTCCCGCGTGGGCGAGCTGACCGCTGAGGGCCAGCTCATCTACAACTGGGAGGCGCTGCCTTCCGAGGTGGCCCAGCTGGTGCACCCGCACCCCACGCAATCCGAGGCACTGGGCGAGGCGCACCTCGCACTGGCCGGAAAGCCGCTGCACGTCCACGAGTGAGGCGGCCGCGGGGCGGGCGGCGGCCCGCCCCGCCTTTTCTTTCCCCGCGTTTCGCACGTCCACTTAAGAGGAACCCATGCCGACTTCCGTTTCAATGCCCGAGCTGGGCGAAAGCGTCACCGAGGGCACAGTCACCCAGTGGATGAAGCAGGAGGGCGACTCGGTCAATGTCGACGAGCCCCTCCTGGAGGTCTCGACCGACAAGGTCGACACCGAGATCCCGTCTCCCGCTGCGGGGGTGCTGACCAAGATCCTCGTCGCCGAGGACGAGACCGTGGAAATCGGCGCGGAGATCGCGATCATCAGCGGGGAAGGCGAAGAGACCGGCGAGGCCGGCGGCGGGGCCGCTGCGCAGGCCGAGGAGCCCGCTGCGGCACCGGCCGAGCCGGCCGCACCCGAGCCGGAGCCGGAGCCGGCACCCGAGCCGGAGCCGGAGCCGGCACCCGAGCCGGCTCCCCAGCCCGCTGCCGAGTCCGCGCCCGCCCAGCAGCAGCCGCAGCCGGCACCGGCCGAGAAGCCCGCTGCGGCACCGCGCCCCAGCCGCGAGGACGTCACCCCGCCTGTCGATGTCGAGACGCTCAGCGGCAACGGCCGCACTGCAGGCACCGACGCCGTCACCGAGGCCTACGTGACCCCGCTGGTACGCAAGCTCGCCGCCCAGGAGGGTGTCGACCTCAGCACGGTGCAGGGCACGGGCGTGGGCGGCCGCATCCGCAAGCAGGACGTGCAGGACGCCGCCCGCAAGCGCCGCGAGGCTCCCGCTGCCGCTTCCGGCGGCGGTGCTGCGGCCGCGCCCGCGGCGGCGCACCCGCGCCGTCCGGTCGCCGCCGACACCCGGCTGCGCGGCACCACCGAGACCATGTCGCGGCTGCGCCAGACCATCGCCGACCAGATGGCGGAGTCGCTGCGGATCTCGGCGGAGGTCACCCAGGTCATCGAGGTCGACGTCACCGCCGTCGCGCGGCTGCGCGAGCGCGCCGCCGCGCAGTTCGAGGAGCGCGAAGGCGTCGCGCTCGGTTTCTTCCCCTTCTTCGCGCTGGCAGCGGTGGAGGCGCTGAAGGCCCACCCCAAGCTCAACGCCATCATCGACAGCAGCACCTACGAGGTCACTTACCACAGCATCGAGAACCTCGGTATCTCGGTCGACACCGAACCGGGCCTGCTCGTTCCCGTGGTCAAGGACGCCGGCGACCTCAACCTGGGCGGGCTGGCGCGCAAGATCGCCGACCTCAGCGAGCGGGCGCACACCGGCAGCCTCAGCCCTGATGAGCTCAGCGGGGGCACGTTCACGCTGGCCGACACGGGCGACGTGGGTGCGCTGTTCACCACGCCGATCATCAACCAGCCGCAGGTGGGCATCTTGAGCACCGGCGCGGTCGTCAAGCGCCCGGTGGTGGTCGACGACGCCGAGCTGGGCGAGGTCATCGCGGTGCGGTCGATGATGTACCTGGCGCTGACCCACGACCACCGGCTGATCGACAGTGCCGATGCGGCCCGGTTCCTGCAGGATGTGCGCGAGCGCATCGAAGAGGGCGCCTTCGAGTCAGAGGTGGGCCTGGCCTGAAGCACCGGCGGTGCGCCGGGGCGCCGGGGGGATCCGGCGGTCCGGCGCACCGGCGGTAGCGGATGCGCAAACGCGGACGGGGCGGCACCCGAGATCGGGTGCCGCCCCGCTTTTACCCCACCATTCACCATCCCCCTGGTGATCCCCATCACCAAAGGTCTGCGCCGACGGCGCCTGCACAGGGCGCCGTCTGGGAGGGGGACGCCCAACTACGTTGCGTCCCTCGCTCTTGACACTACGGTACTACCCCCCGCAGGGCGCTGCGGACGTTTCGCGGAATCCGGCCGCCGGGATCACCGGTTTGTACGGATGGTCACCACTTTGCGGCGTGCGGAGCCGGGGCGCGTGCCCGGCGCTGGAGCGGGTAATCCCTGCACCATGCGAGTCGCGATCACCGGAGCCTCCGGACTCATCGGCGGTGCCCTGGCCAACTCCCTGACGGGAGACGGCCACGAGGTGCAGCGCATGGTGCGGCGCTCCCCAACCGATATGGCCGAAGTCGAATGGCATCCCGAAAGCGGCTACGTCGACACCGATCGGCTGGCCGGCACCGACGCGGTCGTGCACCTGGCCGGAGCCCCGATCGGCCCCGCCCGCTGGACCCCGCGCTACAAGCGGGTGCTGCGCCAGAGCCGCATGCAGGGCACCGCGACCCTGGCCTCGGCGCTGGCCGCCATGGACGCCCCGCCGCAGCGGCTGGTGTCGGGGTCGGCAGTGGGCTTCTACGGCGACACCGGCGCCGCGGTCACCGGCGAGGACGGCCCGCGCGGCCGCGGGTTCCTCGCCGAACTGGTGGCCGACTGGGAGGCGGCCACAGCGCCCGCGGAGCAGGCGGGGATCCCGGTGGCGCACGCGCGCACCGGGATCGTGCTGGCGCGCTCCGGCGGCCTGCTGGGCACCCTGCTACCGCTGTTCAAGCTGGGCCTGGGCGGACGGCTGGGCAGCGGGCGCCAGTACATCTCCTGGATCGCGCTGGCCGACGAGGTAGGTGCGCTGCGGTTCCTGCTGGAACACCCCGGCATCACCGGCCCGGTCAACCTGGTGGCGCCCGAACCGGTCACCAACGCCGCCTACACCCGGGAGGTCGCACGCGCGGTGCGCCGGCCCGCCGTACTGGCGGTGCCGGGCTTTGCCATGCGCGCGGCGCTGGGCGGGTTCGCCGACGAGGCCGCGCTCGTCAGCCAGCGGGTGCGGCCCGAACGCCTGCTCACGGCCGGTTATTCCTTCCAGCGCCCGCACCTTGCCGGTGCCCTATCCGACATCGCCTGAGCCCGGGCCGGGGCATATGGTGGGATGTATGAGTGAGCTCGTCTTCGCCCGCCTCGGCGAGACCCCTGTCCCTTTCCACGAGGGGTGGGACCTCCAGAAGCGGGTGCACGCCGACCGTGTCGGCGGCCTGGCCCCCGATACCGTCCTGGTGCTGGAGCACGAGCCGGTCTACACGGCGGGCAAGCGCACCGGCCGCGACCGCCCGCTGACCGACCCCGGCGCCCCGATCGTCGATATCGACCGCGGCGGCAAGCTCACCTGGCACGGCCCCGGCCAACTGACCGTCTACCCGATCGTGCGGCTGGCCGACCCGATCGATGTGGTCGCCTACGTGCGCATGCTGGAAGAGGCGCTCATCGGCGCGATTGCCGAGTTCGGGCTCACCGGCATGCGGGTCGAGGGGCGCACCGGCGTCTGGCTGGCGGCCGACCCCGACCGCGGCCTGGCCGAGCGCAAGATCGCCGCGATAGGCTGCCGGATCGCCCGCGGCGTCGGTATGCACGGGTTCGCGCTGAACTGCGACAACGACCTCGCCTGGTTCGACCGGATCGTGCCCTGCGGCATCACCGACGCCGGCGTCACCACGCTCTCCGCCGAACTCGGCCGCGACGTCACGGTCGCCGAGGCCGTGCCCATCGTCGAACGCCACCTGGCCGCCGCCCTGGGAGCCACGAGCTACCGCAGCCGAGCGGGCGCACCCGAGCCCGCCGCGGCGCAGTCCGAGCTCGCCGGGGCCTGACCGCCGCGCCGTACCACCACCCTCCCCACAAGGGACGCAGGAAAGGAAGGGTCCGCGTTGACCATCGCTCCTGAGGGCCGCAAGCTGCTGCGGATCGAAGCGCGCAACAGCGAGACGCCCATCGAGAGGAAGCCGCCCTGGATCAAGATCAAGGCGAAGATGGGGCCGGAGTACTCCGAGCTGCACTCCCTGGTCAAACGCGAAGGGCTGCACACGGTCTGCCAGGAGGCCGGCTGCCCCAACATCTACGAGTGCTGGGAGGACCGCGAGGCCACCTTCCTGATCGGCGGCGACCAGTGCACGCGGCGCTGCGACTTCTGCCAGATCGCCACCGGCAAGCCCAGTCCGATGGACCGCATGGAGCCCACCAAGGTGGCCGAGTCGGTCCGCAAGATGGAACTGCGCTATGCCACCGTCACCGGCGTGGCGCGCGACGATCTCGATGACGGCGGCGCCTGGCTGTACGCCGAGACCGTCCGCAAGATCCATGAGCTCAACCCCGGCGGCGGCGTCGAACTGCTGATCCCCGACTTCAACGCCGATCCCGACCAGTTGGCCGAGGTGTTCGGGTCGCGGCCGGAGGTGCTCGCGCACAATATCGAGACCGTGCCGCGGATCTTCAAGCGGATCCGCCCCGGTTTCCGCTACGAGCGCTCGCTGGATGTCATCAGCAAGGCGCGCGCCGACGGCCTGGTCACCAAGTCCAACCTGATCCTGGGCATGGGCGAGGAACGCGCCGAGATCAGCCAGGCAATGCGCGACCTGCACGAGGCAGGCTGCGACCTGCTGACCATCACCCAGTACCTGCGGCCGTCCAAGCTGCACCACCCCATCGACCGGTGGGTCCGGCCCGAGGAGTTCGTGGAGCTGTCGGAAGAGGCCGAGGAGATCGGGTTCGCTGGAGTCATGTCGGGTCCGCTGGTGCGGTCCTCCTACCGCGCCGGCCGCCTCTACCAGCAGGCCATCGACAAGCGCGAGCGTGTTTCGGCCGACGGCTGACCGGATCGGCGCGACCCTGCGCCGGCGCCCCCGGGCACCCGCGCGGGGTCGGGCGAATCGCAACAGAACAACGTAACCAAGCTGAGACGGCGGCCGCCCGGCCGCCGTCTCACTTCCGCTCGCCCATGGCCCATATCCTGGAAAGGGACGGGGCGGGTGCGTTCGCGGCCCCACCCGCATCGGCGGGGCTCCCCGCACCGGCCACACCGACAAGGGCGCGCGCCTGAGGCCACCGGCGCGCCCCGCTGAGCAGGGTTCGACCGATAGGAGGATGGGCAGGAGAGGGATCGCTCCCGTCGGTGCACACCGGCGCACCCTGCCTGGAAACACAATGGCGAAGAAGCCCAAGGACACCAAGTCCCCCGCGACCCCGGCGCCCGGCGCCTCGGGCCAGGCCGGCGCGCAGAAACCCGCCGGCCGGCTGAAGCAGTTCGGCATGGTCATCCGGGTCGTCCACCAGCAGAGTCCCCGCACCCTGCCCATCTCCATCGGGATCTTTCTGGTAGTGGCCGCGCTGGCCGCTACCGGCGCGATGGTCTTCGGGGGGTGGCTGTACTGGGGGCCGCTCGGGTTCGCGGTGGCGTTCCTGGCCGGCTTCTTCTACTTCACGCGCGCGACCCAGCGGCTCCAGTACAAGATGCTCGAGGGCCAACTCGGGGCCGCATCGGCGGTGCTGGACAACATGCGCGGCGACTGGACCACCGAACCCGGCGTGGGCGCCAACCGGCAGATGGACGTCGTGCACCGCGCGGTGGGCCGGCCCGGCGTGGTGCTGGTCGGCGAGGGCGATCCGGGCCGGGTCAAAGGACTGATCGCCGCCGAGAAGAAGCGGGTGGCGCGCGTGGCCCACAACACGCCCATCTACGACTTCCAAGTGGGCAACGGCGAGTCGCAGCTGCCCATCTCCAAGCTGCAGCGGCAGATGGTCAAGCTGCCCCGCAACCTGGACAAGCGCGAGGTCGCCGAACTCCGCTACCGGCTCAAGGCGATGCCGGCCGCCATGCAGATGCCCAAGGGGCCCATGCCCAAGGGCTCGCGGATGCCCAAGGGGCCCAAGGCTCCGGGCGGCGGCAGCTGACACCGGGCGCGGGTGGCGCCCTGCCGGAGCGCGGCAACACGGGTGGCGCACGTGGCGCAGCAGATTCAATCCGGGCGCGGATTACGGTCGGCCGGATCCTCCGGGTCAAATCCGGTGCAGCCCAGCCCGGCCGGGTCGTTCCGGCGATCCGGCGATCCGGATCCGGTGTTCAGGGCCGGCGGTGCGGGCGCGGCGGTCAGATTCGGCGGGTGATGGTGCCGGAGAGCCGGTCGTGCAGTCCGCGGTGGTCGCGGTCGTAGACCACCGCCGGGATCACCAGGCACAGCAGCACGGTGCGCACCACCATCGCGACCGGCCAGGGCAGCGCCCGTTCGCCGGTTGCGGCGACCTCGGTGCCCACCATCCGCTTGCCCAGCGTGGCGCCGAAGACCGTCAGCATCACCGCCGTGTAAACGGCGAACAGCAGCAGGGCCGTGCCCGAGGTGAAGGTGGTGGCCGCGGGGTCGCCGCCGATTCCGCCGGTGGCCGCCGAAGCGACCAGGGCGCACAGCAGCCAGTCCAGTGACAGGCCGGCCAGCCGCCTGCCGATGCCCGGCACCGCGCCGGGCCCGTGTTCGGGCATCCCCAGCCGGTTGCCCCGGTAGCGGAACGGCGCCTGCTCGGCGCCTTCAGTGTTGGCCATGCTCACACGTTATCGGGCCGCAGCGGCGTTTCCGGTCCGGGTTAGGGTCCGGGGTTCCGGCCCGCGGCAGCGGTGCCGCCGCAGGCCACCGCACTCCGCCAGCGTGTCCGGTTTCGCGGTGTTAGAGCTGCTCAGGCACGATAGGAAGCTAAAAAGCCGGGCTCTGTAACGCGCAGGAAACATTGGAGACATGGACCGGAAATCGCCTGCTCCTAGCGTCGTTGACGTAGCCGGGAGGTTGCAGGGCAGGCGCTAGTTACCGCAAAGAGGCGGGCAGCCGACCGCGCGATCTCTTTCACCTGCACGGAGGTAACACTTGTTCAGCAGCGCCGAAGAACTTCTGGCCTTCACCCGGAGCGAGGACGTCAAGTTCCTCGACGTCCGATTCACGGACCTGTTCGGGGCCACGCACCACTTCACGCTCCCCATCGAGCACGTCGATGAGGGAACCTTCAACGAGGGCCTGATGTTCGACGGTTCGTCGATCCGTGGATTCCAGGCCATCCACGAGTCCGACATGCTGCTACTGCCGGACGTGAGCACCGCGGTCATGGACCGCTTCCGCGAGCACAAGACGCTGAACCTGACGTTCTTCGTGCACGACCCGTTCACTCGCGAGTCCTACAGCCGCGACCCCCGCAACGTCGCCCGCAAGGCCGAGGCGTTCCTGGACAGCACGGGCATCGCCGACACCGTGTTCGTCGGCCCCGAGGCCGAGTTCTACATCTTCGACGATGTGCGTTTCCAGACCCAGGAGAACGCGAGCTTCTACTACATCGACTCCGCCGAGGGCGCCTGGAACACCGGCACCCGGAACGGCGAGTCCAACCTGGGCTACCGGCCGCGCTACAAGGGCGGCTACTTCCCGGTCGAGCCGACCGACCACTACAGCGACCTGCGCTCGACGATGGTGCGCAACCTGATCGAGGCCGGTCTCGAGGTCGAGATCCAGCACCACGAGGTGGGCACGGCCGGCCAGGCCGAGATCGACTTCAAGTTCGGCAAGCTGCTCCCCACCGCCGACAACGTCCAGCTCTACAAGTACATCGTGAAGAACACGGCGTACGAAAAGGGCAAGTCGGTCACGTTCATGCCCAAGCCGGTCTTCGGCGACAACGGCTCGGGCATGCACTGCCACATGAGCCTGTGGAAGGACGGCGCCCCGCTGTTCTTCGACGAGTCGGGCTACGCGCAGCTGTCCGACACCGCGCGCCACTACATCGGCGGCCTGCTCAAGCACGCCTCGGCGCTGCTGGCGTTCACCAACCCCACGGTGAACTCCTACCACCGCCTGGTGCCCGGCTACGAGGCCCCCATCAACCTGGTGTACTCGCAACGCAACCGCTCGGCCTGCATCCGCATCCCGCTTACCGGGTCCAACCCCAAGGCCAAGCGCCTGGAGTTCCGGGTGCCCGACCCCTCGGCCAACCCCTACCTCGCCTTCTCGGCGATGCTCATGGCCGGGATCGACGGCATCAAGAACAAGATCGAGCCGCCGGAGCCGGTCGACAAGGACCTCTACGAGCTGCCCCCGGCCGAGGCCGAGGCCATCGAGAAGGTCCCCGCCTCCCTCGACGCGGCGCTGGAGGCCCTGGAAGCCGACCACGAGTTCCTACTCGAAGGCGGCGTCTTCACCCAGGACCTGATCGAGACCTACATCGACTACAAGCGCACCGAGGAAATCGACTCCCTGCGCCTGCGCCCGCACCCGCGCGAGTTCGAGCTGTACTACGACATCTAAAGATGCCGCAGGTCAGGCCGCATAGAACCTGACCCGGACCGTCCCAGGCCGCGGGCCGCGCCTTCCCCAACGGGAAGCGCGCGGCCCGCGGCTTCGGCATGGGGTGTACGAGTACAAGAAGATCAGAATCAAGGTCTTAATAGCGACCAGTGCAGGATCCTAGATGCCATGGATACCGTCCCCATCACAGAAGCAAAGAGTCGGATCGCCGAACTGACCGACCGGGTGGCCCGGGAACACGATCACTTCACGATCACGCGCAACGGACGCGCCGACGTCATGCTGATCTCCGTCGCCGAGTACGAATCGATGCAGGAGACTCTGGATGTGCTGACTGACCAGGAAGCGCGTGCCGACCTCCGGCAGTCCGAGGAAGACGTCGCCAACGGCGATGTGTTCTCGCTCGACCAGGTTCGCGCCGAAGTCGAGCAGCGCCGACGCGGAACCATCTGATGGCCGCACGCCGAGAGCGGTCGGCCAACGAGAACAGCGGCCGGGCCCCATACGAGGTTGTGTTCGCACGCGAAGCACGCCGGAACATACACGAAGACATCCCGCTCGAGATTGCCTCCGCAGCCCTGGAGACCATCGAGGGGGCGATCGCTGTGAATCCTCAACGAGTGGATAAACCTCTTGGCGAGCCGTTTGACGGCTACCATTCAGCGCGCCGCGGAACCTACCGAATCCTCTACCGGATCGACGAGGCCAAGCGCGTCGTGCAGATCGAATCGATCCGCCACCGCCGGGACGCCTACCGCCGGTGATCCGCACGGAACTTCAGTGCGACCCGCCCATTTCCAGGGCCAGTACCCCCGCGATGACCAGGACGACGCCGCCCACCTGGATCCAGGTCAGGCTGTCGCCGAGGAAAACCGCGCCGATGATGGCGACGAGGGAGACTCCCAGCGCCGCCCAGATGCCGTAGGCGATCCCGATGTTCATGCCGCGGTTGAGCACCTGTGCCAGCAGCCAGAACGCCACCCCGTAGCCCGTCAGCGCGATCGCCGTGGGCACCAGGCGGGTGAACCCGTCGGAGAAACGCAGCGCGACCGTGCCGGTTACCTCGGCGGCGATCGCGCTGATCAGGAGCAGCCACTGCATCGGGAAACGTCCCCTTTCGTCGTCTGCACCGCTGACCGCGCCGCTGTTCGCCCGCGCCGCGGATACCGTGCCCAAGGCCGATCGCACCGCGGCCATACCGGCCCGATTTCGGCCGATTCAGCCTATCTGGGTGCGGGGTCGGCGGCGGCCACCGGCTAACGTGAGCAGGGTGGGGACCCGGGAGACTTTCACCATGACGGCAGGCGCACTGGCGCGGCGCGGATTCGGCGACGGTGCGCGGGCGGTGCGGCTGATGAGCGACGGCGGCCTCGATCCGGACCGCCACTTCGACCTCATCCACGAGCTGGGCGCCGCCCCCGACCCCGACCAGGCGCTACTGGGGCTGAGCCGGCTGCTGGAAAGCTGCGCCGACCCCGCCGAGCTGCTGGAAACCCTGTGCGCCGATCCCGACCTGCGCTCCCGGCTCACCAAGGTGCTGGGCGCCAGCGTCGCCCTCACCGACCATCTGGTGCGCCACCCCGACGACTGGCGCGAGCTGCGCGGCGCCGACGCGGCCCGCGCCCCGGGGCCCGATGAGCTGCGAGCCGGCATGCTGCACACCGTCGGCGCCGACCCCAATGCGGGCACGGCCGACGGCACTGCCGCGCCGGTGGCCGCCGCCCGGGTCAGCGACCCCGACGGTCCCGCCCACGCGCTGCGCGTGGCCTACCACCGGCGGGTGCTGCGCCTGGCCGGACGCGACCTGACCGGGGCCGCCGACCTGGAGGCGGTCGGCGCCGAGCTGGCCGACCTGGCCGCCGCCGTCCTGGATGCCGCGCTGGCGATCGCGCGGGCCGAGGACCCCGATCAGGCCGCCCTGTGCCGCCTTGCGGTGATCGGCATGGGCAAGTGCGGCGGGCGCGAGCTGAACTACGTCAGCGACGTGGACGTGGTCTTCGTGGCCGAGCCCGCTGATGGTGTCGACGACGGGCAGGCGGCGATGCGCGCGGGTGCGCGCCTGGCCGCGGCGGTGATGCGCATCCCCGGCGAGACCGACCGCGAGGGCACACTGTGGCAGGTCGACGCCGCGCTGCGGCCCGAGGGCAAGAACGGGCCACTGGTGCGCCAGCTGTCCGGCCATGTCGCCTACTACCAGCGCTGGGCCAAGACATGGGAGTTCCAGGCGCTGCTCAAGGCGCGCCCCATCGCAGGCGATCGCGCCCTCGGGGCCGCCTACGCCGAGCAGATCGAGCCCATGGTGTGGCGGGCGTCCAGCCGCGAGAACTTCGTCGACGACGTCCAGTCGATGCGCCGCCGCGTCGTGGCCCACATCCCGGCCGCCCAGTCCGAACGCGAGATCAAGCTCAGCCGCGGCGGGCTGCGCGACATCGAGTTCTCGGTCCAGTTGCTGCAACTCGTGCACGGCCGCAGCGACCCGGCGCTGCGCTCCGGCAACACCCTCGACGCACTGGAGGCCCTGTCGGCGGCGGGCTACGTGGGCCGCGAGGATGCCGCCGGGCTCGCCGACGCCTACCGTTTCCTGCGCCGGGTCGAGCACCTGCTGCAGCTGAGCAGGCTGCGCCGGACCCACTTGCTGCCCGATCCCGACAGCCCCGACGGGGCCGAGCAGTTGCGCCGGCTCGGCCGTGCCCTCGGGTTCACCGCCAACCCCATCACCGAGTTCATGGCGGCCTGGCGGCGGGTGGCCGGCGAGGTGCGGCGGCTGCACGAGAAGTTGTTCTACCGGCCGCTGCTGCACGCGGTGGCCAAGCTGCCCGACAGCGAGGCGCGGCTGACCCTGGAGCAGGCCGGCGACCGGCTGAGCGCGCTGGGCTTCGCCGACCCGGCAGGCGCCCTGCGGCACCTGAAGGCGCTGACTTCGGGGGTGTCGCGGCGGGCGGCGATACAGCGGACCCTGCTGCCGGTGATGCTGGGCTGGTTCTCCGACGCACCCGATCCCGATTCCGGGTTGCTGGGCTTCCGCCAGGTCAGCGAGGCGCTCGGCGGGACGCCGTGGTATCTGCGGCTGCTGCGCGACGACGTTCGGGTGGCCGAGCGCATGGCGTGGCTGCTGGGCACCAGCCGCTATGTGACCGAACTGCTGCTGCGGGCGCCGGAGTCGGTGGCCGTGCTGGCCGACGACGCCGAACTGGTGCAGCGCTCACCGGAGACCCTGGCGGCCGAGGCCGACTCTGCGCTGCGCCGCCACGACACGGCTGAGAACGCGGTGGCCGCGGTGCGCGCACTGCGCCGCCGCGAACTGCTGCGCACCGCGATCGCCGACCTGCTGGAGGTCTCGCCGGTCGAGGCGGTCGGCGACGCGTTGACCTCGATCACGGCCGTGACCATCGAGGCGGCCCTGCGCGCCGCCCGCGAGCAGGTCACCGCCCAACGCGGCGGCGACCCGCAGACCCGGCTGTGCGTGGTCGCGATGGGGCGTTTCGGCGGTGGGGAACTGACCTACGCCAGCGACGCCGACGTGATGTTCGTACACGAGCCGGTGCCCGGTACCGACCCGGTGGCGGCGACCGAAACCGCCAACGCCATCGTGCGCGAGCTGCGGCGGCTGCTGGAGATGCCGGCCGCGGACCCGCCGCTGCTCCTGGATGCCGGGCTGCGCCCCGAAGGGCGGAGCGGCGCGATGGTGCGCACGCTGGACTCCTACGCCGCCTACTACCGGCGGTGGTCCTCGCCCTGGGAGAGCCAGGCCCTGCTGCGCGCCGCCCCGATCGCCGGCGACCTGGCAGTCGGCGCCCGGTTCACGGAGATCGCCGACCCGCTGCGCTACCCCGAAGCGGGTGTCGGCGACAACGCGGTACGCGAGATCCGCCGGCTTAAGGCCCGGATGGAGGCCGAGCGGCTGCCCAGGGGCGCCGACCCCGCGCTGCACACCAAGCTCGGCCGGGGCGGCCTGTCCGACGTCGAGTGGGTGGCGCAACTGCTGCAGCTCCGCCACGCCCACGACGTTGCCGACCTGCGCACCACCGGCACGCTGGACGCCCTGCGGACCGCGGTGTCCCACGGCCTGCTCGACGAGGAGGACGGCACGATCCTGGAGACCGCCTGGCGCCTGGCGGCCCGGGTGCGCGGAGCGGTCATGCTGGTGCGCGGCAAACCGTCCGACTCCATCCCCAAGTCGCTGCGCGACCAGGCGATCCTCGCCGGCGCGCTGGGTTACCGCGACGGCGAGGACGAGGGCCCGGTCGGCCGGATGATCCAGGACTACCGCCAGGCCACACGCCGGGCCCGCGCGGTCATGGAGCGGGTTTTCTACGACGGTTGAAGTGTGGCCGGAGAGCCGGGGGCCGCCGGGCGGGGTGTACCCGGTAGGCCCGGTTCGGCCCGGCTGGGCCCGGATCGGTCCGGCTGGGCCCGGATCGGTCCGTCCGGTTTGACCTAGACGAACACCGCCACGCCGACGTTCACGACCGCCAGCGCACCGGCGGCGATGGCCATCCGCTTGTCGGGCTTGCGCACGTTGAGGATCGCCACAACGACGACGGCCACCACGACGACCAACTTGATGCCGATCTTCATGTGGTTGACGGGGTCGTCGCCCATTTCAGCGAGGCCGGTCAGCAGCAGTCCGGTCACCAGCTGCAGCAGTGAGCTGTGCAGAATACTCTTCGGCCCGGACCGGTGCCCGGTGATGAGCTGGATCATGAATCCCGCGATGATTCCCGCCATCCCCAGCAGATGCAGGAAGAGGAGTACGGAGTTAAGGAAGTCCATGCCCCGACACTACTACGGCTTGTAGTAGCTAGCACCGTTGTGCTGACACACTGCCATTACATTTCGGCAGCTTCGAGGTAGTGCGGCGGCGACCATGCAGACATGCCCGGGTTCGGCGCTGAATTTGGGCATTTCTCCATGATCGTTGATGCTGGGGGGCGGCCCGCGCCACCACACCACCGGGCTATTCCCGCTGTTGCTGGTTCGGGCGGATGCGGTGCCACACGACGATGGCCGCCGCGACCGTCGCGAAGGCGATCAGGATGGCGGTCAGGATGCTCACCGCGGTGAGTACGAGTTTGGGCGCCGAGACCGCCGACGCCTGCTTGGCCAGCGCCCGTTCGACGCGGTTCGCGTCGGTGGCGCAGGCGACCGGGGGTGCGTCGGGTTCGGTTTGGGCGCAGACGGTGGTGGCCACCCGCCAGAGCCGCTTGCCGGACTCATCCAGCCGCACCTGCACCCTGCGCCGGGCTTCGGCGCCCGCCGCTATCGGGACGCGCCAGGTGGCGACTCCGCCGGTCGCGATTCCGTCGGCCCCTACGTCGACGAACCGCGCCTCCGCCGAAAGCCGCTGGGAGACGATGGCCTCCGCCGCCTCAGCGCTGTTGTTGCGCAAGGTCAGCGTGTAGGTGGCCTCTTCCCCCGCGGTGATCTTGTCGCGGTCGTCGCTGATCCGGACGGACAGCGCACTGCCCTCGACCGCCCCGGCGCGTTCACCGCCACCCGGCTCGGCGGCGGGCACGAGCGCCGCCGCGACCGAGGGTGGGACACCCGGCGCGAAGGCGGCCGAGGCCCCGGCGCCCGGTCGCACCGGCTCGGCTTCCCCCGCCCGCGGCGCCGGGGAGCCGTCGGCGACCGGCGCAGGCGCCGCCGCCGTCCCGCCCGCAGCGGCCGCCGCCGCCAGGGCCATCGCCGCCAGCACCGCACCGCAGCGGCGGGCTAAGTTCTCGACTCCCTCGGCCACGTTCACCAACTCCCGCGAAGGTTCTCGCCGCCCCTTGTTGCAAGCGGCCGCAACCACGACAACTACGCGCGTCCGATCGAGAACGGAAAGTGACACGCCTACGGGGAGTGATCCGGCGGCGTGCGGGCCGCGGCGCGGCTTAGCGGGTTCTTAGCCCGGTGGCCTGGAATCCCGGCGCATTCGCCGCCGCCCGGGCATCCGGATAAGGCATTCACCCGATGTGGCCGCCCCCGTCTTAGCGCGAACGTGGTGACCACCGGGGACGAGGCCGCCGGAGCCGGCAGGGCCGGCGATCGGCACCTCGCGAAAAGCCCCACCACCGAATGCCCGACCATCGAAAGGCAAGGCCGACCATGCATCCGGACTTCCTCCGCGCTGCCGCCGACGACCGGATGGCCCATCGGCGCCGGCAGGCGCAGCAGAGTGCGCTGGGCCGCGCGCTGCGCACCGCCGCCACCGCACTGCGCAGGCGCGGCGATGGCCCCGGCGGCGGGCGCCAGGCCGCGCAGCCGGACCAGCCACCGCCCCTCCCCCGCACCGCGGCAGGCGGCGACGCACTCCGGGCCGCGCCGCGGCCGAGAGGAGGCGACCGGCCGTCCCAGGCCACCGGCACCGCCGAACCCGCCTCCACCGCTACCCGTGTCCCGGCCGCACACTGACCCCGACGCCCGGCCGGACCGGCGCGGGCGGGCCACCGTTGTTGCCGCGCAGCGTGCCTGTGCTGCAGCGCCACCGCGGCCCGCGCCGACCGCTCTGCCCCCGCTGTCACACCCGCTCCTGCATCCCACCCCAAGATTGAAATAGCACAAACGCCCCATCTATCGGCATACTTGACAGCATGTCTCCGGTCGGCTCCAGCCCCGTGTTCATCGGGCGCAAGCAGGAACTCCACACGCTGCTCGACCTCGCCCACGCGGTGCGATCGGGTGGGGCCGCGGCGACCGTGCTCGTTGGCGGCGATGCCGGGGTCGGCAAGTCGCGGCTGATCGCGGAGTTCACCGACCGCGTCCCCAACGGCCGCGTCGTCGCCGGCGGGTGCCTGGAGTTGGGTGTCGATGGGCTGCCGTTCGCGCCCTTCGTCAGTGTGTTGCGCCAGATCCTGCGCACCCACGGCCGGACGGTCTTCGACACGCTCGCCCAAGGGGACATCCAGGAACTCGCCCGCCTGCTGCCCGAGCTGGGGGCTCCGCCCGACGATCGCCGCGAGGCCCGCGGGCTGCTGTTCGAGCAGGTGCTGCGCCTGCTGGCCTCGGTCGCGGGCACCGACGGCCTGACAGTGGTCATCGAGGACCTGCACTGGGCCGATTCCGCAACCCGCGACCTGCTGGTGTTCCTGCTGCGCAACCTCGACACCGCCGCTGTGCAGATCGTCGCCACCTACCGCGGTGACGACCTGCAGCGCGGCCATCCGCTGCGGCGCCTGCTGCTGGAGCTGGAGCGGCTGCCCACCGTCACCCGGCTGGAGCTGGGTCCGCTCACCCCTGAGGAGGTGGCCGAGCAGGCCGCGGCCATCCGCGGCAGCGAGCTGGCCCCCGACGAGGCCGCGGCGCTGTTCGACCGCACAGGCGGCAACCCGCTGTTCGTGGAGTCGCTGGCCGCACAGCGCGACTTCGTCGGCGCCGACATCCCCGAGCGGCCGCGCGAACTCCTGCTGGCCTCGCTGGACGGACTCGACGAGGCGCACCGCCAGGTGCTGCGGGTGGCTGCGATCGGCGCGGTGAGCGCCGCACACATCGAGCACGAACTGCTCGCCCATGTCGCCGGGCTCGGCGAGGACGACCTGAACGCCGCGCTGCGCGCCTTGGTCGACACCAACGTGCTGCGCATCGACGGCACCGGCTACCGCTTCCGGCACTCGCTGCTGCGCGAGGCGGTGCACGACGAGCTGCTGCCCGGCCAGCACACCCGGCTGCACCTGCGCTTCGCCGAGGCCTTGGATGCGCTGCCGGACGCGGTACCGTTCCAGCGCCTGGCCGCCGAACAGGCGCACCACTTCCATTCCGGCCACGACCTGCCGCGCGCGCTCAGCGCCGCCTGGTGGGCGGCCGTACGCGCCGGCGAGGCCCTCGCTTTCGCCGAGGAGCTCCACATGCTTCAACGCATCCTGGAGTTCTGGGAACGGGTGCCCGATGCCGTCGAGCGCGTCCAGGGCCACAGCCACGTGCAGGTGGTCTCGCGGGCGGCGGCCGCAGCGATCGAGAGCGGCGACTTCTTCCGGGCGCGGGCGCTGTGCGACTCCGGGCTGGCCGAAATCCCCGAGGGCGCCGACGATGAACAGAGCCGCAGCGACCGGGCGGTCCTGCTGCGGCGGCGCGGCCAGGCCCGCACCCAGATCTCCGACGGCGACGGGATCTCCGACCTGGTCGAGGCCATGGCCGTACACCCCCCGCACGATCCGAGATACGGCTTCGTGCTGTCGCTGCTGGCGCGCGAGGCAATGCTGCACCAGGAGTCCTTCACCACCGACCACCCCGACCTGCGCCGGCTGCGGCAGATATCCCCCACTCCGCTGAGCACGACCGACCTGGCGACCGAGGCGATCCGCCGCTCCCAAGAGGGCGGCGACACCTGCGCCGAGGCCGACGCGCTGCTGACCCTGGGCACCGCCCGGATGAACGACGGCCGGTTCGAGCAGGGCCGGGCGACCTTGGAGCGCGGCCTGGAGTTGGCGCACGAGCTGCAGGACCCGTCGCTGGAATCGCGCGGCATGGCCAACCTGGCCCACTACATGCGCGAACGCGGGCTGCACGAGGAAGCGCTCACCTGGTTGGACACCGCCATGGAGCGGCTGCGCGACCTGGGGCTGATGAGCGCCAGCGGCCCGTTCGTCGCGTTGAACGCCGCCGAGACCCGCTTCGACATGGGCGACCTCGCCGGTTGCCGCGAACTGGTGCGGCGCAGCCTGTCGTGGTCGCCTTCCCCGGCCCACCGCGTCTATCTGGCCACCGCCGACATACGCGCCGCTGTGGCCCAGGGCGATGTGCAGGGTGCCCGCCGCAGTGCCGTTTACATCGACCCCGATTGCACGGCCGGCCATTCGCGCATCCACACCATGCAGCTCAGTGTCGGTGCCCTGATCGACCTGTTCCTGGCCGAGCGGGACTTCCCGCGGGCGCTGGCGCTGGCTGGCAAGGCGCTGGAGCGTATCGACTTCGGCCGGTCGCCCGGCTACGGGTGGATGGTGCTCGACCGCATCGCCGAGACCCTGCGCCAAGCCGCCGCGCTGCCGGGAGGCGGGCCGACCGGGGCCGCGGAAGTCGGCGCGAGCACCGCCCGCACGGCCGCCGGCCTGCGCACCGACGGACCGGTCCAGGCGGCCTTTCGCGCGGTGGTGCGCGCCCGGCTCGCCGCAGTCCCCGGCGCAGCAGGCGCGGGCGGCGGCAACGGGGCGGTTGCCGCCGACCCCCTCACGGCGGTCGAAGCATGGCGGGCCGCGGTCGAGGCGTGGAACGGGATCAATATGCCGCTGCACCGGGCCGAGGCGCTGCTGCTGGCGGCGCAGTCCGAGCTGGCCGCCGACCGCGGCGCGCAGGTGGGCGACCCGCTGCGCGAGGTCGCCAAGCGCGCTGCGGAGCACGGCGCCGCGGTACTGGAGGGGCGCGCCCGCGAGCTGGCGCGGCGCACCGGTGTGGCGCTGGATGCCGCCACCGGCGCGGCGCAGGCACCGGCGGAGCCGCCGGCCGGGCTGACCCCGCGCGAAGCGGAGGTGCTGCGGCTGGTGGCCCGCGGCTACACCAACGCCGAGATCGCCGCGGAACTGTTCATCGCGGCCAAGACCGCCAGCGTGCACGTCTCGCACATCCTGGCCAAGCTGGAGCTGCCCAACCGCGCCAGCGCCGGTGCCCGGGCACACGAGCTTGGCCTGGCCTGAGCCGCCGGCCGCGGCTCGGGCAAGCCGCGGGTGCGCGGCTGCGGCCGCCGCACACCGCGGTGGCGCACCCCGCGTCAGTCCCGCGGTGTCCAGCGGTTGGTGATGGGCAGCCGGCGGTCGCGGCTGAGGTTGCGGGAGCTGATCTTGGGCCCCGGCGGGTATTGGCGGCGCTTGTACTCGGCCCGGTCGACCATCCGGATGACCCGTTGGACCAGCTGGGGGTCGTAGCCGGCGGTGGTGAGTTCGCGCAGCCCCTTGTCGGTGCCGATGTAGGCGTCCAGCAGGCCGTCGAGCAGGTCGTAGTCGGGCAGCGAGTCGGTGTCGACCTGGCCGGGGCGCAGTTCGGCGCTGGGCGGCTTGGTGATGGAGTTCTCCGGGATCGGCGGGGTGCGGCCGGAGCGCTCGGCCTCGGCGTTGCGCCAGTGCGCGAGTTCCCACACCAGCGTCTTCCAGCAGTCCTTGATCGGCGCGAACCCGCCGACCGAGTCGCCGTAGAGGGTGGAGTAGCCGGTCGCGAGCTCGCTCTTGTTGCCGGGGGCCAGCACCAGGTGGCCCTCCTGGTTGGACAGGCTCATCAGCAGGGTGCCGCGCACCCGCGCCTGGAGGTTCTCCGCGGCCAGGCCGTCGAGGCTCATGCCGTCTTCGAACGCCGCCACGATCGGCGCGATCTCGACGGTGCGGGCGGTGATGCCTTGGCGCCGGGCCAGGTCCTCGGCGTCGGAGACGGAGTGCCCGCTGGAGTACTTGCTGGGCAGCAGCAGTGCATACACGTGCTCGGCACCGAGCGCGTCGACGGCGATGGTGGCGGTCAGCGCGGAGTCGATGCCGCCGGAGACCGCGATGGCGGCCGATCCGAAGCCGTTCTTGACCGCGTAGTCGCGTACCCCCACCACAAGGGCGCGGTAGACCTCGCCGACGTCGGAGGCGGGGTCGGCGCGGGGGGTGAGCAGCGGCGGTTCGGGGGCGTAGGGCGCCACCGGGTCCGCGGAGACGGTGTGGCGCACCACCTGCACGCCGTCGGCGGGTTCGTCGGGTTGGCCCGGCTCTCCGGGACGGCCGGGGCCCGCGCCGGTGCCCTCGCGGGCGGTCGCGGCGGGCAGCGCGAGGTCGGTGACGAACACGCCGTCCTCGAACTTGGGGGCGCGGGCGATGAGCTCGCCCTCGGCGTCGACGATCAGCGAGTCGCCGTCGAAGATCAGTTCGTCCTGGCCGCCGCTCATGTTGACGTAGCCGACCGCGGCACCGATCTCGCGGGCCCGGCGCTGGCACAGTTCCAGCCGGACGTTGTCCTTGTCGCGCTCGTAGGGCGAAGCGTTGATGGTGACGAGCATGCCCACGCGCGCATTGCGGGCCGCTGCCACCGGGCCGCCGCCCTGCCAGAGGTCCTCGCAGACCGCGAAGGCGATGTCGATGCCGTGCAGCCGCACCACGGGCAGGGTCTCGCCGGGGACGAAGTTGCGGGACTCGTCGAAGACGCCGTAGTTGGGCAGGTGGTGCTTTGCCGAGGTGATTTCGACCCGGCCCCGGTGCAGCAGCGCAAAGGCGTTCTGCGGGGCGCCGGCGGGCTGGCCGTAGCGTTCGCCCACGCCCGCACGCCGGCTCAGGTAGCCGACCGCGACCGGTAGTTCGCCGAGCCCTTCCTGCTCCAGCTGTTCGGCTAGGGCGCGGACGGCTTTGACGGACGCCGATACGAACGAGTTGCGCAGCGCGAGGTCTTCGACCGGGTAACCGGTCACCACGAGTTCGGGGAACACCGCCAGGTGCGCACCCGCCTCGTGCGCGCGCCGCGCGCGGTCGACAACGAGCCGTCGGTTGCCGCCGAGGTCGCCGACGGTCGGGTTCACTTGCGCCATCGCGATTCTGAGCTGGGCCACGCTCCGAGCCTAGTAGGTGGGGTGTCGGAGTGCGCGGCCCGGCTCCCCGTCGGCGCACGGTGGCGGTGGGCGGGACTGCGTAGACTGAAGTCCGCGGCCCGGCGGCGCGAGCTGCGTTAATGCAGCGGAAACCTGCAGCGTGCACACTGGCGGTGGAACACCGCTGTTCCGCCGCACCGCTGCAGTACCGCAAGCCCGCACCACACCCGCGCGCCGGCCCGCGATGGCGCGCGCGGTTACGACAACGAGGGACGACGAGGAAGGTGGCTCGTGAACCGACAGCAGGAATTCGTGCTCCGCACCCTGGAGGAGCGCGATATCCGGTTCGTCCGACTCTGGTTCACCGATGTGCTCGGTTACCTCAAGTCGGTCGCCGTTGCTCCGGCCGAGCTTGAGGCCGCCTTCACTGAGGGCATCGGGTTCGACGGCTCGGCCATCGAGGGTTTCGCCCGGGTCTATGAGGCCGACATGCTGGCCCAGCCCGACCCCTCGACATTCCAGGTGCTGCCCTGGCGCAACGAGCCGCACGGCACGGCGCGCATGTACTGCGACATCCTCATGCCCGATGGCAGCCCCAGCTACGCCGACCCCCGCCACGTGCTCAAGCGCCAGCTCAGCAAGGCCTCCGACCTCGGGTTCACGTTCTACACCCACCCCGAGATCGAGTTCTACCTGCTGAAGAAGAAACCGGAGTACGGCGAGTTCCCCGAGCCCAACGACTCCGGCGGCTACTTCGACCACACTCCGCACAACAGCGCGCACGACTTCCGGCGCAATGCGATCAACATGCTCGAGGCCATGGGGATCTCGGTGGAGTTCAGCCACCACGAGGGCGGCCCCGGCCAGCAGGAGATCGACCTGCGCTACGCCGACGCGCTCACCACCGCCGACAACATCATGACGTTCCGGCTGGTGATGAAGGAGGTGGCGATGGAGCAGGACGTCTACGCCACCTTCATGCCCAAGCCGTTCACCGAGTACCCGGGCTCGGGCATGCACACCCATATGTCGCTGTTCGAGGGCGAGCGCAACGCGTTCTACGAACCGGGCGCCGAGTACCAGATGTCGAAGGTGGGCCGCGGTTTCATCGCCGGGGTCCTGCGCCACGCCGCCGAGATCACCGCGGTCTGCAACCAGTGGGTGAACTCCTACAAGCGGCTGTGGGACAACGCCGCGGCTTCGGCGGGTGCGGGCGGCGAGGCCCCCGCCTACATCTGCTGGGGCCACAACAACCGCTCGGCCCTGGTGCGGGTGCCGATGTACAAGCCGAACAAGAGCAACTCCAGCCGGATCGAGTTCCGTTCGGTCGACACCGCCTGCAACCCCTACCTGGCTTACGCGATGATCCTGGCCGCCGGGCTGAAAGGCATCGAGGAAGGCTACGAGCTGCCGCCCGGCGCCGAGGACGACGTGTGGGCGCTGACCGATGCCGAGCGGCGCGCGCTGGGGATCGCCCCGCTGCCGCAGAGTCTGGACGAAGCGATCCGGGCGATGGAGAACAGCGAGCTGGTGGCCGAGACCCTGGGCGAGCACGTCTTCGACTTCTTCCTGCGCAACAAGAAGGCGGAGTGGGAGTCGTACCGGCGCCAGGTCACGCCGTATGAGCTGCAGCGCTACCTGCCGACACTGTGACCGTGCCGCGCTGCGCCGGCCCGGCCGCGCGCAGCGCGCGCCCGTGCTCCGGGGCGGCGCAGCGCGGTCGGGGTTACTCGCCGTCGAGGAACTTCTCGCGGACCGCGTAGACCGCGGCTTCGGTGCGCGAGTGCAGTTGCAGTTTCTCCAGGATGTTGCGCACGTGGTTCTTGACCGTGTGCTCGGAGATGAACAGTTCTTCGGCGATCTCCTTGTTGTTCAGGCAGCGCGCGACCCCGCGCAGGACCTCGGTCTCGCGGCCGGTCAGGTGCGGCGCCGGCACGCGGCGGGCGCGGCCGCCGTCCTTCTTGGCAAGTGCGGTGAACTCGCCGATGAGCTTGGTGGCCATCGACGGGGTGATGAAGGACTGCCCGCTGGCGATGGCGCGTACGGCAGCGGGTAATTCGTCGACGGAGATCTCCTTGAGCAGGTAGCCGGTGGCGCCCGCCTTGAGGGCCTCGAAGAGGTCGTCCTCTTCGTCGCTCATGGTCAGCATGACGATTTTGGCGCTGGGGACCATCCCCTTGATTCCGGTGCAGGCGTCGATGCCGTTGCTGCCGGGCATCCACACGTCCATCAGCACCACGTCGGGCAGCAGGTCGGCGGCCGTGCGCACGGCGTGCGCACCGTCGCCGGACTCGCCGACGACGTCGATATCGGGTTCGTCGTCGAGCACCGAGACCAGCCCGCGCCGGAAGAACGCATGGTCGTCGACGACCAGGACCCTGACGGGCGGCGCCTGGGTGGAAACTTGGGCGGCGTAGGCTGTATCCGGGGCGGGGGGGTGCCCACTCACAACGGAAATCCCTTCCTGGCGCGAGGCGGCCGGGTACCTGCTATTCGGGTTCGCGGCTGGTGAAACCCGCGGAGTGCACCGCCGCACGTCCGGTGCGCGATGCGTGGTTCCGGAGGCCGTTGTGCGGAACAGTTTATGGCATTGGTCCGCACATCGATAGTGGCTGCGGCCCTGCCGATGCGGCACGTTGACCGACATTGCCCTGGCTCAACCAATCCTCCGGACAATATATCCTCCAAGTGCACTCCTTCGTCCATTTCTGCTTATTCGCGACTGTTTTGCAGTGGTTCCCAGTGGTTTCCACCCGCCACTGGAATTCTTTCCCGCCGCACATAGGAGCGGCGCGGCTCCGTTCGCATTGCGCTTTGCTGCGCCGGCGGCACCCCCTCTTGACGAATCTCGGACAGCACACCGCCCGCCGGAGCCAACACGGAACCCGCAGCCGGTGCCGTCCCAGCCGCCGCGGCCCGCGCCGGACCGGACCGCTGCACGGGATGATCCGGGAGGCCGGTGGAGTTGGCACACGGTGAAAGCCGCGAATGCTGCTATGGGATGATGAATCCGCCGACGGCGCCCAGTGCCGCCGGGACTGTCCGACACCGTCCGGAGACGCCGCAGCCGCGCTTCGAGACACCGGAGGAGAGACATGAGCACAACCCCACCCACCCCCGCTCTCTACGGGGGGACGGCCAACCGCAGGGTCAGCGTCCGCGACATCCTGCGGGCCAAGGAGAACCACGAGCGCTGGCCGATGCTCACCGCCTACGACGCCCTCACGGCGCGCGTCTTCGACGATGCCGGGATCCCGGTCCTGCTGGTCGGCGACTCGGCGGCGATGGTCGTCTACGGATACGACTCCACCCTGCCCGTCACAGTCGACGACCTGCTGCCGCTGACAGCGGCCGTTTCGCGCGCCACCAAGCGCGCGCTGGTAGTGGCCGATCTGCCCTTCGGCTCCTACCAGGGCTCCCCCGAACAGGCCCTGGAGGTCGCCGCGCGGTTCATGAAGGAGGGCCACGCCCAAGCCGTGAAACTGGAGGGCGGCCACCGCGTCGCCCAGCACGTCGAAACGCTGGTGGCCGCGGGCATCCCGGTCATGGGCCACATCGGCCTCACCCCGCAGTCGGTCAACACGCTCGGGGGTTACCGGGTGCAGGGCCGGGGCGAGGAAGCCGGCGCCGCCCTGCTGGCCGACGCCAAGGAACTGGAGCGCTCCGGGGCTTTCTCGGTGGTAATGGAGTGCGTGCCCAGCGAGCTGGCCGCCCGGGTCACCGAGCAGCTGAGCATCCCCACCATCGGTATCGGCGCCGGGCCCGACACCGACGCCCAGGTGCTGGTGTGGCAGGACATGGCCGGGCTCAGCCCGCAGGTGGCCAAGTTCGTCAAGGCCTACGCCGACCTGAACGAGACCCTCTCGGCCGCGGCGCGCAGCTTCGCCGACGAGGTGGTGCAGGGCACGTTCCCCGACGCCGACCACTCCTACAACTGACCGGTCCCGCCGACCGGCCTGCGCATCCCCGCGTCCCCGCCCCCGCCGGATCGCCGCCGCCGGCGAGTGCGGGGCGCGGACCCGCGGGACCGGGCGCGCCGGGCCCGGCAGCGCAACCGAACGTTACTCGGTAGTAGAGTTTGCCGGGTCCGGGATCGCCCCACCGCGCAAGCCAAGGGAGGCACGATGCGCATCTCCATGCCGCTGCAGTACGCCGGCGAGCCCAAGCCGGCGGTGGACCAGGTCGCCGAGCTGGAGAAGGTCGGACTGGACACCGTGTGGGTGGCCGAGGCCTACGGCTACGACAGCCCCACCCTTATGGGCTACATCGCCGCGCGCACCGAACGCGTACACATCGGCTCGGCCATCCTGCCGCTCTACACCCGCACCCCCAGCCTCATCGCGCAGACCGCCGCCGGGCTGGACTACCTCTCCGACGGCCGCGCCGTGCTCGGGCTCGGCGCCAGCGGCCCCCAGGTCATCGAGGGCTGGCACGGCGTCCCCTACACCAAGCCGCTGGGCCGCACCCGCGACATCGTCGAGATCTGCCGCAAGGTCTGGGCGCGCGAGGAGCGCCTCACCCACGACGGCCGCGCCTACACCCTGCCGCTGCCGCCCGAGCAGGGCACCGGGCTGGGCAAGCCGCTGAAGATCATCAACCATCCCCCGCGCAGCTCCGTGCCGATCTTCGTGGCCTCGCTGGGCGAGAAGAACGTGGCGATGACCGCCGAGATCGCCGACGGCTGGCTGCCCCACCTGTTCATCCCCGAGCGGGCGGATGCGGTCTGGGGCGAGTCGCTGGCCCGCGGCAAGGCCAAGCGAGACCCCGCGCTGGGCGACCTGCAGATCTCCGCGGGTGGCCTGCTGGCCATCGGCGAGGGCGAGGAGACCCGCAAGCTCGCCGACTTCACCCGCCCGATGATCGCCCTCTACGTCGGCGGCATGGGCGCCAAGGGCAAGAACTTCTACAACGACGTCGCACGCCGCTACGGCTACGAGGACGCCGCCGAGCGCATCCAGGACCTCTACCTGGCCGGTAAGAAGGACGAGGCGGCCGCCGCCGTGCCGGACGAAATGGTGGAACTGACCAACCTGGTCGGCCCCGAGTCCTACGTCCGCGAACGCGTCGCCGCCTTCCGCGCGGCCGGGGTCACCCACCTCAACGTGACACCGGTCGGCGACGACCCGGTCAAGCTGATCGAGAAACTGCGCTCCATGGTGTGACGCACGGCCCCGGCGCCGCGCATCCGGCGGACCGGCCGCGGTCCGGTGACCGGGTCCGCCATGCGGCCCCCGGTGCCGGGCCCGGCGGCCGCATGCGGCGGCCAGGCCCGGCAAGCCGATCCATCGACTAGACGTCGGTGATGCGCAGTCCCGCGTGGGCCTTGTAGCGCCGGTTGACGGCGATGATGTTGGCGGTGAGCGCCTCGACCTGGTGGGCGTTGCGCAGCCGCCCGCCGTAGATCCCGCGCATGCCCGGGATCCGGGCCGCCAGCGCGCGCACCGTGTCGGTGGCCGAGCGGTCGTCGCCGAGCACCAGCACGTCCAACTCGATCCGCTCCACCGCCGGGTCAGCCATCAGCGTCGCCGAGACGTGGTGGAATGCGGCGACCACGCGGCTGTCCGGCAGTACCGCCTCGGCCTGCTGGGCCGCGCTGCCCTCCTCGACTTCCAGCGCGTAGGGGCCCTTGCCGTCGAAGCCCAGCGGGTTCACGCAATCGACCACGAGTTTGCCCGCCAAATCGCCGGCCAGCGACTCCAGCAGCTCGCGGTGCCCCTCCCAGGGGACGGCGACGATGACGATGTCGCAGCTGCGGGCCGCCTCGGCGTTGCCGGCGCCACTGACGGGCAGGCCCGCGCCGAGCTGTTCGGCGGCGTTGCCGGCGCGTTCGGCACTGCGCGAACCGATAACGACCCGGTGTCCGGCCATCGCCAGCCGCAGCGCCAGGCCGCTGCCCTGGTCGCCGGTGCCGCCGAGGACCGCAACGGACAGTCCGGATACGTCGGGAAGGTCGTATGGGGATCTCTGCTCTGCCATAGCCCGATCCTGCCAGGCAATGGGCCGTGTGCGGGCAGCACGGTGGTGTTCCGCGGGTCACCCGCCCGGCACCGGCGCAGGGCAGGCCGCGCAGGCGCCGCCGTGCGGAAACGCCCGCCCCGGCTGCTGTGGGATTCGGGCGTTTCTGCACGGCGCATCAGCGCGCCGGGGGTCCAGTGCCTAGACGATGCCCAGCGCGCGCAGTTCGCGGCGTTGGCGCCCGGCGCGGGCCAGCACGGAGACGGTGCGGCCATCGGCCGTGCCGTGGTCGGGCAGGCCGTTGGCGCGCTGGAACTCCGCCAGTGCCCGCCGGCGTTCTTGGGGCGGTGCGGCGGCGTCGAGCGCACCGGTCTCGATGAGCAGCGCGCGCACGTGTGCGGGATCTGGTTCGGGGACCAGGCTGCGGGCGGCGCCGGCGTCGAACAGCGCCTGCAACGCCGGCAGCACCGCGGCGAACAGCCGCCGCAGGCCGGTCCGGCTTGCGCGGTCGGCGCGGTCAGCGCCGGAACGGCCGTGCACCCGCCCGGTGCCGGCGGTATCCGCGCCGGGCTGCCGTGTCCGGTGGTACGGCGGAGCGATCGCGACCATCTCGGCCTCCTTGCCCGGCAGACTCGGTGGCTCGGCAGCTCGTGCTGCGCCTGCCTCGCCTCCAGTATGGGCGCATCCGGGTTAGCGGGCGTCGTGCTCCGGGTTGGAATCGGGTTGGACGAAGGCAAGAACGCGCTGCGCCCGCCTCCGCCGAAAGCCGCCCCCTCGCAGGCGACCATCGGCGGAGGCGGGCGCAGCGGCCCGGTCTTCGGGCCGGCCCTCCGGGCGCGGCCCCCGCGCGCCTACCGCAGCGCCGGTCCGTCCAGAGTGAGCGTGCGGGCGTCGGCGTCGAGGGTGGCGGCGGCGCCCAGCGGCACGGTGATCTGGGCGGGGCGGTGGCCGAACCCGAACTCGCCCACCACCGGGACGCCCAGCGGGGCCAGGCGCTCCAGCATCAGCGTGCGCACCGCGGCGGCGTCTGGCGTACACCGTTCCCAGGAGCCCAGCAGCACCCCGGCGACACCCCGCATCCAGCCGCTGCGCAGCAGCTGGGTGAGCATCCGGTCCAGCCGCGACACGTCCTCGGCCACATCCTCCAGCAGCAGCAGGCCGCCGCTCGCCGAGGGGCGGCTGTGCGGGGCGGCCAGGCTGTCGTTGAGCACGCTGAGATTGCCGCCCATGGTCACCCCGCGTGCGACGCCGGCGACGAGGGTTTCGGCGCCCGGCGCGGTGAGCACGGTGGCGTCCTCCGGCGTGAAAAGGGCCGTGCGCAGGTGCCCTGCCGCCACCGGGTCCTCGGTGAAGGACTCCAAGGCCACCACCGGAGCGTGCAGGGTGGCGGCACCCAACTCCACTGCGAAAGCCTCGTGCAGCGCGGTGGCGTCGGAGAATCCCACCAGTGCCTTGGGCGGCGCCTCCCGCAGCGCCGCAAAGTCCAGGTGGTCCAGGACGCGGTGTGCGCCGTCGCCGCCGCGCGCGCAGAACACCGCGGCCGTTGCCGGATCCAGCCAGGCGCGCTGCAGGTCGGCCGCCCGCTCGGCATCGGTGCCGGCCAGGTAGGGCAGCCGGGGATGGCGGCCGCGCACGTGCGCGCCCTCGGCCGTGCGCAGCCCCCATCCGCGCAGCACGGCCAGCCCGGCGTCCAGGACCTCGCCGGCCACGGGGCTGCACGGGGCCACGACCGACACCGCGTCGCCGGGCCGCAGCCGCGGCGCGCGCACGCCTGCCGCGGCACTCACGTGTGCAGCTCCAACCGCGGTGCATCGGTGTCGAAACCGAACACCTGGGCGTACAGCGACAGTTCGGCGTGCAGCGCCGCGCGGATGTTCGCCTCGCGGCGGAACCCGTGCTGCTCGCCCTCGAAGGCCAGGTAGGCGTGCGGCACGCCGTGCACGCGGTCGAGGAACCGCTCGGCCTGGGCGGGCGGGCAGATCTCGTCCTCCAAGCCCTGCAGCAGCACGAACGGTGCGCTGACGCCGGCGGCGCGGTTGACCGGCGAGCGGTCGGCGTAGCGCGGGGCGGCACCCGGCCAGGGCCCGACCAGGCTCTCCAGGTACTGCGACTCGAAGTCGTGGGTTTCGCCGGTGCGCCACCCTGCGAGGTCGACGATGGGGAAACTGATGGCCGCGCAGGCGAACACGTCGGTGAACGCCAGCGCCGCCGCAGCGGTCCAGCCGCCCGCGCTACCGCCGCGGATGGCGATACGGCCCGGGTCGGCGAGCCCTTCGGCGGCCAAGGCGTGTGCGGCGGCCACGCAGTCCTCGACGTCGACCACGCCCCAGCTTTCGCGCAGCCGCTGCCGGTAGGCGCGGCCGAAGCCGGTGGAGCCGCCGTAGTTGATCTCCACGACCCCGATTCCGCGGCTGGTGAAGTAGGCGATCTCCAAGTCGTGGACCATCGGTGCGCGGCTCGTGGGGCCGCCGTGCACCCACACCGCGTACGGCGGCGCTTCGTCCGCCGGAGGCTCTGCCTCGGGGTTGCGCGGCGGGTAGAGGTTGGCGTGCACGTCGCGCCCGCCGGGGCCGGTGAACACCCGCGCCCGCGGCCGGGGCAGGTAAGCGGGATCGGCTCCGGCGGCGCGGTCGGCGGCCGTGCCGGCCGGCGCCCCCGCGGCCGCGTGGCGGCGGGCGGGGTTGCTCAGCGAACGCCAGGAACCGCTGGGGCCCACGGCCACGATCTCCGGCGCGGTGTCGGCCGAGGCGGCCAGGCCGACCAGGGTGGCGCCGTCCGCGCCGGCGGCGATCAGCCGGCCGGACCACTCGGTGTGGGGGGTGTCGGCGTCGGCGATGGTGCCGGTGGCGGGGTCGAGCAGGCCCAGCGCTGTGGTGGCGCGGCCGTGCACGGCGGCAACGCGGCCGCCGGCGGGCAGCACCGCAAGCCAGGTGTAGCCCAGCTGCCACATGGGGCCGCCGAACTCCTCCTCGGCCGCGGCGACGGGCTGCGGTTCGCTCCAGCCGCCGCCGGCGGTGGCGGTGATGCGGTAGGGGTTCCACCAGCCGCTGGAGTCGGCGATGCAGTAGAGGGTGTCGGAGCCGGACCATTCGGCCTGGACCACCGAGACGCCGGGGCCGCCGGCGACGGTGTGCCGCTCACCCGCAACCCGTCCGTCCGGTCCCAGCTCGGCCGTGTGCAGCACCGTGCTGTCCCAGGGCATGTCGGGGTGGTCCCAGCCGATCCAGCTGAGCCGGCGGCCGTCGGGCGAGATCCGCGGGCAGGCCAGGAAGCGGTGGCCGGCGGCGACCTCGCGCACGGCGCCGGGATCGGCGGCGGCGCTGCCGTCGAGGGGCACCGCGACGATCGCCCGTTCCACGTCGGTGGGTTCGGGGCCGGTGTGCCGCTCGCGCACACACCAGATCTCGCGGCCCTCGGGCGCCAGCAGCGGTTCGACGTAGCGCAGCGCGGCGGGCCGGTCCGGGGCGGGAGTCAGCGGGGCGGGCCTGCCGCCGCCGGTGTCCCACAGGTAGAGGCGCTGGTCGCTGAACTCGGCGAAGACGACCGCGATGCCGGATGCCGAGGCCGCCAGCGTGTACGGGCGGCCGCCGTACTCGTGGACGCGGCTGCGCGCGTTCCACGGGGCCGGCAGCAGCTCCTGCGGGCGGGCGGCGGGGTCGTCCAGCCGCGTGCGGCACAGGGTGACGCGGCCGCCTTCAGCGGGCCGCGGTTCGCTCCACCAGACCTCCTCGCCCAGAGCGGCGGGCCAGTTGGGCGCACCGGGATGGCGCGCGGCGTCGTCGGCGCCGATCGGTGATGGCCAGGATCCGCAGGTGGCTCCGTGTGGCAAGGCCGACCGCCCTTCGTTGTCGGTTGGGTGGTGCAGAGGTGTTCGCAGGGTGCGGGCGCAGTGGCGGGCGCGGCGCGGCCGTGCGGCGTGCGGGTGGTCAGCCGGGGCCGCGCAGGAAGCGGTCCAGCACCCGCACGCCGAACTGCAGCCCCTCGACCGGCACGCGCTCGTCGGCGCCGTGGAAAAGGGCTCCGTGGTCCAGGCCGGGCGGCAGGCGCAGCGGCGAGAACCCGTAGCCGGTGATACCCAGTTCGGCGAACTGCTTGGCGTCGGTGCCGCCGCTCAGGCACACCGGCACCACGCGGGCGCCGGGGTCGAAGGCCAGCAGCGCCTCGGCCATCGCGGCGAAGACCGGGGTGTCGACGGGCGCCTGCAGCGGTCGCGAGCGGTGCTGGAACTCCCAGTCGACGCGGTCGCCGGTGAGCCGGTCCAGGGTGGCGGCGAAGTCCGATTCGGCGCCCGGCAGGACGCGGCCGTCGACCCCTGCGGCGGCCTGCGCCGGGATCACGTTCACCTTGTAGCCGGCTTCCAACATGGTGGGTGCGGTGCTGCAGCGCACGGCCGGGCGGACCAGTTCGGCGGCGGCGCCGAGGCGCTCCAGCAGGGCGTCGGTGTCGCGCTCGGGGTCGAAATCCGGGTCGGCGGTGCCCGGGCCCGCGCCCAGCGCGGCGGCGAGGCCGTCCAGGGAGGCGCGGGTGACCGGGGTCAGCCGCACCGGCCAGCGGTGGGCGCCGATGCGGGCCACCGCCGCGGCCAGCGCGCTGACGGCGTTGTCGCGGTTGGTCTTGGCGCCGTGCCCGGCGGTGCCGGCCGCGTGCAGCCGCAACCAGGCGCTGCCGCGCTCGCCCGCGCCTACCGGGTAGATGCGCACGGGTGTGCCGTCGGCGGCGGTGGCGTGCTCGGTGTGGCCGCCGGACTCGCCGATCGCCTCGGTGCAGCCGTCGAACAGGTGGGCGTGTTCGCGCGCCAGCCACTCGGCACCGTAGGCGGCACTGTCCTCCTCGTCGGCGGTGAACGCCAGCACGAGGTCGCGGCGCGGACGCAGCCCGTTGCGTGCCCAGTGCCGCACCAGCGCCAGCACCATCGCGACGGTGCCTTTCATGTCGACTGCGCCGCGGCCCCAGACCAGGCCGTCGCGGACCTCGCCGCTGAACGGCGGCACGCTCCACTGGGCAGGGTCGGCGGGTACGGCGTCGAGGTGGCCGTGGACCAGCAGGCCCGGCGCGGCGGGGTCGGTGCCTGGCACCCGGGCGACGACGTTGGCGCGGCCCGGCGCCGATTCCAGCAGGTCCGGCTGCAGCCCGGCCTCGGCCAGGAGCTCGGCGGCGTACTCGGCGGCGGGCCGCTCGCACCCGTCGCCGCCGCCGCGGTTGGTGGTGTCGATGCGGATCAGCTCGGCGGTGAACCGCACGGCCTCCTCATCGAGCCGGTCCAACCCGGCGGACGGCTCGTGCACATCGCTCAGCTCAGGCGGGCCGGGCGGGCCGGACCCGTCGAGTCCGGCGGCGGGTCCGCCGGGGCCTGCCGCGCTGCGGGCGTCCGCCGCGGCCTGCGGTTGGGTGCGGGCGCGCTGTTCCTCGTGCATGCCTTCCCATCCGTACCGGCCGACGCCGGCGTCGGCGCTTCGGGTCGCGACCGCCCCGGTCCTGCTCAGCCGTAGTCGGATTCGACCGCGTTGGAGATGAGCGTGGTGACGGCCTTGAAGCAGCGGATCATCTCAAAGGCCGTGGGCGAGGTGTAGCGGACACGCCGGTGATCGACGGATTCGACCCCGGGCACCAGGGCGGCGGCGCCGGCCAGGTGGGCGGAGTCGACCTCGACCTCGACGGTCAGCGGGCCGCTGCGCTCGGGCTCGGTGCGCCCGGCCTCGGCCGCCGCGGTCTCGGCGGCCTCGGCGATGTCGGTGGCCGTGGCGCCGGGCGGGCGGCACAAGGCCGCATAGCGCGACACGTACTGCTTGACGGCGACGGTGTGGGCGTCGGGCGCGTAGGCGGCGGCGTCGATGCAGGCGCGGTCGTCGCCGGTGACCAGCAACACGGGGGCGCCGTACTCGGCGGCGACCCGGGAGTTCAGCCGCCCCTCGTCGGCGGGTTCGCCGTCGAGCCACACGCCCGTGATGGAGTTGGGCAGGTAGGTGTGGGCGAGCACGCCTTCGGCGCCGGCCCCGCTGTGGTAGCCGAGGAAGGCGACACCGTCGATGTCGCCGCGCTGCAGCCCTTCGACCATCGACAGGTCCTTGTGCCGGCCGGTGATCATGGCGGCGCGCTCGTCCAGGCGTTCCAGCAGCAGATTGCGCATGGTGGCATGCGCCTCGTTGACCAGGACTTCGGTGGCGCCGCCGGTGAAGAACCCGGATATGGCGGCGTTGACGTCGGAGGTGAACATGGCCCGGCACCGCTGCCACTGCTCGGTGCCCGGGGTGACGTCGGCGGGCCAGGTGACGCCGGTGGCGCCCTCCATGTCGGCCGAGACCAGAATCCGCACCGCGTCCGCTCCCCTCGCGTGGCTGCTGCTGCGTGCCGTGCCGGCCCGTCCTAGGGCAGGGTGAGGATCTCGGCGCCTTGGTCGGTGATGACCAGGCTGTGCTCGAACTGGGCGGTGCGCTTGCGGTCGGCGGTGACCGCGGTCCACCCGTCGTCCCAGACGTCGTAGTCGATCGTGCCCAAGGTGATCATAGGCTCGATGGTGAAGGTCATCCCCGGCTGCATGACGTCGGTGGCGCGCGGGTCGTCGTAGTGGGGCACCACCAGGCCGGAGTGGAACTCCGGGCCGACGCCGTGCCCGGTGAAGTCGCGGACCACGCCGTAGCCGAAGCGTTTGGCGTAGGACTCGATCACCCGGCCGATGACACTGAGCTGGCGCCCCGGCCGGCAGGCCTTGATGGCGCGCATGGTGGCCTCGTGGGTGCGTTCGACCAGCAGCCGCGAGTCTTCGTCGACGTTGCCGGCCAGGAAGGTGGCGTTGGTGTCGCCGTGCACGCCGCCGATGTAGGCGGTGATGTCGATGTTGACGATGTCGCCGTCGGCGACGACGGTGTCGTCGGGGATGCCGTGGCAGATGACCTCGTTGAGCGAGGAGCACAGCGACTTGGGGTAGCCCTTGTAGCCCAGGGTGCTGGGGTAGGCGCCGTGGTCGCAGAGGAACTCGTGGCCGATGCGGTCGAGTTCGTCGGTGGTCACGCCCGGTACCACGTGCTCGCCGACCTCGCGCAGGGCCTGGGCGGCGATGCGCCCGGCCACGCGCATGGCCTCGATGGTCTCGGGGGTCTGCACATCACCGAGCACGCCTTCGGCCGGGCGCTTCTTGCCGACGTACTCGGGGCGCACGATGGCCGAGGGGACCGAACGGGGCGGCGATATACGCCCGGGAACCAGCGGGGTAGTCATGTCTGCGCATTCTAGTTCGTAGGCGACACCCGCCGATCCGAGTCGAGATGCCGACACGCGGGTAAGAGCCGGAAAGCAGGCAAGCAAAGCCGGACGAATCAGCAGGAGCCGACCATGAGCGACCGGGACCACACCACCCCGGACGATGACCGGCAGTGGTGGTATTGCCTCCGACACAGCAGGCCCGAGCAGGGGCCCGGGTGCCCGGGCAAGTACCGGCTCGGCCCCTACCCCGACGAAGCCACCGCCGCCGCTGCGCTGAACATCGCCTCCGAACGCAACGAGGCCTGGGACGAGCAGGACCGCGACTGAGCGTGTCTGCCTCTGCCGCCCGCTGCGGCGGGCGGCAGAGGCAGGCGCGGCCGGTGGCGACCGCGGTACTTGAGCGCGCCTCCGGCGCCTGCCCGGCGCCGGCCGGTGTCAGTCCGGCATCCGCGGGCCGCTGACCACGTCGAGGAACCGCGACAACCGCTCGCGCAGGCCCGGCTTGCGGTCGGGCCCGGGCCGGCCGGCGGCGGTGCTGACCAGGTGCTGCAGCCCCTCGAACGTGAGCGGTGCGCGGTCGGGGCGCAGCGTGATCGACTCGTGCGCCAGCGAGGCCAGCTCGCGGTCGCCGGTGTCGAGGGAGAGGATGGTCGCGCCGGTGCGGCGGGCGCCGTCGAGGCGCTCCAGCAGCGGGACGGGCGCCTGTTCCTCGGAGTTCACAACGAACAGGGTCTCACCGCGCCGCGCCTCGGCGAGGCGGTCCAGACCGATGCGCAGGTGGGGCGGAGCGTTGGGCGGCGGTTCCCACCGCACCAGGCTGGGCGCGAGCTGGGGCAGGTCGCTGTAGCGGGCCTCATCGTCGAGATGGGCGGCCAGGTGCCAGGGTTCGTCCTCGGGGGTGCCGATGAGCATCAGCCCGCCGGGGTCGCGGGTGCGGCGGAGAGCTTGGGCGAAGTCCTCGGTGCGCTCCAGCCAGGGGGTCTCGGCCAGGAGTTCGCGCAGGAGCGCTACGTGTTGGGCGTCCACGGCACCCATGGTGCCTCATCGCGCGGCGGTACGCGGCGGTTTCGCCGATCCTCCGCTCCCGGCCCGGGCTCCCGTGCGGGCGCGCCGCGGTTTTCCGCCGCCGCCCCGGGGTAGCGGCGCCCGGCACACGGCACAGGTTCCGGGGCGCAGCACCGGCCCCCGGCTGCGTGCGGCGAAGGGAGGACCATGGCCCCCAGACCCGACCGTGCGGTGTGGGACCGCACCCCGGCCCTGCTGCGCGACCCCTACCGGTTCATCTCGCGCGGCTGCCGGCGCCGCGGAACCGATGCCTTCGCCACCCGGCTGCTGCTGGAGCGGGCCGTGTGTGTCACCGGGCCCGAAGCGGCCGCCGCCTTCCAGAACCCCGGCCACTTCACCCGCCACCGGGCCGTACCCGCGCGGATCACGAAATCCCTCTTCGGGGCGGGCGGGGTGCAAGGACTCGACGGTGCCGGCCACCGCCACCGCAAGCACCTGTTCGTGTCGCTCATGTCGCCCGAACGCGTATCCGAACTGGCGGAGCTGGCCGCGGGCGAGTTCGATCGCAGCGCCCGGCACTGGCAAGGGCGCGGCCGCGTCGTGCTCTACGACGAGTTCCGCGCCATGCTGACCCGGGCCGTGTGCGCCTGGGCCGGGGTGCCGCTGGTCGCCGCCGACGCCCGCCGCCGCACCGCCCAGCTCACCGCCCTGTACGACTGCGCCGCCCGCGTGGGGCCGCGGCACTGGAAGTCCCGGCTGGAGCGGCGCGCTGCCGACCGGTGGGCCGCCGACATCGTCGGCCGCATCCGCGCCGGCAGGATCCGACCGCCCGAGGACACCGCCGCCTACGCCGTTGCCTGGCACCGCGAGCCCGACGGCGGGCTGCTGGACCGGCGCGCGGCGGGCGTGGAGCTGCTCAACGTCCTGCGGCCGGTCGTGGCGGTGTCGGTCTACCTCGCCTTCGCCGTCCATGCGCTGCACCGCCACCCCTACTGCGCCGGCGGGATCGCCGCCGACGGGGGCGGCTCGGCCAGCGGCGGCGGCTGCGGCGGCGGCACGGGCGCCGATGGCACGGATGGCGCGGACGAGGGCGAGGAGGGCCGCGGGGACCGTTCCGCGGACCCCGCCGCCCCGGCCGCGCCGTGGGCGGAGCTCTTCGCCCAGGAGGTGCGCCGCTACTACCCGATGTTCCCGGCCGTGGCCGCTCGCGCCCGCCACGACCTCGTGCTGCGCGGCCAGCACATCAGCCGCGGGCGCCGCGTGCTGCTGGACCTGTACGGCATCAACCACGATCCGCGCCTGTGGGAGGAGCCCTGGGAGTTCCGCCCCGAACGCTTCCGCGAGTGGCGGTGGAACCTCTACAACTTCGTCCCCCAAGGCGCCGGCGACCCCAACACCAGCCACCGCTGCCCCGGCGAACCGATCGCGGTGGCGGTCATCGCCGCCATTGCGCGCCGCCTGGTGGACCTGCGCTACGAGGTTCCCGAACAGGACATGACCCCCGACATGCGGCGTCTGCCGGCACTCCCCCGCAGCGGCTGCATCATCCGCGTCGCCTGAACCGCGGCCGGGCCCTGCCCGCCGCCGCCCGGGCCCCGGCAGTGCGCCCGTTATGTCGGGTTCCCGTTGACGATGATGCAGAAATGCCTGTCAGCTGTGAAATCTGGGCATTTCTGCAGGGTCGGCGCGCCGCCCGCCCTCGCCCAAGCGTTGCGGCGGCTGGGCGCCGGCCCAGTGGCAGGCCGCCCGGTTGGAGGTGGAACCGGCGAGCACGCCGGGGTCCTCGGTGCGGCAGCGGTGTGCCACGCCGGCGGTTTCGGCCTGCCCGGATGCCAGCACCGGGCAGCGGACGTGGAACCGGCATCCGCCGGGAATGCGTGTGGGGTCGGGCGGCTCGCCCGCCAGGATCTGGGGTTCGCCGGCGTCGGACTCGGGCAGCACCGACAGCAGGGCACGGGTGTAGGGGTGGCGCGGCGCCGACAGCACCTCTTCGACCGTTCCGGTCTCGACCACCCGGCCCAGGTACATCACCGCGGCACGGTCGGCGATGTTCCAGGCCAGGCCGAGGTCGTGGGTGACCACCAGCGCCGAAAGCCCGTAGTCGTCGCGCAGCCGCAGCAGCAGCTGCAGGATCTCCCCGCGTACGGAGGCGTCCAGCGAGGCCACCGGCTCGTCGGCGATGATGGCCTCGGGCCGGAGGATCAGGGCGCCGGCGATGGCCACGCGCTGGCGCTGCCCGCCGGAAAGCTCGTGCGGGTAACTCAGGAAGAACCGTTCGGGCGGGCGCAGGCCTGCGCGGGAGAGCGCCTCGGCGACGTGCTTCTCCTCGTCGGCGGTGCTGCCGGTGTGGATGCGCCGGCCTTCGACGACCGCGTCGTAGACGGTGTGCCGGGGGTTCAGCGCGCCGGTGGGGTCCTGCAGCACCAGTTGCACGCGTTCGCGGAACGCTTTCAGCTCCCGCGGGCGGTAGCCGAGCGGCCGGCCGTGGAACGCCACCTGCCCGGCCGTGGGCCGCACCAGGCCCATCAGCGCCCGCGCGAGCGTGGACTTGCCGCAGCCGGACTCCCCCACCAGCGCCACGATCTCGCCCGGGCCCACTTCCAGGTCGACGCCGTCGACGGCGCGTGCGGTGCTGCGGCCGGTGCGCCCGGTGAAGGCGACCTCCAGCCCCGAGGCGCTGAGCACCGGCGCCGCCGCTTCGGCACCTGGGGCGGCGGCGGGCACGGGCGCGGTCATCGGCTCTCCTCGGGTTGCGGCGGCGCGGCGGCGGGGTCGGGGCCCTGTGCGCGGCCGTCCCGGTGCCGCCGGTCGGACGGCTCCTGCCGCTCCTGCTGGTCCTGCTGGTCCTGCTGGTCGTCGTCCGGTGCCGGCGGCACGCCGGCCGCGTGTGCGGCGGCGGGCGAGAGCACCCGCACGCAGGCGGCGCTGCGCCGGGGACCGGCCGGCCACAGCTCCGGCACGACCTCGGCGCAGCGGTCCTGGACCTGCGGGCAGCGCGGCCGGAAGGCGCAGCCCGCCGGCAGCGCCGCAGGGTCGGGCGGGTCGCCGGGCAGCCCGCGCGGCGCCCGCCGCGAGACGGGGTCGCCCACGCGGGGGAAGGCCGCGCTGAGTGCGGCGCCGTAGGGGTGGCGGGCTCCGGTGAAGACCTCGGCGGCGGGGCCCTCCTCGACGACGCGGCCGGCGTACATGACCGCGAGCCGGTCGCAGGTGTCGGCCAGCACCGACAGGTCGTGGCTGATCATCAGCATGCTGATGTCGAGTCCGGTGACCAGTTCGTCGATGAGCCGCAGGATCTGCGCCTGGATCATCACGTCCAGCGCGGTGGTGGGCTCGTCGGCGACGATCAGCCGCGGGCGGCACGCCAGCGCCATCGCGATCATGGTCCGCTGGCGCTGCCCGCCGGAGAGTTCGTGCGGGTAGGAGCGCGCCCGCCACGCGGGCAGCCCGACCTCTTCCAGCAGTTCGCCGACCCGGGTGCGGGCCTCGGCCGGGGTGGCGCCGCTGTGGATCCGGACGGGTTCGGCCACCTGGTCGCCGACACGGTGCACGGGGTTGAGCGAGTGCATCGCCCCCTGGAAGACGATGGACGCCCCGGCCCAGCGCACGGCGCGCAGCCGGCCCCACCGCATGGCGAGCACGTCCTCGCCGTCCAGCAGGACCTGGCCGCTGATGCGCGCCGATCGGGGCAGCAGCCGCAGCAGTGCCAGCGCCGCGGTGGACTTGCCGCACCCGGACTCCCCTGCCACGCCGAGTTTGCTGCCGGGCGCGAGGGCGAAGGAGACGCCGCGCACCGCGGGGACATCACCGCCGGCGGTGCGGTAGGTGACGGCCAGGTCGTTGACCTGCAAATAGTCGCCGCTTTCGCCACCCGCGCCACCTGCGCCCGCTGCGCCGCCCGGGCCGCCGCCGCGGCCGGCGGGCGGCGCCGGTTCGGGCCGGTGCTGCTCCGGGTTGCCCGGTCGGGGGCCGTCCGGCCCGCGCTGGTTGGACTCCGACTCGTTCATCGCCGCTCCCGCAGCCGGGGATTGAGGACGCCTTCCAGGGCGCGGCCGCACATGGTGAAGGACAGCGCCACCACGGCGATGGCCACACCCGGCGGGACCATGTACCACCAGATGCCCGAGCTGATGGCGCCGGCGGTGCGCGCCTCCTGGATGATCCCGCCCCAGGAGATGGTGCCGGGGTCGCCCAGCCCGAGGAATGCCAGGGTCGCCTCCATGAGGATGGCCTCGGCGACCAGCAGTGTGGTCTGGGCGAGCACGACCGGCAGGACGTTGGGCAGCACGTGGCGCAGCATCACGTGGACGTGCCCGCCGCCCAGCGCCCGCGCCCGCTCGATGAAGGGCCGCGCCTCGACCGCGAGGGTCTGGGCGCGCACGACGCGCGCGGTGGTGGGCCAGGCGGTGACTCCGATGGCGATGATGATGGTCAGCGTGCTGCGGGTCATCACGGCCGCCAGTGCCACCGCCATCACCAGCGCCGGCAGCACCGCGAACCAGTCGGTGACACGCATCAGCACGTTGCCGGCCCACCCGCCGTAGTGCCCGGCGACCACCCCGACCAGGGTGCCTACCGCCACCGACACGAACGCGGCCAGAAAGCCCACGGTCAGCGAGATCCGCGCGCCCCACACCACCAGGTCCAGCACCGACCGGCCGAACGCGTCGGTGCCCAGCGGGTGGCCGGGGCCGGGCGGCTCGAACCGGCCGTTCTCGGCGCCGGTGAGGGTCAGAGCGGCCTCGTCGGTGAACAGCGGGGCCGCCACGGCGGTCAGCGCGATCAGCACCAGCACGGCCAGCCCGGCCATGCCGCCGCGGTTGCCGGCGAAGGCGCGGGCGTAACCCGCCAGCGCCCGGCGGCGGCGGGTCCACACCAGCGCGGCGCGGCTCATGTGCGCACCCGCGGGTCCAGCAGCGGATATACCAGGTCGGCCAGCAGGTTCATCACGATCACCGAGCCCGCGAAGACGACGAACAGTGCCTGCACGATGGGCAGGTCGGGCACCTGCAGCCCGGAGTAGAACAGCGAGCCCAGGCCCGGCCAGGCGAACACGGTCTCGATGAGGATCACCCCCGACACGACGCGGCCCAGGTTCAGGAAGATGAGCGTGACCGTGGGCAGCAGCGCGTTGGGCACGGCGTGGCGGCGCAGCACCAGCACGTCGCGCAGCCCTTTGGCGCGGGCGGTGGTCAGGTAGTCCGATCCCATCTCGTCCAGCAGCGACGAGCGCATGATCATCATGTACTGGGCATAGACCACGGCGACCATGGTGGCCACGGGCAGCACCATGTGGTGGGCCACGTCGAGCACGGTGTTGAACGCGCCCTCGACTCCCGGGGTGGCCATGCCGCTGGTGGGGAACAGCCCCGCACCCGAGGCCAGCAGCACGATGAGCAGCAGGCCCAGCCAGAAGGAGGGCACCGACCACAGGGTCAGCGCGACCCCGGTGTCGACCCGGTCCATCAGCGTGCCGCGGCGCCAGCCCGCGCGGGTGCCCAGCACCAGGCCCAGGGCCGCGGCGATGACGGTGCCGGTGCCCGCCAGCAGCAGGGTCGGGCCGAGCCGGTCCGCGATCAGTTCCACGACCGGCACGCGGTACTCGTAGGACATCCCGAAGTCCAGGGTGAGCATGCCCAGGCAGTAGTCGAGGAACTGCTGCGGCAGCGGCTGGTCCAGGCCGAACTCGCGGCGCATGGCCTCCAGTTGCTCGACGGAGACCTGCCGGCCCTGGGTCAGTGCCGACACCGGGTCGCCGGGCAGCACCCGGAACAGGAAGAAGCTGGTGACCATGACCGCGAACAGCGACACCAGCGCCGTGAGGACGCGCCCACCGAGGTAGCGCACCGCCGGGTGCAGCCCCGGGCGCGCGGGGCCGGCAGCGGTGCTCTCGAGCGTTTCCACGGCTTACTCGCGGTCCTCTGCGGTGGCCGCGCGGCGGCGCAGCAGGTAGACGCCCCCGCCGATCGCCACCAGCACGAGCGCGCCGAGCCCGACCAGTACCCCGGTGGGCACGGCCGCCGAGGTGTCGGGGTCGGCGGCCGGAACCGCCGAGCTGAACGACCAGTGGCCGTCCTGGCCCCAGATGTTGCCGCCGGGGTCGGGCTGGACCTGGATGTCGGAGATCTGGTCGGACCGGTACGCCTCAAGGGTGTCGGAGTAGGTCAGCACGTTGACGACGGCCTCCTCGTAGAGGATCCGCTGCATCTCCCCGACGGTCTCGGCGCGGGCCTGCGGGTCGTCGTAGGTGGCCAACTGCTTCTCGTATAGGCGGTCGTAGTCCTTGTTGCAGAAGTAGGAGTCGCTGCGCATGGTGCCGGGTTCGGTCGGCAGCGCGCCGCAGGTGTGGATGCCGAGCACGTAGTCGGGGTCGGGGTTGACCGTCCACCCCGTGAAGATGAGGTCGTACTCGCCGCTGTGCAGCGCGTCGCTGAGCACGCCGGGGTCGACGGTGCGGTTCTCGACCTCGATGCCGATGTCGGCGAGCCGCTCCACCAGCAGTTTGCCCATGGCGACGTAGTCGGGCCGGTCGTTGTGTACGTGCATGCGCAGCTTCAGCGGGTCGCCGTCGGGTGAGACGCGCACGCCGTCGTCGCCCATTTCGTAGCCGGCGTCGTCGAGCATGTCGTTGGCCGCGCCGGGGTCGAAGCTCAGCCGCTCGTCGCCTTCGGGCTGCCAGTGGTAGGTGTCGTAGCGGGCGGGGATGTAGCCGCCGGCGGGTTCGGCGTAGCCGCCGTAGACCGTCTCGACGATCTCGTTCTTGTCGATCGCCCGCACGATCGCCCGGCGCAGCACCCGGTCCTTGAGCGCGGGGTGGCCGTCGCCGAACTCGTCGCCGTCCTGGGTGCGGGCACCGGGATTGATGGTGAAGCCCTGGAACCGCTTGCCGCTGGCGGTGTTGACGGTGACGTTGTCCGTGTTCTTCAACGCGTCGGCCTGGGCGGGGGTCAGGTTGCTGACCAGGGAGACCTCGCCGGCCCGCAGCGCCTCGACCTGGGCGTCGCGTTCGGGCATGTAGCGGAACACGATCCGGTCGAACCCGGGCGGGCCGCGCCAGTAGTCCTCGTTGGCTTCGAGGGTGATCGACCGGTTGGGCTGGTACCCGGTGATGGTGAAAGGGCCGCTGCCGACGATCGGGAAGTCCTCGTCGTTGTTGAACGCGGCGAAGTCCTCGACTTCCGACCAGATGTGTTTGGGCAGGATGGGGACGTCCAGCGCCCGCATGGTGGCCTGCGGGTGTTCCAGCTCGATGCGCAGCGTGTTCCGGTCGACGGCGGTGGCGCTCTCGAAGTTGGCGACGAAGTTGCCGTTGGCGGTGGCGGCGCCCTCGTCCTCCATCATCGTGGTGAAGGTCCAGGCGGCGTCCTCGGCGGTCACCGGTTCGCCGTCGCTCCAGGTGGCGTTCTCGCGGATGGTGAAGGTCCAGGTGCGGCCGCCGTCGGAGGCCTCGGGGAGTTCGGCCAGCCCGGGGATGGCCTCGTTGGTCTCGGCGTCGTAGTTGGTGAGGTAGTCGTAGGCGAGCCGGTGGATGCTGGTGCTGATGAGCCGCTGGGCCAGGAAGGGGCTGAGCGAGTCGACCGGCTGGGACACCGCCACGGTGAGGGTGTCGCCGCCGTTGCCGGAGCCGGCTGCGGCGGCAGGGGCGGCGGTCAGCGCGGGGGCGGCGGCCAGCACCGCCGCGGTGGTGGCGGCGGCGGTGGTGCGCAGGACCTTCGGGGGCTGCGCGCGTTCGGGGTGCCGCTTGTTCGGCCGCGCCTGCCCGGTGTCCGGGGGGTTCGTCTTCTTCGGCGCACCGGCGGGCGGCCGGGCAGGATCCTGCTGTCGGGCCATACTGGTCAACCCCTCAAGTTGCACGGTGCGGGAGAGGACGGACGATCAGGGACCATGACGCATAGAACAGTTGGTTGTTTACCAGTATGTACAGAATTGCGTCAACGATTTACACCGCGGGTGTCACGCACGGTTCACGATTCTCTGCTTTCCTTGGTCCCGCGGCCGGAGGGCACCCAGGAGGGCACCGGCTGAGCGGTGCCCGCCCGGGCCGGCGGTTCCCGGTGCCTGCCGTGTTCCCGCGTTAGAGTCGCGCCGAAACCCGGGCGGATTCGCTTGGAATACCGGCAACCGCTACGGTTCCGCCCATGATGGGGCACTCGCACGCGTTGAGCGGCATATGCGGTTGGATGGCGGTCGTTCCGTTCCTGGACGGGCGGGACTTTTTCGGCATCGTCCAATTCGACCTCGGCCCCGGAGAGATCGTCGCGGGCTCCCTGGTCTGCGCGGGTGCCGCGCTCATCCCCGACCTCGACGCCAAAAGCTCGACCATCACCAACACCTACGGGATGTTCACCCGCGGGCTGAGCGTGATGTTCAACCAACTGTTCGGCGGGCACCGCAACGGCACCCACTCGCTGCTGTTCGCGCTGCTGATGGGCGTGATGACGCAGGCGCTGGCGCTGTGGTCGGAACTGGCGGTGCAGATCTTCGTGTTCCTGCTGCTGGGCATCGCCTTCAACGGGCTCGGGTTCGGCAGCGACAAGAGCCGCCTGGTGTCGGAGGTGATCAACGCCATGGGCACCGCCGCGGTCACACTCGCCCTGTTCACCTCAGGGGTCAACTACACCTGGATCGGCGTGGCGGTGGTGTTCGGTTGCCTGCTGCACTTCATCGGCGACATGGCCACCGAACTGGGCGTGCCGCTGCTGTGGCCGGTCACCAAGTACCGCGTCGGGCAGAACATCGGCTTCACCACCGACAGCAAGGTCGAGCGCAACGTCGTCGTGCCCGCGATGACGATCGCGATCGTGCTGCTGGCGCTCTACCTGTTCCCGTGGCCGGAAATGCTGCCGCAGGCCTGAGGCGCGGCGCAGCGCGGTGGCGGGCGCGCCGGACACCGCCGCCGCGACAGCCGTATCGGCCCCAACTAAAGTGGCGCAGGTGACTCGCACCACGGAATCCCTAACGCCGGAACTCTACGACTACCTGGTCGCCCACGGCGCCCCCGTCGACCCGGTGCTGGCCGACCTCGCCGAGGAGACCGCCCGGCTCTACCCCGACCTGACGCCGATGCAGATCGGGCCGGAGCAGGGCACGTTCATGACACTGCTCGCGCGGATCAGCGGCGCCCGCGACGCCGTCGAAGTCGGCACGTTCACCGGCTACTCCGCCATCTGCACGGCCCGCGGCCTGCCCGGCGACGGCACGCTGCTGGCCCTGGACATCAGCGAAGAGTGGACCGCACTCGCGCGGCGGTACTGGGAGCGCGCCGGACTCGCGCACAAGATGGACCTGCGCATCGGCCCGGCCCTGGAATCGCTGCGCGCGCTGCCCGGCGGCACCCGCTTCGATCTCGCCTTCATCGACGCCGACAAGGACGGCTACATCGGCTACTGGGAGGAACTGGTGCCGCGGATGCGCCCCGGCGGGGTGCTGCTGGTCGACAACACGCTCTCCCACGGACGCGTCATCGACCCCGCCGAGACCTCCGCGCCGGTGCAGGGCATCCGCGACTTCAACGACCACGCGCTGGCCGACGACCGCGTCGAACTCGTGCTGCTGCCGGTGGGCGACGGGCTCACCATGGCCCGCAAACGCGACTGACCCCGGCGGGTTTTCCGGGCCCGGCCTGCCGCCGGCCCCGGCGGCGCTGCGCCGCTGCGGGCGGCGGCAGGCCGGCGGACCGCCGCGCTGCACGCCCGCAGGTGCCCCCGGATATCCACAGGTGCGCACCGAGCCGCTGCGGGGACGGACCATCCTCCAGTACTCTGCCGGAACATGCGCCTCTTGCACACCTCCGACTGGCATCTGGGACGCTCCTTCCACCGCGAGAACCTGATCGACGCCCAGGCGGTGTTCATCGACCACCTCATCGACACCATCCGCGCCGAACGGATCGATGTCGTCGCGGTCGCCGGCGACCTCTACGACCGCGCCCTTCCCCCGGTCGAGGCCGTGCGGCTGTTCGGCGAAGCCCTGCGCCGCATCCGCGACACCGGCGCGCGGGCCGTCCTTATCAGCGGCAACCACGACTCCATGGCCCGCCTCGGCTACGCCACCGACCTCATCGACGCCTCCGGCATCCACCTGCGCTCGTCGCTTGAAACCGTCGGATCGCCGGTGCTGCTCGACGATTCCCACGGCCCGGTCGCCTTCTACGGCATCCCCTACCTCGAACCCGAGATCGCCCGTCCGCACTGGGGGCTGCAGCGGCGCGGCCACACCGCGGTGCTGGGCCACGCGATGGACCTCGTGCGCGCCGACCTCGCCCAACGCCCCGCCGGCACCCGCTCGGTGGTGCTCTCCCACGCCTTCGTCAGCGGCGGCGAACCCTCCGACAGCGAACGCGACATCTCCGTGGGCGGTGCCGCCAACGTGCCGGCCTCCGTCTTCGCGGGCACCGACTACACCGCGCTGGGCCACCTGCACGGCCGCCAGACCATGGCCGAAACCGTGCGCTACTCCGGCTCGCCGCTGGCCTACTCCTTCTCTGAGGAACACCAGGTCAAAGGCTGCTGGATTCTCGACCTCGGCCCCTCGGGCATCGCGGCGGCGGAATTCGCCCCGGCGCCGGTGCCGCGGCCGGTCGCCCGCATCAGCGGCCGCATCGACGACCTGCTCAGCGGCGAACACTGGGAGCGCTACACCGGCCACTGGCTGCAGGTCACCCTGACCGACCCGCTGCGGCCCGCGTTCCCCATGGACCGGCTGCGCGAACGGTTCCCGCACACCCTCGTCCTCGACTTCGCGCCCGAGGACCGCCCCGCCGCCGACCACCGCACCTGGGCGCAGCGCACCGCCGACCGCTCCGATCCCGACCTCGTCCTCGACTTCGTCGACTGGGCGCGCGGCGCACCCGCCACCGGCGAGGAACGCGACCTGGTCGCCGGCGCGTTCGAGGACATCCGCCTCGGGGAGGCCGCCCGCTGATGCGCCTGCACACCCTTACCGCCCAAGCCTTCGGCCCCTTCGCCGCCAGCCAGACCGTCGACTTCGACCGGTTGGGCGACGGCGGCCTCTTCCTCATCCACGGCCCCACCGGCGCCGGCAAGACCTCGGTGCTCGACGCCGTCTGCTTCGCGCTGTACGGCAGGGTGGCCGGGGCGCGCGAGGCCGCGCGCTCGCCGCGCAGCAACCACGCCGCCCCCGGCGTCGCCCCCGAGGTCACCCTCGAACTCACCGTGCGCGGGCGCCGCCTGCACTTCACCCGCCGGCCCGCCTGGCAGCGGCCCAAGAAACGCGGCAGCGGAACGACCGAGGAAAAGGCCAAGGTCGTCGTCACCGAACTCGTCGAGGGCTCGTGGCGCGGGCTGACCAACCGGCCCGACGAAGCCGGGCAGATCGTCGACGACCTGCTGGGGCTGTCCCTGGCCCAGTTCTGCCAGATCGTGCTGCTGCCGCAGGGCGATTTCGCCCGTTTTTTGCGCGCAGACGCCAAGGAACGGCGCGCCGGCCTGGAGCGCATCTTCGCCACCGGGGTGTTCACCCGCGTCGAGGACTGGTTGGCCGACCGCGCACGCAACCTGGGCCAGGCCGCCGGGCGCGCCGAGTCCGAGGTCGGCCGCACCGCCGACCTCATCGCCGAGGTCGGCCGGTGCCCCCGCCCCGATACCGACCTTGACGAGCTGGCGCCGTGGGCCGCCGAACTCGCATCGGTCGCCGCCGGCACGGCCGACGGCGCGGCGCACGCGGCCGCCGCGGCGATACGCGAACGCGACACGGCGCGCAGCGCGCTCGAGGACGCCCGCGAGCTGGAACGGCGCCTGCAGCGCCGCGCCGATGCGCTGCGCCGCGAGAGCGAACTCGCCGATGAGGCGCCGCGCCGCGCGGCTCTGCAGGCCGAACTCGACTCCGCCGAACGCGCGGCCGGCGTCATCCCGCTGCTGCGCACCGCCGAGCACCGGCGCACCCAATTGGAGAAAGCCGAACTTGCGGCGGCCGAGCGGTTGGGGCTGGTGCGCGAGCTGGTACCCGGGCCCGGCGGCGCAACAGGGCCGGCCGGTGCGGGCACCAGCGGCGCAGGGACCGCGGCCGGTACCGCCGACGCCGGCGGTACCGGCGAGCGCGGTCCGCTGTCGGCCGCCGAACGCGCGCGCCGTGACGAAATCGCCCGCCTGGAGCACCTCCGCGGCGACTCCGATCACCTGCAGACCGTGCGGGCGGACATTGCCCGCATCGACACCGAGACCACCGAAACCGAACATGCCCTCGCAGCGGCCCGCAGCGACACCGCCGACCTGCCCGACCAGCGTGTCCGGGTCGCCGCCGAGCTCGAACAGGCCCGCGCCCGCACCGGCCCCCGCGAGAACGCCGAGGCCGCCGCCGAACTCGCCCGCACCCGGCTGGAACACGCGCAGGCCGTGCGCCGGTACACCGGCGAACTCGAAGCCGCACAAGAGCGCCTGCGCGCCCGGACCGACACCCACCAGGCGGCCCGCGACCGGCTGCTCGACATCCGCCGGTCCCGTATCGACGGCATGGCCGCCGAGCTGGCCGAGCGGTTGGCCGCGGGCGAACCGTGCCCGGTGTGCGGGGCACCCGAACACCCCTCCCCCGCAATCGGCGCCGCCGACCGCCCTTCGGCCGACGACGAAGAGCGGGCCGCCAAGGCCGCCGAGGCCGCCGGCGACGACCGCGGCGCCGCTGAGAACACGGTCGCGTCGCTGCAGGAGCGCCTGGCCGCTGCACGCGAAACCAGCGGCGGGCTGGGCGAATCCGAAGCCGCCGACCTGCTCGCCCAGCGGCGCGCCGAACTCCAACGCCTCGACACCGCGGCGGCCGAGGCCGAGCACCTCGGCGGCCGGTTGGCGCGCATCGACGCGGCGCTGGAGCAGGCGCGCACCGACGAGGCCGAGCTGAACCGGCGCCTCGCCGAACTCGCCGAGCGCCGCGCCGCCCGCACCGCCGAATCCGACCGGCTGGAACACCGGCTCGCCGAGGCCGCCGGCTCCGACCCGGATCTGGCCGCGCGCATCGGCCGGCTGGGCGACGAGGCCGACCTGCTCAAGGCGGCTGTGCAGGCGCTCGACGACCGTTCCGCCGCGGCCGGCGAGCTCCGCAGCGCCGAACACGAGGCGCGCAGCGCGGTGGCCGAGGCCGGGTTCACCGGCGCGCACCACGCGCGCGCCGCCGAACGCGGCGACGACGAGCGCCGCGGGCTGCGCGAACGCATCCGCGCCCACGACGACGAAGCCGCGGCGGTGCGCGCGGTGCTGGACGATCCCGAACTCGCCGCGGTGGGTGCCGGCCCCGCTCCGGACATCGCCGGGCTTGCCGCGGCGGCGGATTCGGCCGCTGGGGCGGCCGAGCATGCGGTGCGGTGGCGCGACCTGTTCGCGGGCCAGGCCCGGCGGCTGGCCGAGCTCCGGGCCGAACTCGACCGCCGGCTCGCCGATTCCCGGCCGGCGCGGCACCGGCACAGTGTCGCCGACGGCCTGGCGCGGCTGGCGGCGGGCACCTCCGCCGACAACCGCGAGAACGTCCGGCTTTCGGCGTATGTGCTGGCCGCGCGCCTGGAACAGGTGGTGGCCGCGGCCAACGACAGGCTGGCGACCATGGCGGGCTCGCGCTACGAACTCCGCCACACCGTCGACAAGGCCGCCGGCGACCGCTCGCGTTCCGGCGGCGGGCTCGGGCTGCGCGTGCTGGATGCGTGGACCGGCCAGGAACGCGACCCCGCCACCCTGTCCGGCGGCGAAACCTTCGTGGTTTCACTGGCCCTGGCCCTGGGCCTGGGCGACATCGCCGCCCAGGAGGCCGGGGGCGGCGACATCAACACCCTCTTCATCGACGAAGGCTTCGGCACCCTGGACGAAGACACCCTTGAGGAGGTTCTGGAGGTCCTCGACTCCCTGCGCAACGGCGGGCGCGCCGTGGGAGTGGTCAGCCACGTGTCCGATCTCCGCACCCGCATCACCACCCGCCTGCAGGTCATCAAGACCCCCACGGGCTCCCGCCTGCAGCAGACGGGGTGATGGCGGCCGGGGTGCCGGTTCGCGCGGGCCGGAACCGGCGACCGGGTGCGCGGGTGTCCGTGTGTCCGTGAACGTTCGGCGAAGTTCAGCGCAGCACCCGGCAATAACTACACGAAAGCCACCCCCGGCGCCCGGCCCGCCCGGCACCTCGCCCCGACAGGCGTTTCAGACGATCTCCAGCGGTTCGGCCCGGTCGGGCGGGGGAAACGCCGCGTCCAGGGCCGCCAGTTCCTCCGCGGTCAGGCGGATGTCCAGCGCCGCCGCGTTCTGGTGGACGTGGTCGGGGTCGGCGGCCTTGGGGATGGCGACGACGTCGCCGTCGCGCACGGTCCAGGCCAGGGCCACCTGCGCGGGCAGGATGCCGCGCTCCTTCGCGATGCCGCCCACGGTCGGATCGTCCAGAATCGTGCTGCGCAGACCGCCGGCCTGGGCCAGCGGCGCGTATGCCATCACGGGAAGCCCCGGTGCGGTGTCGCGGCACCACGGGAGCAGGTCGTACTCGATGCCGCGCGCGCCCAGGTGGTACATGACCTGGTTCGTGACACAGGCGCGGCCCGAGGGCACGTGCCAGAGGCGCTCCATCGCCCGGGTGTCGAAGTTGGACACACCCCAATGGCGGATCTTGCCCTCGTCGCGCAGCTCCCGCAGCACCGCCGCGGTCTCCGACAGCGGCACCGGGCCCTGCCAATGCAGCAGGTACACGTCGATGATGTCGGTGCCCAGCCGGGTGAGGCTCCTCTCACAGGCGGCTTTGGCGCCGCGCCGGCCGGCGTTGCTCGGGTAGACCTTGGAGACGAGGACGACCTCCTCGCGGCGACCGGCGACCGCTGCACCGACCACTTGTTCGGCGCCGCCTTCGCCATACATCTCAGCGGTATCGATGAGGGTCATTCCCGCGTCGATGCCGGCGCGCAGCGCACGCACCTCTGCGGCGCGCCGGTCCTGGCGTTCACCCATGCCCCAGGTGCCCTGCCCGATCGCCGGTACCCGAATCGAAGGGCCCAGCGCGATACCGCCTCGGCCACGTTCCATGTCCCGTACTCCCTGCACTCGGTTCCGCCGGCCGCCCAGGGGCGGTCGCAACGGTCTTTGGGAATCCTTGTCCCGTTCGGCCGCGGCCGCGCGCCAGCGGCGGCTCAGCACCGGCGGATCGCCGCTCCCGCCGCCGCGGCGGGCCGTCCGGGCGCCGTAAGCTGACGCTCAAAATCGATATTTAACGATTGCTTATCGGAAAGGCGCATAACGAGCGACATGTTCCCTTCGACGGCCCCCGCCCCCGGTCCCGGGCTGCTTCCTGGGCACAATCCGCGGGTACTGCGGTACCCGGCCAATTCGCTGCTGCTGGTGGGCGGTGTTCCCGGCGCAGGTAAAAGCACGCTGATCAACCGCTTGTTCGCGCTCGACGGCACCGAGCCGCACACGGTGCAAAGACCCGGCGGTGTCCGGGTGATCGACTCCCAGCAGTCGCGCAACCGCCTGACCCGGCGACTGCGCGCTTTCCCCTACCCCGCTTGGCGCTGGGTGATGCATTGCCTGCATTACCTGCGCATCTTCAGTGCGCTGCGTGCCGGCGACGGCCCGGTGGTGGTCCACGAGAGCGCGACCCGCCAGCCGGTGCGCCGGCTGCTGGGCTGGTACTGCCGCCGCCGCGGCTACGAGGTCCATCTGCTGCTGATCGACGTCGGCCCCGAAGCGGCGCTGCGCGGCCAGATCGAACGGGGACGCCGGATCGCACCCCGCAGCCACCGCCGGCACATGCAGCGCTGGCCGCGGTTGCTGGTCGACTGCGCAGCGGGGGCGGGCGCCGTGGTGCCGGGAGCACGCTCCCTGGTGCTGATGGAACGGGCCGAGGTGGCCGGCCTGGCCGAGATCCGGTTCACAACCGGCTCCGCAGGCCCGGCGGGCGGCGGGGCCGCACCGGCGGCGGTGCCATAATGAGCGGGTGAACTCGCTGGTCAACATCGCAGTGTTCGGGATCGCGGGCGCCGTCATGCTGGCGGCCCTGATCGGGCTCCTCCTCGCCGCCGCCGGGCGTTCCGCAGTGCTGCCCAAGGGCGTGCTCGGCGCCGCCTGCACAGCGGTGCTGCTGGCGGTCCCGGCACTGGCAGCGGTCCGGACCCTGGGCGGCGACCCGGCCGCGGGGGCGGGCCAGGCTTTCCTGGTCGCCTCGGCGGCAACGCTCGTGGTCTATGCCGCAGGCGCCGCCATGCTGCCGCTCGTGGCCAGGCGAGCGGCAGCCGGCCGCGGAGCCGCGGTGCCGAACGGGCTGCTGACACCCGCCGCTGCGGGCGGCGGCCTGCTGGTCTGCGCGGCCCTGGGCGCCGCGGGCACCGGAATCGCGCTACTGCTGGGCGGCTGAGTCCGAGCGCCCGGGTTCCCGGGCGCATGGGTTCCCGGGCGCCCAGGCAAAGCCGCCGCCCGAGCGCGCGCCCCGCTAGACCGCTTCGCCGGCGGCCTCGCGCACCACCGGGATCACCTCGCCCAGCGGATCGCGCGAGGGCCCGTGCGTGGTGATGTAGGAAAACCCGAACTCCTCGCGGTTGGCGATCAGTTCGGCGGCGATTTCGGTGGCGGTGCCGACCAGCATGTAGGGGCTCTGCAGCACCTGCTGCGCGGTGTCCAGCCCGCTCCCCGAATAGGTCGCGGCCAGTTCGGCTGCGCTCTTCTCGGCGTCGTCGGTGAGCACCACCGCCTGCACGAGCAGGTTGAACTCCAGCGCGTCGGCGCGCGAGCCCGCCTGTTGGCGCACGAAGTCGACCCGGCGCCGGGTCTCGTCGGCGTCGGCGACGCGGAAGGTCCCCATTCGGGCGCCCTTGATCTGGGTGAGGCCGGCGAACCCGACGATGTCGGCGTGGCGCGCCGCCAGATCGAGCCCGCGTTCGCCGTGCGCGCCGATCAGCAGCGGCGGACGAGGGACTTGGTGCGGCAGCGGCTGCTGGCCGTCCTCGGCGAAGAGCCGGTCGAGTTCGCCGATGCTCTGTTCCAGCCGGTCGGTGCGCTCGGGATGGGAGCGCCACGGGAGCCCGGCGGACTCGAACTCGGACTTCATGTGCCCGGCGCCCAGCCCGAGTTCCAGCCGCCCGGCGGACAGCCGGTCGACGGTGGCGGCCTCGCGCGCCAGCAGGGCCGGGTTCCAGAATTCGTTGTTGAGTACGAGCGTGCCCAGCCGGAGCCGCGAGGTCACCGCGGCCGCTGCGGCCAGCAGGGCGAAGGGCGAGGCGGCCCCCAGGTGGTCGGGCACCTGGATCGAGTCGTAGCCCGATTCCTCGGCGTCGCGGCACACCTGCGCCCAGCGATCGATCTCCCCTTGGCGGCTGCTGAAGCCGAACCGGAATTTCCTCATGGACCCGAGCCAATCTGAATCGGCCCCGCGGCGCCACCCCGCAGCGCAAGCCGGCGCCGGGTTCCGCTGATGGCGGATCCCTCTGGACGCGGGCCCGCCGGGTCTCTAACGCCGGTCGGCGGCCCGGAACCGCCCCGCGGGCCGCTAACCGCCGCCTGCCGGGGCGGCCCGCTGCTTGCCGCCGCCCCTCAAGCCTCCGGCTCAAGCCTCCGGCGGACGCCCGTTGGAGCGCCGTTCCAGATCGGCCAGGTAGGCGTTGTAGGCGTCCATGTCGGCGTCGTCGGAGCCGTCGCGCCGGCTGTGGCGCTCGCGGCGGCGCTCGGTGCGTTCCTCGTCGCGCGCCCACTGCCGCACCAGGGCGAGCATTACCAGGCCGGTGGGGATCTCGCCGACCGCCCAGGCGATCCCGCCGCCGGTGTACTGGTCGGCGCTTTGGCCCTCGAGCCAGGGCACCTGGAACTGCCCGTAGTACTCCATGGCCAGCGGCGCCGTCTGCATCATGATCGTGATGCCGAAGAACGCGTGCACGCCCATCACCGCCAGCAGCAGCACGATGCGCAGCAGGTAGGGCAGTTTGCGCGGCCCCGGGTCCACACCCACGATGATCCAGTAGTAGAGGAACCCCGTGAGCAGGAAGTGGACGTTCATGAACAGGTGCCCGCTGTGGTCGTTCATCAGCGCCGGGAACAGCGGCGAGAAGTACAGCGCGTAGGGGCTGAGGACGAACAGCGGGGTGGCCACGGCCGGATGGGTGGCAACCTTGGCGAACCCGCTGTTGATGAACGCGGTAAGCCACTCGCGCGGGCCGCGGTCGCCGCGCCTGCGGGCGGGGTGCAGGGCGCGCAGCGCCAGGGTGACCGGGGCGCCCAGCACCAGCAGGATCGGCACGAGCATGGACAGCACCATGTGCTGGATCATGTGCGTGCTGAACAGCACCATCGAATAGGTCGCCACCCCGCTGAGCAGCACGGCCGCCAGCACGAGCAGGCCCGCGGCCCAGGCCAGCGTGCGGCCCCAGGGCCAGCGGTCGCCGCGGCGCAGCAGGCGGACCACGCCCGCGGCGTATCCGCCGCCCAGCACCGCGACCACCAGGATGAAAAACAGGTCGGGCCGCCAGAGCGTCAGCAGGGTATGGGCGCTGATCGGCGGCGGCATGGGGAACCCGAGGATCGCCTCGGCCGGATCGGCCGTGCCCTGCTGCTCCGGGGGCGGCGTGCGGCCCAGTGCCGCCGCGATGCCCATGGTGGCCGACATGACGGCGATCTCGACCCCCGCCAGGCGGGCGAACAGCCGCCGCCCGCCGACCGCTGCGATGCGCGGGATCGTGCGGCGCCGGTGCGCCCAGCCGATGGCGCCCAGTGCGATGAACAGGGCCGCCTTCACCAGGATCAGCAGCCCGTAGGAGGTGGTGTAGAGGTCGGCGACCGTGTAGAGGCGGCTGGCGGCGCTGGCGACACCGCCCACACCGACGCCGATGTAGGCCCACAGCGCCATGCGGCTGAACCGCTCGGCGGCCACGGGGGCGTCGTCGGCTCCGGCGCGCAGCCCGTGGAAGGTCACCGCGGCGAGCCCGCCCACCCACACCGACACCGCCAGCACGTGCAGTGCCAGCCCGGTGATGGCCAGTTCGTGGCTGCCTGCCGAGGCGGAGTGCCCGGTCAGCGCGGGCGGGACCAACCCGGCCACGGCGAGGGTCAGGGGGGCGAACGCGCCGGCGGCGGTGTCGGTGGTGCGGCACAGCAGCGCTGCGGCGCAGGCGAGCAGGATCACTATGAGCAGCCCGATGCCCTGGGCCACTGAGACGGCGTAGCGGGTGAGCTGGTCGCCGACGACCTCTGCGGGAGGCAGCCCCGAGACGTCGGAGAGTTGGAAGACGAGCACTGCCGCGGCGGCGCCCGCCCACACCAGCGCCGGCCAGGTGGCGGCGCGCACGTAGCCGAGCGCCTGCGGCCCCAGGGCGGCGCCCTTGCGCAGCGGCAGCAGGAACAGGGCCAGCACCAGCAGCCCGGTGGTCAGGGCGGCGGCGATGTCGCGCACCGCGGTGGCGCTCGGCAGGCCCCAGCGGGTGACCGGGCCGGCGTCGGGCAGGCCCGGGATGGCGCGGGCGGTGACCGCTCCCCCGGTGACCAGGGAGACGATGAGGGCGATGGAGCACGAGGCGAGGGCGGCGACGGCGATGATCGCGGCGGTGTCGGCGCCGGGAGCGCGGGCGGGTGCGCCGCTGTGCGGTGCGCCCTTGTCGCGCGGCGGGTCGCTGTCGCGGACTCCGGGGGAACTCACGCGGGCCGCTCCGTGGGGTCAGGGGTCGCTACTGGTGGTTGCGGTGGCCGATGACCGCAGCGGCGGCGGCCGCGCCGACCGGGAGCCCGGCCACGCCCCACATCCAGGGCGCTATCCAGCCGGCCGCATCACCGATGAGGAGTACGGCAACGTCCACGCGATCACCACCACGAACCGGTCCAAATCTACTACACGGTGTCGGAGACGATGCCCAGCGGTGAACCCGCAGGACACGAACGCCGTCCGCCTCCGCCGCCGGCCCGCCAAACGCGGCCCGCCGGGGCCGGGCGGTGGCCCGCGGGCCTGCCGCCCGGAAACGGCTGTCTTTCGGCTCCCTATCGCACCACTGTAAATACCCCCCGAAAAGCCGACCATTCCATCGGAAAAACGTCCGGATGACCGGCATCGGACCGCACCGCAGGTGCCCGTTCAGCGCTGAAGCCCCCTGCACGCTGCCGATCGCGGTACGGTCGGGCAATCGATCAGCGCAGCGCCGACCGCACCGCAATGCACCGCTACCCCACCGCACCGCACCGCGGCAAGTGGGCCGCACGCCCGACGAATGCAGGCAGTTATCAGCGACTACCAGCGATTCCCGGCGATTACCGCATTTCGCTCGAATATCGTCAGCGAACCACGAAGGGGATTCCGATGCCCCAGATCGACACCGTCGTCCGCTCGCGGCAGGTCGTCACCCCCGGCGGCGTGGTGCCCGCGTCCGTCGGCCTGCGCGCGGGCCGCATAACCGCCATCGGCGACTACCGGGCCCCCTGTGCCGCCCGGCGGGACGTCGACCTGGGCGAAACCGCGCTGCTGCCCGGCGGCATCGACATCGACGTGGCCGTGCAGGCGCCCGGCCAGGGCCTGCGGGACGGCTACTCCGCCGCCACGGCCGCCGCTGTGCGCGGCGGCGTCACCACCGTCGTCGCCTCGGGTCCGGCCCGCCCTGCGATCACCGGCGAAGCCGGCCTGCGCGCCCACCTGGCCGCAGCCGCCGACACCGCCGCCCACGTCTTCTTCCTCGGCAACATCACCGCTGACAGCACACCGGCCGACCTGGCCGAACTGCGCGCGGCCGGGGCGGTGGGCTTCCACTGCTCGCTGGCCGGCGACTCGCCTGCCGGCGGCGCCGGCGGGCACCGGATCGACGATGTCCGGCTGCGCAAGGCGATGGTGGAACTGGCCGCCATGGACGCCCCGTTGGTCGTGCACGCCGAGGACGCGCGGGAACTGTCGGTGCCGCAGGGCCCGGGGCTGTCTGCGCTGCTGGCCGCTCGCCCGGCGCTGGCCGAGCGCCGCGGCATGGAACGGGTCATCGCGGCGGCGCGCATGGCCGGCGGACGCGTGCTGGTCGCGCCGTTCACCGCGGCCGAGTGCGCCGCCGTCTTGGCCGGGGCGCGCGCCATGGGCGTCGGTGTCAGCGCCCAGACCTGCCCGCACTACCTCTGCCTGCCCGTCGAGCAGGTGCCCGACGACTCCGCCGCGCACGCCTGCCTGCCGCCGCTGCGCAGCGGCGCCAACCGCAACGCGCTGTGGAGCGTGCTGCTGGACCGCAGCGACGACCCCGCCATCACCCAGGTGGGCTCGGGGCACCGGCCGGGCACCGGCGCCGCCGGGATCGCCTGGACCCTGCCCGCGCTGTGGACCGCCGCCCGCCGTCGCGGCTGCGGTCTGGCCGACCTGGCGCGGTGGACCTCCGCGGCGGCGGCGGAGCTGCTGGGTATGGACCGCAAGGGCCGCATCGCCCCGGGCTGCGACGCCGACCTGGTGGCCTTCGATCCCGCTGCCGGGCAGAGCGTTCCGGCCGCCGACCCCGGCCCCTATGCCGGGCGCATGCTCGCGGGGCGCGTGGTGGGCACCTGGGTCTCCGGCGCGGGCGCGTTCGGCGCGGCGGCCGAGCCGGCGCCTGCGGCACGGACCGACCCTGCCGGTCCCGCCGGTCCCGCCAACCCGGCCGCCGCGGGCGGCCGGCTGGACCCCGCCGCCTCGAACTGAGGCGGTGCGGGCCGCTTGCCAACACCGGACCGCCCGCGCAGCCGCCCCGCCGGTTACACCTTGTAAACATGCCATGAAAACGGCAGTCATGGTGGAGATGGCGGGGTGCGGGCGGGCACGTCAAAGTGAAGATGTATCAAAGAAGATGCAAGGAGGGGTCCCGTGCGCGTCGGCGTGCCGAGCGAAGTCAAGAACCACGAGTACCGGGTGGCCATCACCCCTGCCGGTGTCCACGAACTGGTCACGCGCGGCCATTCCGTCGCCGTGCAGAGCGGGGCGGGCCGCGGATCCTCCATCGCGGACGACGAGTTCACCGCGGCGGGGGCCGACATTCTCGGCTCCGCCGACGAAGTATGGGGCGAGAGCGAACTGGTCCTGAAGGTCAAGGAGCCGGTGGCCGAGGAGTACCCCCGCATGCGGCCCGGCCAGACCCTGTTCACCTACCTGCACCTGGCCGCCTCCCGCGAGTGCACCGACGCCCTGCTGGAGCGCGGCGTCACCGGTATCGCCTACGAGACCGTGCAGGCCCCCGACGGTTCGCTGCCGCTGCTGGCGCCGATGTCGGAGGTCGCCGGGCGGCTCGCGCCGCAGGTGGGCGCGTTCACGCTGCAACGGCCCAGCGGCGGGCGCGGCCGGCTGATGGGCGGTGTGCCGGGGGTGAGCCCGGCACGGGTCACGGTGATCGGCGCCGGGGTCTCCGGGCTGAACGCCACCCGCATCGCCGTGGGCATGGGCGCCGACGTCACACTGCTCGACCTGAACGTCGCCAAGCTGCGCTACGCCGACGACATGTACCAGGGCCGGGTGCGCACCGTGGTCTCCAACGCCTTCGAGCTTGAGAGCGCGGTGCTGGAATCGGACCTGGTGATCGGCGCGGTGCTGATCCCCGGGGCCAAGGCACCCAAGCTGATCTCCAACGAGCTGGTGGCGCGGATGCGTCCGGGCGCGGTGCTGGTCGACATCGCCATCGACCAAGGCGGCTGCTTCGCCGACTCCCGCCCGACCACCCATGACGACCCGACCTTCGCCGTGCACGACACCGTGTTCTACTGCGTGGCGAACATGCCCGGGGCGGTGCCCAATACCTCCACCCACGCCCTGACCAAGGACACGCTGCGCTACGCGGTGGCGCTGGCCGGCAAGGGGTGGCGGCGGGCGCTGGCCGACGACCCGGTGCTGGCGCAGGGCCTGAACACCCACGACGGCGCGATTACCAACGAGGGCGTGGCCGAGGCGCACGGGCTCAAGTCGCGGCCGGTCGCCGAGGTGCTGGCCGAGGGCGCGCACCAGTAGCAAGAGCGGACCGGCGGACCGCCAGGGCGTTCCGGCGGTCCGCCCTGGCGGTGCGCCGGCGGTCAGGGCGCGAACACACCGCCTCCCGGGCCCTGCCCCGTGCCGGTCTGGCCGGGCAGGAGCACGCCGCGGACCTCGCCGGTGCAGTCGCGGCCGCTTACGATGAACACGGTCGCGTCGGTGCGGTTGGCGACCTTGTAGGGGCCCGCATCCAGCGTGTGGCACCCCGCGGGATCGACCCGGTCGGTGCCGTTGATCGTGAGGACCCCGGTCGCGGCGTTGGCGGGAGCGGCGGGCAGCACGGCCAGCGCCGCGGCCGCAGCGAGGCCTGCGAGGATTGTCACTGCGGGGGCTGAGCGGCAGCGCATCGGCATTCTCCTCAAGTAGTCATTCGTGTACGCAGCGTTATCGACTCGTCGAGGTTAGTCCCTGCACACCGGCTCGGCCACCGGACTCAGCGGGCTCCGCCGAAAGGTCCGGCCCGAAACCCGCCCCCGATCGCGCGTGCCCCGCACCGGCGGTGCGCACCGGTGGCCGCGCTGGCAGCCTCCGCGGTGAGCGGATACTTTCGGTGAAGGGCGGTGTGTGTACGCACCGGCACCCGCCTGCCCACTGCTCCCCGCGTCCGAGACGGAGACCGCGTGTCACCTACCGAATCGGCGACCCTCGCCCGGGTCGCCGGCATCGATGCCACTCTGGTCCGGTTGCCGCTGGTCCATCCCCGTTCCCGCGGGGCGGCCGAGGCCCGGCCGCAGTTCGCCCGCCACGCACTGGTCCAGGTCCGCGACGAACACGGCAACTGCGGGTGGGGCGAAGTCCCCCTCGCCGACGGCGAGCGGTGGCGCGCCCTGGTCGACCACTACGCGCCGGCCCTGCTGCACCACACGTGGCAGCGGCCCACCGAGGCCGCCGGCGCATGGGCCGGCCTGCCCTGGGTGCCGGCGGTGGCCGCCGGGCTCGACACCGCCTGCTGGGACCTGTGGAGCCGCCAGCGCGGCACCCCGCTGTCCTACGCCCTGGGCGGCGACCGCACCGCTTTCACGGCCGGGGCCACCGTGGGCCGCCAACCCTCGGACGAGTCACTGGTACTGGAGGTCAACCGGCAGGTGGGCAGCGGGTTCCGCCGAGTCCGGCTGGAGGTCGGCCCCGGCTGGGACGTCGACGTGGTCCGCACCGTGCAGGAGAGCTTCCCGTTCCTGGTGCTGCAGGCCGATGCGGGCGGCCGCTATACCGAGGACGAGGCCGACCTGCGGGCGCTGCGCGCACTCGACGACTACGGCCTGGTCGCCATCGAGGAACCCTTCGCACCCGGCCGCCCCGACCCCGATACCGGTGTCGGCAGCGGCCTTGAAGCCCACGCGCGGCTGCAGCGCGAGTTGCGCACGCCGATCGCGCTGAGCACCTCGATCGACTCGCCGGCCACCCTCGACCGCGCCATCCGGGCCGAGGCCGCCCGCGCGCTGAGCCTGCGCACCAGCCTGCTGGGCGGGCTGACCCCGGCGCGCCGCGCTCACGACCGCGCCGCCGACGCCGGCTGGGACATCTGGTGCGGGTGGGACGGCGAATCCGGGGTGGGCCGGGCGGCCATCGCCGCACTCGCCGCACTGCCCGGCGTGAGCCTGCCCAGCGAGATGCCCGGCGCCGGCGGCCAGTTCACCCGCGAAACCGTGCGCCCGGCAGTGCGCGCCCACGAAGGCATCACCCCCATCCCGCTGACCCGCGCGGGGTTGGGCCACGATGTCGACACCCGCGAACTGCGCCGCCTGGCCGTCGACTCGGTGACACTGGGCGCCGGCGGCGGCGCCGCACCCTCCGCCGGCTAAGTCCTGTTTAATAGGCCCTGATCGATCGGGACTGCCCGCATGCCGGTGCCCTGTGCAGCAGCGAGGCCCCCGGGCGGACCGATCACCCCTGAAGAAGCCGACCCGCACGGGACCACTGATGGCGGCCCCGCCATGGCGGCCGGTGCGTCCGGGGACCAGGGCGGACACGGGCCCGCTCGGCGGCCTTGCCCGCGGCCGGGCGACGGGTCATCCGGACAGCAAAGCAGCAGCGACGGCCGCGGGCGGCGGGCGCGCGGGTCGCCGCTCCCACCGCAGGCGGCGGGGGCGGGCGGCGCACCGCACCGGCCCTGCAGAAATGCCCGGATTTTAAAGCCGGGACCGGCATTTCTGCATGATCGTCACTGGGCACCCGACATAACGGGCGCACTGCCACCCGGTAATCCGACATGACGGGCACACGCGCGCCCGCCCGGGCCGATCGCCGCCCTCGGTGCCGCTTTTCCGTGCAGGCCACCCGCCGCCCGGCCGCGGACAAAGCCGCACAGTGGAACCGGGCCGCCCCTTCCAGGCACGAGGAGCCGCCCGCACAGCAACCCGGGCCCACCGCCGACCTCGGTGCCGCTTTTCCGTGCCGGCCACCCGCCGCCCGGCTACAGCGGCGCCCCGATCAGCCGCTTCCAGCGGTCGCCGCCCGGCTCGGCGGCGAGGTGGCCGGCAACCGTGACCGGCGGATACCGGTCGGGGCGGCCGGGCCCCACACATGTCGGCAGCGTGGTGACCAGCGCGTCGAAGTCGCCGCCGTGGGACAGGTACGCCGCGCGGCAGCGGACCGGCCGGGCATCGGCCGCGGCCACACGCAGCGGCGGCGACGGCCAGCGGTCGTTGGTCCAGCGGGCGAGCAGGCCGCCGATGTGCACCACCAGGGTCTGCTGCGCGGCACCGAAACCGTGCCACACACCGCGGCCGTCGGCGAACTCCAACCCGCCGCCCGGCGCCCAGACCAGCCGCAGCAGGCCGGGCTCGGCGCTTGCGCCGCCGGCGGCCGTGCCGCGCGCGGAGCCGTCCAGCGGGCGGCCCGGGGCGGGCGCCGCGGCGCGGGGCGGGGCGTACTCCAGATGCAGCACGTCCATGGAGTGCCCGGTGTAGGGCTCGAAGAAGCCCTCCGGCAGCTCCAGCGCGACGGCGAAGATCCGCGTTAAGCGCCGCACCAACCGCTGGGCGGCGTCGAACCAGGCCATGACCTGCGGTTGGAAACGCGGCAGCCCGACCGGCCAGATGTTGGCGGGATAGCCCTCCTCGGGCAGGCGGCGCTCGGGGAAGTCGCGGGCCTGGGTGCCGATGCGGAAAGACTCGGGGATGCGTGCCGGACCGGGCGGGCGGTAGCCGCGCTCGGTGTCGGGGTCGGGCGGTAGGTAGCGCAGTTTGGCCGCCGCCGGGCGCTCGAAGAACAGGTCGATGGCCTCGCGCAGGCCGTCGTGGATCCGGCCGGGGATCCCGTGTCCGGTGACCTGCAAGAGTCCGGTGCGCGCCGCGGCGGCACCCACCTGCGCGGCGATCACGGCGCGGGCGGCGGGGTCGGTGTCCCAGGCGGAGATGTCGATGGCGGACTCGGCCGCTGTGACCATGCGTCCTTCCCTTTCCTCCCGCGGACCGCCGGGAAAGGAGCGCTGCGGCCGGTCCCTTCCGGCACACCCTAGGCAGACCGTGTTGCCGCCGGGTCAACCCGGGATACACGGCGGTTAATCGGCCGTGGTCGAACGGTAACCCTGCGCTGCCTCAGCGTTGACCTTCCACCAATACAATCTGCATCAGTGCGATTACTTATGGTGATCAGCGCATCGGCGGTATCGGCCGCCACCACTGCGGCCCGACGGCACCGGCCCATCCCCCGCTGCCGCGGTCGGCGCAGCGCCCATCCCCCGTCTCCCGGTACCGGAGGTCCCCGGCCGTGCTCCCCCGCGCCGCAGCAGCGGCCCTTGCCCTGACCACGGCGCTGTGGGCGGCGGCGCCCGGCGCGGCCGCCGCCGATACCGCCGCGGCGCAGCCGCCCGCCGAACCCGTCGCCCCCGGCGTCGCCCTGACACAGACCTCAGCCCCCGGCTCCGACCCCGGTTCCGGTTCCGGTTCCGCAACGCATTTCAGCACCCTCAACGTGGACCTGAGCGGCCCCGCAGCGGTCGGCTACCTGGGCGGCGGCCACCTCACCGACCCCGCCCCCGTCAGCGCCATGCCCGCACCCGCGGGCACGGTCGCCGCCGTCAACGGCGACTTCTTCGACTCGGGTGCCTCCGGCGCGCCGCTGGGCGCGGCCGTCAGCGGCGGCACGCTGCTGAAATCACCGACCCGCGGCCGCGCCAACACGGCGGTGATCGGCGCCTGGGGACGCGGCGGAATCCACCGGGCCGAGTTCTCCGGCACGGCCGGCCTACCCGGCGCGGACATCGGCATCGACCGGCTCAACAGCCACCGGATCCCCGCTGACGGCACGGGCGTGTTCACCGCCGCCTGGGGCGACCACCCGCGGTCGCGCGCCGCCGGTTCGGGGCCGGTCACCGAACTGGTGGTGTCCGAGGGCACCGTGCGCAAGGTCCGCGAGTCCGCCGGCACCGGCACCATCGCGCCCGGCACCCGCGTGCTGCTGGGCCGCGGCGCGGCCGCCGAGCGCTTGGCCGGGCTCGGGGCCGGGGCGCGCGTATCGCTGGACTACGCGCTGGACACCGGCGGGCTCCGCGCGCAGACCGCGATCGGCGGCCGCAACGTGCTGCTGCGCGACGGCGAGACCACCGGCGCCGACGACGGCGCCCGCCACCCGCGCACCGCCATCGGGTTCTCCCGCGACGGCCGGCGGATGTTCCTGGTGGTCGCCGACGGCCGCGCCCGGGGCACCCGCGGGGCGACCCTGCCGGAGGTCGCCGAGCGGTTGCGCCGCGCCGGAGCCGACGACGCGCTGGAGCTCGACGGCGGCGGCTCGGCCACACTGCTCACCCGCGCGCCGGGCACCGACGGGCTCGAACTGCGCAACCGCGCCGGCGAACCGGAACGCGCCGTACCCAACGGGTTGTCGGTGCGTGCGCCCCGCGGCGACGGCACCGCCCGCGGGGTGTGGGTGCAGCCCGCCGTTCCGGCGCGGCCGCCCCGCGGCTCGGCACTGCCCGTGCGGCCCGATCCGCACCGGGTATTCACCGGGCTGGGCAGAGAGCTGACCGCCCGCGCCTACGACTCCGCTTACGGCCCCGCCCCCGAGCCCGGGTTGAGCTGGACGGCCCGCGGCGGCGGTGTCGAGGGCAGCGGCGGCGGCGCCGTTTTCCGGGCGGGTGCGCCCGGCGGTGCCCGGGTGGAGGCCGGCACCGGCGGCGCCCGCGGCGGGGTGGACCTGGAGGTGCTGCCCGGCCCGCAGCGCCTGGCGGCCACCCCGGCGGCGCTCGCCTTCTCCGGTGGTTCGGGGCGCCGGTCCTTCGTCATCGACGGGGTCGCACCCGACGGCACCCGGGCCGCGATCGAGCCGGCGGACGCCGAGATCACCGTCGAGCCGGACCTGGCGGCGATCACCCGGCGCGGCGACGCGAGTGTGCTGGTCGAACCGACCGCAGCGTCTGGAACCGCGACGATCACGGTGGCCGCGGGCGGGCGCAGCGTCGACATCCCGCTGCGGATCGGCTCGCAACCGGTCGAACTGGCGGGCTTTGCCGACGCCGCCGAGTGGGATGCCACGGGCTACCGCGCCGCCGCGGCCGAGGTGTCGCCGGCCGCGGGGCACACCGGCGGCGGGCTGGCTCTGGACTACGACTTCACCGGTGAGCGGCGCAGCAGGGCCGCATACGCGGTCCCGCCCGCGCCGTTGGCGGTGGAGCGGACCGCGTTCGGGTTCGGTCTGCAGGTGCGCGGTGACGGCAACGGCGCCCAGGTGGCGCTGACCGTGGTCGGCGCCGACGGGCGGCGGCACTCGTGCTACGGGCCGCGGGTGGATTGGACGGGGTGGCGCAAGGCCGCCATCTCCGTTCCCGATGGGATCGCCCATCCGGTTTCGGTCGAGCGGATCTATCTGGTCGAGACCCGCTCGGACCACCAGTACCGGGGCCGGGTGGTCATCGACGATCTGCGGGCGACCGCGGCGGCGGCCCCGGATGCAGCGCGGCGCTGAGCGGGCGTGCGACCCACTCCCCCATCCCATACCGAATGGTCGGTTCGCTAGAGTCTGGGCACCCGCCCCACCGGCGGGCTGCCAACGGGTTCAAGGAGAGCGGACGATGCGGACCTTCACCGACCTCGCCGAACTGGTCGCGGCCACGGGAGAGCACCTCGGCTACAGCGGCTGGCTCACCGTCACCCAGGAGTCCATCGACAAGTTCGCCGACGCCACCGGCGACCACCAGTGGATCCACGTCGACCGCGGCAGGGCGGCCGACGGTCCCTTCGGCGGGACGATCGCCCACGGGTTCCTCACCCTGTCGCTGCTGTCGGCCTTCAGCCCCCAGGTGTGGACCCTGGAGGCGGCTCCGTCGATGTCGGTCAACTACGGCCTCAACAAGGTGCGTTTCCTGCAGCCGGTGCGCGCGGGCGCGCGGGTGCGCGACGGCATCGAGCTCGCCGCCGCCCGCGAGAAGGACAACGGGATGCTGCTGACCTTTAGGCACACCGTCGAGATCGAGGACGGCGAACGCGACGCGCTGGTCGCCGAGAGCCTCATCCTGCTGGTGCCGTGACCGCCGCCTGCCGCGTCGGCCGTGGAGCAATGCCCTGATCCGGGCATCGCTCCACGATCGCCGGTGTGCGTTCAGCGGGTCAGGCGGTCGGCCAACCACCGCGGCCACCCGCGGCTGAGCCAGCGCAGCCGCCGCTCCAGGCGCTCGGCGCGGGTGCGCTGGGCGTTGGCCTCCCCTTCGGCCGTGCGCAACCGGCTGCGCCAGTCGTGCGGCACCTGCTCGTCCTCGCCCTCGACGAGGATGCCGCCGCTGCCGATCCAGTGCACGCCGTAGAGCCGCTCGACCGCGCCGTCGAGCCCGGCCCGCCCGTCCTGGTCGGCCCGGCCGTCCCGGCCGCTGCTGCCGCTGCCGCCTGTTGGGGCGTTCTCGGCCGCGCCCAGCCGCCGCGCCCGTGCGAAGGCCGCTGTGCGCTCCAACCGGATCGATCCGGGCCCGTGCGCGGGCACCCCGGCGGCCGTCACCCGCACCAGCCCGGCGCCCTGCTTGTCGGCGGCCTGGGTGAGCCGTTCCAGCGCGCGGTGGCCGGGCCGGCAGCCCGCCGGCAGCCGCAGCCGGAACGGGACCTGCGGGTCGGGTTCGGGCGCGGTCTCGGCGAAGACCACCCGGGAGTCGCCGCGGAAGGTTTCGCGGATCAGGCGCAGGTCGAGGTGCTCCTCTTCCAGCGGGGAGCGGCGCTCTCCGCTCAGCTCCGACCACGGCCCGACCAGCGTCAGCCGGATGTCGGCGGTCCCGCCGCCCAGCAGCGCGGCGGCGGTGGTGTCGGCGTCCTCCAGCGAGGCGCCGGACACGTCGATCTCGGCGTCGACGTAGGGCACCGGCCACTGCCGCGGGCCCTGCTTGCGCCGGTTCTCGAAGTTGGGCACCCGCCCGGCCACGAACGGGTGCCGGTAGCGGGTGCCGGCTTCGCGCTGGGTCTGCATCTGGGTGCGGCCCAGGTGCCAGCTACTGGAGTCGTGGTCGGGCACGAACACGGCCCCGGTCTGGGCCACCCGGTAGGCGAACTCGGAGTCGCCGCCCAGCACCAGCTCGGCCGCCAGCCCGCCGGCCTCGTCGAACACGCTGCGGTGCAGCGATCCGGAGGCGCCGATGAACACCCGGTAGGCCAGGTGGCCGGCCGAGGTCAGGTTCCGGGTCTTGTCGATGGTCTTTTCGATCCAGTGCGGTTCGGCGCCGGCGGGGTCGAACAGCTCGCCGGCGCGGCCCGCGGCAACGGTCGAACGCACCGACTCCGGGTCGAGCTCGCCGGGGGTGAAGGGCACGAACAGCTTGTGCCCCAGCACCGCGATGTAGTCGGCCAGGTGGTGCCAGCGCATCTGCGACTCGACGTGCTCGCGGTAGACCAGCATGTCGGCGTCCAGCCGCAGCACCACCGCGCCGTCGCTCGCCGCCGCGCCGCAGTTGACCGCGTGCGCCGATCCCCACCCGCCCGGGTCGGCGGTGACCATCCGGCTGTTCTCGGGCCGCACCTCGGGCAGGTGCAGCGCAGGCGTGCTGCCGTCGTCGACGACCACCACCTCCATCAGCCGGTCCGGGTAGCTCTGCGCCGCCAGCGCCGCCAGCACCAGGTCGAGCTTGTCCTGGTGGCCGTGGGCGGGGATGACCACGCTCACGTCCAGGTGCGGCTCCCAGCCGCCGAGCGGGGGCACCTCCAGCACCGTGTGGTCGTTGCCCCGGATCCAGGGCCGGGGCACCCCGGCGGGCGCCTGCGTGCCGGCTGTTCCGCTCGGCTCGCCGCCGCTTGCCGCGGCGCCGTCGTCGTCGACGATCGTCACACCGTCTCTCTTTCCGTGTCGGGGGTGCGCGCGCCGGCCGGGCGGCCGGCCGGCTCTTCGCCGGCCAGGCCCGCGGGCCGCCGCCCCGGCCATTGGCGCTGCGAGTCGCGCAGGAAGTAGGCGTCGTCCTCGGTCCAGGTGTGCCCCGACGCGCTGCGGCGGACCAGGTAGTTGTGGGAGTGGGTGCGGTAGACGCGCCCGCCCGCCGCGCCCACGGCCAGCAGCAGCTGGGTATCGACCGCGCGGGACAGGTTGCGGAACCAGCCCGCTTCTTCCAGCACCACCCGGTCCGTCAGCAGGCTGCCGCCCGATACGAACCTGGTGGTCTGCTCGGACTCGCCGGGACGCCACACGGTGCGGTCGATCTCCTCCAGGTACACGAACTCGGGCCCGCAGCCGACCACGTCGGCGGAGGCGTAGGTGCGGGCCAGCAGGAGGTCGGCGAGGTGGTGGGGCCCGTAGAAGTCGTCGTCGTCCCATTTGGCGATGACGGTGCCCCCGGCCCGCGCCGCCGCCCGGTTCAGGACCGTACCGAAAATCTCGGTGCGGTCGGCCGCATACACGCCGATCTCGCGTCCGGTCGCGGCGAAACGGTCGATCGCGGCCTGCACGCCCGGCGCGTCGGCGCCGAATCCGTGCAGGGCCAGCACCACCTCGGTGTCCACGTCGCGCTGGGCGGCGATCTGCTCCAGCGCGGATGCGACCAGGCCGGGCCGGCGGGTGCACAGCAGTACCGACACGCGCGCCTCGGGCCCAGGCGCCAGCCCGGCCTCGGCGCCGAGTGCCCGCCAACGGGCGGCCGTGGAGTGCGTGCGCAGCGCGCACCGGCGCAGCGCCACGCTGTAGCGGTCGCGCCGGAGCCGGTCGGCGAGGTGGTCGGCGGTGACCGAGGTGAGCAGGGCGACCAGGTCGCCGCCGAGCGCGTCGGCCCAGCGGGGTACCTGCTCGGCGAAGACGGGCACCCCGGCGGCGGCCAGGCCTGTGACAGCGCGCATGGCGGGCAGCGGCCCGCTGTAGCCGGCCCAGTCGACCTTGATGCCGCGCAGCGTGCGCAGGTCCGCCACGTCGGCCTCGCTGACCGCGCCGGTCGGCGCCAGGACCGCGAGGGTCCGGCGGCCGTGGGTGATCACGGGCCGGCCGTCGCGGGCACCCAGTTCGGCGACGCGCCGGCCTGCGGCGCTGACGTATCCGGTGGGGTTGACCACGCGCTCATCGACCGGTGGCACGTGCGAGGGGCCGTCCTCGCGGGTACCGCCGCGCCGGATGCGGCCGGGGCCCTGCGGGCCGCTGATGTCGGCCCAGGACAGCGCGTCGGCGGCCAGCCGGTCCAGGGCCGGCACCTCGGTGTCGGTCCACGGAGTGATGGTGCCGGCGGCGGTGTCGGTGCCCACCCGCAGCGCGAGGTCGGCCAGCGGCGTGACGCGGTGGCGGCCGACCGGGCCTTCGGGCGCCACCGCGATCGGGTGCGCCCGGCCCGGCAGCCACACTGCGGCGCCGGTGCCGCTCATGGCGGTGGGTGCCGCAGCGGCCGGGCCGCGGCGGCGGCCGATCGCGCCGAAGGACACCGCGTCCAGCACCGGGCCCCCCTCGACCGGCTCCAGGAAGTACAGCTCGCAGGCCCAGCCGCCCTCGTCGAGCCGGCGTACCCGCGACTCCTGCAGCTCGCTCCACTGGCCCAGCCCGGGGGCGGACGGCAGCGGGGGGCCGTGGTGGCCGGATGCGGCCAGCACGACGACGACCTGGTGGGTACGGGGGATGCGGGTGGCCAGGCTGACGGCGCGGCGCAGGTCGGCCAGTGAGGCGGCGACAACGGCCACCAGTCCCACCGGAGCGGCGGTGGCGGCGTCGCGGGCCGCCGCTGCGGTGCCGTCGCCGGTGCCGGAGCCGGTGGAACCGGGTCCGGCCAGCAGCGGCACCCCGTTGGCCGAGACGCGGTCGAGGTCGACGCGGCGGTCGCCGGGGCGCAGCGCCGGCCGGCCGGTACCGCTGCCGGCACCCGGGCCGATGTGGCCGATGAGGGCGGGCAGGTCGCCCCGCAGGCTCAGCGCCCGATCGAGCACCGGTGCGGCGCCGGCCGTCACAGCGCCGTCCGGGTGAAGACGCGGACGCCTTTCTCGGCCTGCTCGTCGTGCGCGCTGAGGTCGGGGAAGTCGTGCAGCCACCGCTTGCTCATCTTGCGCTCGTCGGGGCGGCCGGCGTCGTCGAGCACGACGACCGCCTGGGGGGCGCAGCGGGGCATCAGCACCGGCAGGGCGGGGTAGCGCGCCTGGCTGGCGGTGGCCTCGGGCGGGCCGTCGATGAAGAGCAGGCCGATGTCCTTCAGGTCCTCCACGGCCGCGGTGTCGTACCAGGGCTGGGTCTGCTCGCCGGCGGTGCCGTCGCCGTCAGGGCTCCAGTCGGCCAGCGGGGCGTAGCGGACCTCGACGATGTCCTCGAGCCCGTGGTCGCGCACGAGTTGGCGCGACAGTTCGGCGTAGCCCTCGCTGTGTTCCAGCGCGACCAGGCGGCCGGCACCGGCCTGGCGCAGCGCGTAGCCCAGCCAGACGCTGGAGGCGCCGCTGCCGCACTCGACCACGAGCTTGGGGCGGTGGTTCTCGATGGTGCGCACCAGCAGCCGCATCACGTCGGGCGAGGCGGCCCAGCCGCGCAGGGACGGCATGAACGGCGCCGCGTCCAGGTGGTCGCGCAGCTCGGTCCAGGCGACCTGCTGCTCGTAGTCGTTGCGGCCCTGCACGGTGATCGCCTTGGACAGCTCGGCCGAGACCGAAGGCAGGGTCTGGGCGCGGACCCGCTTGAGCTCATTGCGGGTGCTGTCCAGCGACTTGATCATCTCCAGGCGGTCGGTTCCGATCGCCTCGGTCACCGAGCGCGCCTGGGCGTCGATGCGGCGGTCGAGGGTGTTCACCCGCCGTGTCAGCCGCACCATGAGCAGCAGGTTGGCCAGTACCGCGCCGCCGACGGCACCCAGCGCGGCGAGTTGTGCGGCACCCTCCCAGCTCAGCACGCCCAGCGCGGCCAGGGTTGCGAGCACGGCCACACCGGCCGCGCCGGCAAGGAAGGCGGCTGCGAGGTATTTCCGGCGAGGACGCATAGACCGCAGGGACCGCATGTAGAAGACCTCCAGTGATGTGGCGCCCGCCGACTCGGGGCGGACGGGGGGATTTCCCGCGCCGGTTGATCGCGGAGCGTGTCAGCGGCCGCTGCAGGGCAGCGATGTGAAGGCCACCGGAACAGTGGATTTCAACCGCAAATCGGGATGGAAAAGACAGTAACCCAACGCAGGCGTCCGCGCATCGGACACGCTTGGCATTGAAACTGCGCAGTGGCAGTGTTCCCTGTGCGTTCATACTCGACTAACCGGCCTTTGGCCAACCGGAAACGCTGCGCAAGCGGGAAACCGGCGAAGGTCACCAGCCGGTGGCCGACTTCACCTGCTCTTCGAGCATAGGCGCAAGGGTCCGGCTGTAGGTGGCGGTCAGGTGCGAATGGTCCCAGAACACCAGCACGTTTCCGATCACGGCCGGACACCGGCCGCCGGGGCACACGTATTCGGTCAGATCGATGAGCGACACATTGCCGGGAATCCCGCTGCGGCGCTGCGCAGGATCGGACCCGGCATGGCTCCAGGATTCCGGCGACACGCACTCGCCGGGCCCGTTGGCCTCTACGCACTGCGCTCCCTCGTAGTTGATGCGGGGCAGGTCGCGGATCCCGATGACGTCGATGCCCATGGCGTCCAGCTGCCGCCAGCGATCCACGAACCCCGGATGCACGGTCTCGCCGGCGTGGGTGGCGCGGGTCGAGGACGTGAGCACGGCGTCGGGGCGCAACCGCTTCAGCTCGGCCATGGCGCCGGCGCGCCACTCGGTGCACTCGGGGAAGGGCTCGCCGTCGTCGGTGGGCGGGTCGGTGCTGAACTGGCAGCCGCTCTTGGTCAGCGACACCACCTGCCACCCGTTGGGCCGGGCGGCCTCGCGCAGCGCGGCGAACCAGTGCGCCGTGCGTGAGGCGCCGACCAGGGCAATGGTGTGCTCGGCGGAGTCCGGACCGTAGGTACAGACCACGGCCTCGGTCTCGGCCATGCCCGCGTGGCAGCCGTCGTCGTAGGCCTGGTTCTGGTCGGCTTTGGCATCGGCCGGCGCGGGCAGCACCGGCGCATCGGGCAACTGCTCGGCCACCTCGGGGTCGGTGAGCACTTGGGCCCCGGGGTAGCGCACCTGGCTGGCGGCCAGCTCCGCGCGTTGCGCACGCTGCTGTTCGAGCCGGTCCGACCACAGCGACGCGCCCGCCGCAACCGGCGCCAGCACGACCACGGCCGCGGCCAGCGACCACACCCGGCCGCGCGGGATGCGCTCCAGCCGCGCCAGGCCGTCCTGGACCAGCACCTTGGTCGCCGCGGCGAGCAGCACCGACACCAGCAGCACCAGGCACCCGCCCAGCAGGCCGGGGGCGGTGCGCCCGGTGGCCTCCAGGTAGCACACCAGTACGGGCCAGTGCCACAGGTACAGCGCGTAGGCCAGGTCGCCCAGCCGTGTCAGCGGCCCCCACGACAGCAGGCGGTCGGCGCCCCAGCGGCGCCCGGACCCGCCGCCAGCGAGCACCAGTGCCGCGGCGAGCGTGGGCAGCAGCGCGATGTAGCCCGGGAACAGGGTTGAGACGTCCACCACGGCGCCGCACAGCACCAGCGCCGCAAGCCCGAGCCAGCCCAGCACGGCGCGCACGGTCCCCGGCAGCCGCGGCACAGGCGGCAGCAGCGCGAGCAGGCCGCCCAGCGCCAGCTCCCACAGCCGGGCACCGGTGTCGAAGTAGGCCCAGGGCTGGTCGGCGGCGGTGATGTACACCGAATAGGCCAGCGAACCGGCGCAGACCACGCCAAGCGGCACCAGAACGGCCCGGCGCACGGGCACGCCCAGCCGCGCGGCGGCAAAGGCCGCAGCCGCGATCAACGGCGGCCACAGCAGGTAGAACTGGCCCTGGATCGACAGCGACCAGAAGTGCTGCAGCGGGCTGGCGGCGCTGTTCTGGGCCATGTAGTCGACCGCGTTCAGCGCCAGGTGCCAGTTCTCGAAGTACAGCGCCGAGGCGAACACCTGGTCGGCGACCGCCTGCCACTGCGAAGCCGGCAGCAGCACCAGCGCGGCCGCCGACACCGACGCAAGCACCACCGCCGCGGCCGGCACCAGGCGGCGCACCAGACGCGCAATGAACGAGGCGAAGCCGACCGACCCGCCGCGTTCGACGGCGCGCACCAGCGACCCGGTGATCAGGAACCCGGTCAGCAGCAGAAAAACGTCCACGCCGCCGGAGACCCGGTTGAACCAGATGTGGTACACGGCCACCAGCACCACCGCCACCGCGCGCAGCCCTTGGATCTCGGGGCGGTAGCGGCTGCCCGGCGCAGGCGAGGCGGCTGCGGTACCACCGGCCGGCGCGCCCGCGCCGGCGGACGGTGACGGGGACGGCGCGGATACGGCCGGGTCAAAGGCCTGGGCTGACGCTGACATGAAGCCGGGGGACCACCTAAGGGAGACGGCCAGGCCAAGGGGGACGGCCCTGGAACACGAATAACGGGCCCGGGCCACTGGGGAATGGGGCCGCGGGAGCACCGTTCGCTGCAGCCTGCACCAGCCCGGTTGCAAAGGGGAGAGTACCGGGACACGGGCGCATGAATACCGCATGGAGATTGGGGCATCCGCTATGTGCAGGCGCCGTTGCGCCCGTCCTTGGTCGGTCGCGGGTGCGCAGATGGCTTGATCAGGGGCGCCAAGGCGGATCAGCGGCCGGGCCGCGCATGGTTCATGTCAAAATAATGACCTCCGGCCGTGCAATGGGTGAATTTTTCGTCACGTGCGCATAATTCTGCGGTTCACCGGACTTGGCACGACAGGCCGGTGGCCAGGATGGAACCGGATCTACTGCGCCGCACTGTCGCACCGTCGCTCTGTCAGATGTAGAAAGAGGCGGAAATGCGTGTTTTCGTGCTGAACACCGGCCGTTGCGGCTCGGTCACCCTCGCGCGGGCCTGCGAGGAACTGACCAATTACACAACCGGCCACGAAAGCCGTGCCCGCCGCATCGGCGACGAACGGCTGGACTACCCCGACCAGCACATCGAGGTCGACAACCGGCTCTCCTGGTTCCTGGGCGGACTCGACGAGCGCTACGGCAGCGAACCGCTCTACGTCCACCTGCGCCGCGACCCCGTGCAGGTCGCCCACAGCTTCGCCAAGCGCTGGGAAAACGGCAACCCGGCCGGGGTCATCACCGCATTCGCCGGCGCGCTCGTCATCCGGCCCTCGCCCTGGCCCGCCGAGCGCCGCCTGGAGGTGTGCCGGTACTACGTGCAGACCGTCACCGCCAACATCGAGGCGTTCCTTGCCGACAAGCCCCGGCAGATGACCGTGTGGCTGGACGAGGCCGAGGAGTGGTTCCCGAAACTGTGGGAGCGCATCGGCGGCCAGGGCGACTTCGACAACGCGCTCCACCAACTCCAGGTGCAGCACAACGCGAGTTGACCCCCGGCCGCGCCCGATCGCCGCACGGCGGCGGGTGCGGCGTGCGCTGCAGGGCGGGCCCCGGGCACCCCTGCGCCAGGTCACCCGGCCCGCGGCCGCACCGGCGCCTGGCAGCGCCCGCCGCGGCGAAGCACTAAGTTGGTGCGGGCCATGCACAACGATGCCCAAGACACCTCGCCCGCCGCGGCGGGCAACGACGCCCCCGGCCCCACCGCGGCCTTGCCCGGAGCGGACGCGGACGACGCCAGCGGGCCCGGCGCAGGCCGGCTGCGGCTCTACGGCTACCTCACCGCCCCCGAACGCCGCACCTACCTGGCGGTCATGCGGCTGTTCACCTCGACACTGATGGCCGATCTGGGCGCCGGCGAGGTCGCCGCCGCCCTGGCCGCCGCCGAACGCCGCGGCGAGATCGACCCCGGCGAGTCGCGGCTGGAGGTGGTCGTGGACCGGTTGGAGCAGCTGGCCCGCTGGGGCAACCTGGTGCCCGGCCGGCGCGAGCCCGCGGCCACCATCGCCGAGTTCACCCGCAGCCGGGTCCGCTACCAGGCGGCCAAGCTCGCCGTCCGGGTGCAGCGCGACGCCGAGGACGTACTCAGCGTCGCCGAAGGCGCCCGCGAGGTCTCCCGCGAACTGCTGCCCGCCATCGAACGGGGGCTCGCCGACATCGAGGCCACCCTCGGCGAGGTCCTCGAAGCCGAGCAGGGCCGCGGCCCCCAGGCGGCATCAGCGCGCGGCCTGCGCGAACGCCTGGCCCAGCAGGTGACCACCCTGTTCCTGCAGCACGACGAGTTCGCGGCCGCGGTCCGCGACTTCTACGCCTACCTCGGCTCGGTCATCGCCCGCTACGACCTCGCGCCCGCGGAGATGGCCGGTTTCAAACACATGCTGCTGGAGTACGTCGAGCTGATCGCCCAGGACGTGCTGCGCCACTCCGAGCCGGTCGTGCTGCGGTTGGGCGCGCTCAACCGGCGGCGCGCGGTCCTACTGGAGCAGCTGGGCACCGGCCCCGGCACCGACCTGACCCCGCGCCCTACCCGGTCGGGCCAGACCGAGCTTATGGAACGCGCGCCCGGCCGACGCGCCGCCGACTGGGAGCAGCTGACCGGATGGTTCATCGGCGGGCCAGGGCGCCCCTCCGAGGTCGACGCGCTGCGCGAGGCGACCAGCCGCGCGATCACCGCCCTGTTCGCCAATGTCAAACGCGTCACCGGGGCCGGCGGGGTCGACCCGGGGCGGCGCCGCGACCTGCTGCGGCTCGCGGGCTGGTTCGACGCGGCCTCCCCCGAAACCGCCCACGACCTTTACGCCGCCGCATTCGGCCTGTTCCCGGCCCGCCACCTGGGCTTGGCGGCCGATGACGACGCCCCTGATCCCGCCCGCACCTGGCCGCAGGGCCGGCGCATCGACGTCGAGGTGAACGTGCGCAGCCGCGGCGAGCGCCTGCCCGGCGGCCAGGCGCCGCGCATCAGCGACGACCCGCTGGGGCGGGCGGCGCTGCTCGAAGAGGAGGAGCGGCGCCGCCACCGGCGCAACGCCGCAGTGGGCGAACTGTCGGCGGCGAGCGGCAACCTCGCCGGGGCGCGGCTGTCCAGCGACGCGCTGGAGATGCTGTGCGAGCTGCTGACCTTGGCCGGAGCCACCCGCGACGGCCCGGCCGAGCAGGGCAGCGCCTCCGACGCCGTCACCGGGCTGACGGTGGTGCTGGAGCCGCGGCCGCAGGGGGCGGTGGCGCGCATCGGCTCCCGGTTGGGCACCATGGAGCTGCACGGCGCGGACGTGCGCCTGAGCGTGGATGAGTCGCTGCTTCCGGGAGACTCCGAGCGGGAGCGCGATCCCGACCACCGGGGGCAGGGCGGCCGGGGGCCGGAACACGAGCAGGGGCGGGAGCAGGCACGATGAGCCGCCGCGATCCGCTCGCGGGAGGCGAGACCGCCGCCCTCGACGGGCTGGACGAGATCGAGGCCGCACAGGTGCGCCGCTGCGCGCGGGTGCTGCTGCGCCACCCGCTGCTGCGCGCGCAAGGGGCCGACGGCGAGACCCTGTCGGCGGTGCGGCGCTACGCCGAACGGTTGCAGACCCTGTTCGCCGGATACCTGGGCTACCGCCTGGTGGTCGAACCGGCCTTCGCGCGCCTGTACAAGACCGGACGCAGCCCCGATGGGGTGCGCGGCGCCCACAAGGCCAACGGCGCACCGTTCACGCCGCGCGCCTACACCTACCTGGCGCTGGTGCTTGCGGCGCTGACCGGCGGCGGAGGGCAGCTGCTGCTGTCCTCGCTGGTCTCGGAGGTGCGCGCGATGGGCGCCGAAGCCGGCGTGGAACTGGGGTCGGGCATCGTCGACCGGCGCGCGCTCGCCGCGGCGCTGCGCCACCTGATCGACCTGGGGGTGCTCACCGAAACCGACGGCAGCGTGTCGCCGTGGGCGGAGGACGCCGAACGCGAAGCGCTGCTGACCGTCGACGCCGAATTGCTCGGCCACCTGGTCGCGGCACCGCTCGCGCGCGTCGGGGCGCCGGAGGAACTGGCGGCCCCGGCAGGAGCCGAAGGGCGCCACCGGGTACGGCGGCGGATCGTGGAGGACCCGGTCGTACCGCACTCCTCGCTCGACCCTGCCGACCGCGACTGGTTGCGCGCCAACCTGGGCGGCGAGGCGCATCTGCTGGAGGAGCTGACCGGCCTGCAACTGCAGGTGCGCGCCGAGGGCGTGCTCGCCGTCGACCCGGAGGGCTACCTCACCGACCGGAACTTCCCCGGAACCGGCACCGTGGCCCGCATCGCGCTGCTGGCGGCGGCCGAACTGCTGGCCGAGGCGGCGCCGGAGGCCGAAAGCGGGAACGGCCGCGGTGGCCGCAGTGGTAGCGGCCGAAGTGGCACGGGCAGTGGCGGCAGCGGCGCCGGCGGCGGTCCATCCGGTGCAGACGGCGCTGAGGGGTGGGTGCGGGTCGGCACCGACCGCCTCGCCGAGACCGTCGCGGCCCTTGCCGAGCGCTACCCCCGCGCCTGGTCGCGTGAGGCCGTGCGCGACACCGCCCGGCTCGCCGGATCGGTGACCCGGACCCTGGCCCAGGTCGGCCTGGCCCGCACCGCGGCGGGCACGGCGGCAGGCACCGCGGTGGAGATCAGCACAGCCGCCGCCCGCTACCGCCCGGTCCCGGACGGCCCCGAGGCGGGCGAGGGAACGGCCGAAGGCACCGCGGATGCCGAGGGTTTCGAAGCCGGTGATTCCGCGGTATCCGCCGCCGGCCAGGAACCCCTTTTCAGCGGCAGCGGCGGCAACGGCACCGGCCAGGAGCCTCTGTTCGGTATCTGAGAACCGGGCGGCGGCAGACGGCGGCGGTCCGCTGTGCGGCCTTGTGGCCTTGTACCCATGGTCGGTCGCGCATCGGCGGCGATACGCGCCGCGACGTCTTCTACCCTGCTCCGCAGGGGTTTTCAGTTCCCGCCCACCTGGAGGCGGGGATCATTTGGGAGGTACACGATCAACGCCAGCGAGCCCGACACCGGGCCCTACGCCGCACCCGGCGCAGCACACGCCCCCGACATGCCGCGCGAGCGCTGGCGGCTGCACCGCGGCGGCGTGGTGAACATCTGGCAGTACCGCGACGAGGAGTTCGACCTCTCCGGCGGCCGGGTCATCTTCAAGGGCACCAACGGGTCGGGGAAGTCGCGCACCCTGGAGCTGCTGCTGCCGCTGTGCCTGGACGGCGACCTGCGCAACATGGGCAGCAAGGGCTTCGACACCGTCAGCATGAGCCGGCTGATGCTCGACGACTACACCGAAGGCACCATGCGGGTGGGCTATGCCTGGGTCGAGCTGCGCGGCGTGCTCGCCGACGGCACTGAAACCTTCGTGACCTGCGGAATCGGTGTGAAGGCGAGCGCGTCCAGCCGCCAGGTCTCGGACTCCTGGCGGTTCATCACCCCCATGCGGGTGAACAAGGACGTCGCGCTGACCGAGCAGGACCGCCCCATCAGCCAGGCGCGGCTGCGCGAGCGCATCGGCGAGGACGCCGTGGTCAACGGGCAGCAGCCCTTCCAGCAGCGCGTCGCCGCCGCCGTCTACGGCATCAGCGGCGGCAGCCGCTACGCCGACCTGCTGCACCTGCAGCGCACCCTGCGCAATCCCGACATCGGGTTGAAGGTGCTGCAAGGCCAGTTGGAGCAGCTCCTGTCCGAAGCGCTGCCGCCGGTGGACCCCGACGTGATCGCCCGCACCGCCACCGGCCTGGACAACCTCGAGGGGGTACGGCGCAACGTCGCGCGGCTGCGCCGGGCCGACACCGCGCTCGGTGAGTTCCTGGAGGGCTACCGCGGCTATGCGCTGGGGGTGCTCGCCGACCGCGCCGCCAAGCTGGAGGCGGCCGAAACCGAGGCGGAGCGGGCCGAGGGGCGGCGCGCCAAGCGGGAGTCCGAGCGTGCGGCGGCCGAGGAGGTGCTCCGCGGCGCCGAGACCGAACGCGACGCGGTCACCGAACGCGCGGAGGCGGTGCAGACCGAGCTTGAGGCGCTGAAGGCCTCACCCGCCTACACCGCGCTGGGCGACCTGGAGGACAAGGAGGCCACCGTCGCCTCGCAGCGGCGGCACGTGGTGGCCGCGCTGGACAACGCCGCGGGGCTGCGTTCGGCCGAGGAGCAGTCGATCGGTGCCGTGGAGCGCTCGGCCGGGCTCCTCGCCCGGATCGGCGGCAGTGCGGCCTCCGGCGCCGCCGAGGCCCGCGAAGCGCTGGAGGGGGTGGGCCTTGCGTCGGCGCTGGGGCGGCTGCCGGAGCTGGCCCCCGCCTTGGAACGCGGGCAGGCCGCCGAACGGGTGCTGCAGTCGCCCGAACCCGGCGCCCGCCCCGAACAGGTGCAGCGGGAGTCGGCGCCCGGGGTGGCCGCCGCCGAACTGGAGGACGCCGCCGCCAACGCCGCCGAGCAGGTCGGCGCGGCGGCCCAAGCGGCCGGCGAACGCGGCCCCGAGCTGGCGGCGCTGCACCGGCGCGCCGAGCACCTGGCAGAAGAGGACCAGCGCGTTCAGCGGTCGGGCGAACGGGCCGCGAGCGCGGCCGAGGAGGCCGCCGGCGCCGCCCACCGGGCACGCGAAAGCGAGGAGCGGCTGCGCGAGCTGGGCCGGGCCTGGGCCGATGCGGTAGGGCGCTGGCGCGCTGAGGCGCTGCCCGCGGACGGCCCGGATGCGGCGGATGCGCCGGCGGAGGGCGCCGAGGCCGGCGGCCCGGCGGCGCTCGCCGATGCCGCCGAACACTCCGAGGCGCCCGACGGCGACGCGGTCGGCACCGACCCCGAGGCCTACCGCGGCACCCACCGCGACGTGCGCGCCGCGCTGCAGCCGCGGGTGCGCGCCGCCCAGCACGCGCTGCTGCAGACCCAGCAGCGCCTGGCCGAAGCCGGGGCCGAGCACTCCCGGCTGGAAACGGAGCTGGCGCGGCTGCGCACCCATGCCGAGGTCGAGCCGCCCGCACCGGCGGCGGCGACCGCGGAGCGCTCCCCCGAGGATGGCGCCCCGTTCCACCGGCTGGTCGACTTCGCCGCCGGCGTGTCCGCCGAGGCGCAGGCGTGCCTGGAGGCGGCGCTGGCGGCCGGCGGTCTGCTGACCGCGTGGGTGCGCGCCGACGGCCGCGTCGACCTGCCGGCCGCGGCGGGCGGCGATGGCGACGACACCTGGGCGGTTCCCGGGATGCCGTGCACCGGCCCGTCGCTGGCCGAGGTGCTGCGCCCGAGCTCCGGCGGCACCGCGGTGCCCGACGGCGCCGTCGAGGCGCTGCTGCGCTCCGTGCCGCTGCTGGACGGCGGCGCCCAGGTGCCCGCCGACGAAGCGGCCGCGGAGCCCGGCGGTGCGGCGTTCGGGCTCGACGGGCGCTGGCGGGCCGGGGTGCTGCACGGGCGGCACCGCAAACCCGCCGCCGAACACATCGGGGCCGGCGCCCGCGAGGAGGCCCGCAAGCGGCGCATCGCCGAGCTGGAACAGGACTGTGCGCGCAACGCCGCGCACCGCGACGGGCTGCGCGAGGAGCTGGCGGCCGCCCAGCGGCGCGAGTCGGCCTGGAACGCGTGCCTGGACTCGTTCCCCGACATCGGCGAGGTGCTGCGCGGCCACATCGAGACCCAGTCGCGCCGCTCGGCGGCCGCCCGCGCCGCCGCGGACGCCGAGGAAGCCAAGTCCGAGCACGACCGCGCCCGGGCGCGGCTCAGCGCCGAGCAGGCCGGCCACCGGCGCGCCTGCGCGCAGCTGGGCGTGGCCGCCGGCGCGGCCGAGCTGCGCGAGCTGTGCGAGCGGGCGCGCCGCGCGGGCGAGGCGTTGGAGAGCGTCGGCGCCCTGCTGCGCCGCGACTACCCCGAGGCGCTGCGTTCGGTGGCCGCCGCGCAGGCCGATCACGCCCGCACCGTCGAGAGCCGGCGCAAGGCCGAGTCCGACGCCGCCGAGGCCCATCGCGCCTACACCGAGGCCCACGCCGTGCTGGCCACGCTGCGTTCCGGGCTGGGCCGCGACGCCGAGGAGGTCGGCGCGCAGGTCAGCGCCCTGCAGGAGGAGCGCGGCGAGCTGCGCAACCGCGCCCCCAAGGCCCAGGGCGAGGTGGAGGCCGCGATCAAGGCGCTCGCCGATGCCGAGGGGCGGTCGGAGGCGGTTGAGGCCCAGGTGCGCGAGGCGCGCGCGAAGGTCGCCGACGCCGAGGACGCGTTGACCGATGCGGCGGGGGTCGGCGGCGTGTGGGAGGCCGCGACAGGCCTGGTCGAGCCGCCCTTCGACCGCGCGGAGCTGCGTTCGGCGCTGGATGAGGCCGTGCGGGCCGGTGCGGCGGCCGCCGACGGCGGTGCGGGCGATCCGGGCGGTTCCGCCGGCGGCTCGTCCGGTGGCGCCGGCGGCCGGCGGGCCAAGGGCGGCTCGGGGCGGTCCGCGCACGATCCGGCGGCCCTGGAGCGCGACCTGATCGCGCGGTTGCAGACACTGCAGGCCGCACTGGCCGGCACCCACGACGTCCAGGCCGACCGCGACCAGGGCATCCTGACGGTCGCGGTCAGCGAGGAGGCGGGCACCGCCCCGGTCGCGGCCACGGCCCGCGCGACCTCGGCCCGCCTGGCCCAAGCCGAGGAGAACCTCACCGAGCGGGAGGAGAGCGTCTTCGAGGAGTACCTGCTCGGCGACATCGCCGAGGAGCTGCACCGCCAGATCGGGGCCGCCGAGGCGCTGACCCGGCGGATGAACACCGTGTTGGAGGCCGCCCACTCCAGCCAGGGTGTGCGGGTGGAGCTGTCCTGGGAGCCCGCGCCGCAGCTGGATCCGGCCGAGCGTGCGGCGTTCGCGCTGGCCAAGAAGTCGGTGGCCCAGCGCACGGCCGAGGAGAACGACCGGTTGCGCCGCGCGCTGATGGACCGCATCCGCGCCACGCGCGCGCAGGGCAGCAGCACCGGCTATGCCGAGCTGCTGGTCGGTGCGCTGGATTACCGCCAGTGGTACGCCTACCGGGTGCGCATCCACGACACCGGCCCCGACGGCAAACCGCGCGACCGCCGGATCCGCCAGCTGTCCTCGGGTGAGACGCGGTTGGTCTCGTATGTGACCCTGTTCGCCGCCAGCGCCGCGTTCTACGACGCGCTGCAGAGCGACGCCGAGGGCCCGCTGCGGATGGTGCTGCTGGACGAGGCCTTCGAACGCCTCGACGACCCCACGATCGCCCGCCTGCTGGAGCTGCTGGTGGACCTGGACATGGACTGGGCGATCACCTGGCCGTCGGGCTACGGGGTTTCGCCGCGGATCGACCGCATGCACATCTACGACATCCTCAAACGCAAGGGCGCCTGGGGCGTGGCCTGCGCCCGCACGACCTGGAACGGCGCAGGTTTCGAGCGGTCGCCGTGAGAACCGTGCGACCGCAACCGGGGCGGCCGCGCCTGCGCGGCACAGCCGGGTGATGCAGTGGGTCGCGCGGCGGATGGCGGTGGGATGCATCCCTGCGGCGTTGCCGGGTAGCACGCCGCTGGGGCGCGTACCAAGCGCCGGGTCTGTGCTGTTTATTCCCGGTCCCGTCTGTCAGAAGGGCTATACGGGCGTGCCCCGGCGGCTGCTGATAGCTTTCTAGCGGCGATCCAGGTCGCCCCCGCAATCGTTGAAATCGCGTCAGAGGAAGGTGCGTAGACATGCCTGCGCCTTACGAGCTTCCGGAGTTGCCCTACGACTACGCAGCGTTGGAGCCGTGGATCTCCGGACAGATCATGGAGCTGCACCACGACAAGCACCACGCCGCATACGTCTCGGGCGCCAACACCGCCCTGGACAAGATGGCCGAGGCCCGGGAGAAGGAGGACCTGAGCACGGTCAACCTCCTGGAGAAGAACCTGGCGTTCAACCTGGCGGGCCACATCAACCACACGGTCTTCTGGCCGAACATGTCGCCTGACGGCGGCGACAAGCCCGAGGGCGAGCTGGGTGCGGCCATCACCGACCAGTTCGGCTCGTTCGACGCGTTCCGCGCGCACTTCGGCGCTGTGGCCACGGGCGTGCAGGGCTCCGGCTGGGCGATCCTGGCCTGGGACATCCTCGGCCAGCGGCTGATCATCGAGCAGCTCTACGACCACCAGGGCAACCTGGCCGCGGGCTCCTACCCGCTGCTGATGCTCGACATGTGGGAGCACGCCTTCTACCTGCAGTACAAGAACGTCAAGGCCGACTACGTCAAGGCGTTCTGGAACGTCGTGAACTGGGCCGACGTGCAGCGCCGCTTCGAGGACGCGCGCAAGGTCCAACTCGGCTGAGGCCTTCGGCCGGACCCGGCGCCGCAACGGGGCCGGATCGGCGAATGAGGGGCGGCACCGGGCGGAACCGCCGGTGCCGCCCCTCATTGCATGCGCCGCCCGGCACAGCGGGCGCACCTCAGGGGCGCAGCGCGGCCACGGCGTCGCGGGGCGTGTCGACCACGGGGTGGCCGGTGGCGGCCAGCCGTTCGCGGCTCATCATTCCGGCGGCGACCAGCACCGCGTGGGCACCGGCCTCGGTGGCGGCGCGGCCGTCGTCGTCGATGTCGCCGATGAGCACCACGGTGGCGGGGTCGACGTCCAGCTCGGCCAGGTGGTGGGCCAGGTGGTGGGCCTTGGAACCGTCGGCGGTGTCGAAGCGCCGCCCGTCGACCCGCACGAAGTGGCCGTCGAGCGCACGCTCGGCGACCAGTTGCACGACGGCCTCGTGGGAGGCCATCGACAGCAGCGACTGCGACCCGCCGTAGGAGTTCCAGTCGAGCAGGATGTCGGGGACACCGTCGGCAAGGCCGCAGGAGGGCAGCTCACCGCGGTAGCTGTCGTCGTAGACCTGGTTCAGCCGCACCCACTCGTGGTCCTGGAGGGTGCGCCCGAACAGGTCCTCGTAGCAGCCCTGCAGGGGGCGCCGGAAGAACGAACGCCAGAAGCCGAGGTCGACGGGCTCGTGCCCGAACTCGGCGCAGACCCGGTTGAGGGCCGCCATGTTGGCGTGGTTGTCGTCGAGAAGCGTGCCGTTCCAGTCCCAGACGATGTGCTTGACGCCGCTGAGGTGAGCGAACCCGTTTTCTGCCACGCAGAGCACTCTAAGGGACGGCCGGAAGCCGTCGGCCGCCCCGGGTCGGGTCCGGTGGATGGCGCGGTCAGGCGCCGACGTAGGCCGCGAGGTGCTGCCCGGTCAGCGTGGAGCGGTCGGCGACCAGGTCGGCCGGGGTGCCCTCGAAGACGATCCGGCCGCCGTCGTGTCCGGCACCGGGTCCCAGGTCGACGATCCAATCGGCGCGCGCCATGACCGCCTGGTGGTGGGCGATGACGATGACCGACTTGCCGGAGTCGACGAGCCGGTCCAGCAGGCCGAGGAGCTGCTCGACGTCGGCCGGGTGCAGGCCGGTGGTCGGCTCGTCCAGGACGTAGACGCCGCCTTTCTCGGCCATGTGCGTGGCCAGCTTGAGCCGCTGCCGCTCGCCGCCGGACAGTGTGGTCAGCGGCTGGCCGAGGGTCAGGTAGCCGAGCCCGACGTCGGCGAGCCGGTCGAGGATGGCGTGGGCGGCCGGGGTGCGGGCCTCGCCGGCACCGAAGAACTCCTCGGCTTCGGCCACGGACATCGCGAGTACCTCGCTGATGTCGCGGCCGCCGAGGCGGTGTTCCAGCACCGAGGCCTCGAACCGCTTGCCCTCGCACTCCTCGCAGGTGGTGGCCATGCCGGCCATCATCCCCAGGTCGGTGTAGACGACGCCGGCGCCGTTGCAGTTGGGGCAGGCGCCCTCGGAGTTGGCGCTGAACAGCGCCGGTTTCACGCCGTTGGCCTTCGCGAACGCCTTGCGGATCGGGTCGAGCACCCCGGTGTAGGTCGCGGGGTTGCTGCGCCGCGAACCCCGGATCGCGCTCTGGTCGACCGAGACGACGCCGGCACCGGCCGGCACCGACCCGTGGATCAGGGAGCTCTTGCCCGAGCCGGCGACACCGGTGACCACGCAGAGCACGCCGAGCGGGATGTCCGTGTCGACGTTTTGGAGGTTGTGCGCGTTGGCGCCGCGGATCTGCAGGGTTCCGGTGGGTGTGCGCACGGTTTCCTTGAGGGCGGCGCGGTCGTCGAGGTGGCGGCCGGTGAGCGTGCCGCCTGTCCGCAGCTGCCCGACCGGGCCTTCGAAGCACACGGTGCCGCCCCCGGTGCCGGCGCCGGGGCCGAGGTCGACGACGTGGTCGGCGATGACGATGGTCTCGGGCTTGTGCTCGACGACCAGCACCGTGTTGCCCTTGTCGCGCAGCCGCAGCAGCAGGTCGTTCATCCGCTGGATGTCGTGGGGGTGCAGGCCGATGGTGGGCTCGTCAAAGACATAGGTGACATCGGTGAGCGCGGAGCCGAGGTGGCGGATCAGCTTCGTGCGCTGCGCCTCGCCGCCCGACAGCGTGCCCGAGGGCCGGTCGAGCGACAGGTAGCCCAGCCCGATCTCGGTGAACGAGTCGAGCGTGTGCTGCAGTGCCGCGAGCAGCGGCGCCACCGAGGGCTCGTCGAGGCCGCGGATCCACTCCGACAGGTCGCTGATCTGCATCGCGCACGCGTCGGCGATGTTGATGCCCGCGATCCGCGACGACCGGGCCGCCTCGCTGAGCCGGGTGCCGCCGCAGTCGGGGCAGTCGGTGAAGGTGATGGCGCGGTCCACGAATGCCCGGATGTGCGGCTGCATCGCTTCGCGTTCCTTGGCGAGGAACGTTTTGCGGAGCTTGGGGATGAGCCCTTCGAAGGTAAGGTTGACGCCTTCGACCTTCACCTTGGTCGGTTCGCGGTAGAGGAAGTCGTGCAGCTCGGACTCGGTGTAGTCGCGGATCGGCTTGTCCGGGTCGAGCAGGCCCGACTCGGCGTAGACCCGGACGGTCCAGAAGCTGTCGGATTTGTAGCCGGGGATGGTGATGGCGCCCTCGGACAGGGATTTGGAGTCGTCGTAGAGCTCGGCCAGGTCGAAGTCGGAGACCGCGCCCCGGCCTTCGCAGCGCGGACACATGCCGCCGGTGCGGGTGAAGGTCTGTTTCACGGTCTTGCCGGCGCCGCGTTCGACGGTGATCGCCCCGCTGGCCCGCACCGAGGCCACGTTGAAGGAGAACGCGTTGGGTGAGCCGATGTGCGGCTGCCCGAGCCGGCTGAACAGGATGCGCAGCATGGCGTTGGTGTCGGTCACGGTGCCGACGGTGGAGCGGGGGTCGGCACCCAACCGCTCCTGGTCGACGATGATCGCCGTCGTCAGCCCTTCGAGCAGGTCGACCTCCGGCCGCGCCAGTGCGGGCATGAAGCCCTGCAGGAAGGCGCTGTAGGTCTCGTTGATCATCCGCTGCGATTCCGCGGCGATCGTGCCGAACACCAGGGAGCTCTTGCCCGAGCCGGAGACGCCGGTGAACACGGTCAGCCGGCGCTTGGGGATCTCGACGGCGAGGTCTTTGAGGTTGTTCACGCGCGCGCCGTGCACGCGGATCAGGTCGTGCCGGTCGGCGATGTGCTGTTCGGGCGGCTGTGTTGCCGTGCTCGCTGACATGGTCGTCGTTCCTCCATCGGTAGCGCCGGGCCGCCGCGGCGGCCCGGTTCGAGGTTGCGCGGCGCGGGGCCGCCGCGCACCCGCGGCGCACCCCCGGTCCGCGGTGCGGTGGTCTTCAGGTGCCCCGCGCCGGGCCCGGAGGCGGCGCGGGGGATGGGGAACCGGCGGTCAGCTCAGTTCCTGGACGCGGATCAGGTTGCCGGCGGGGTCGCGCACGGCGCAGTCGCGGATGCCGTAAGGCTGATCGGCGGGTTCCTGGACGACCTCGGTGTCGCCGGCCTGCAGCCGCTCGAACGCGGCGTCGAGGTCGGCGGTCGCCAGCAGGATGCCGGCGTAGGTGCCCTTGGCCATCATTTCGCTGATGGTGCGGCGTTCGTCGTCGGTGAGACCGGGGTCGACCGCCGGCGGTGTGAGGACGATGGATGTGCTGGGTTGGTCGGGCGGGCCGACCGTGATCCAGCGCATCCCCCCGTAGCCGACGTCCTTGCGGACCTCGAAGCCGAGGGTGTCGCGGTAGAAGGCCAGGGCGGCCTCCGGGTCGGTCTGCGGCAGGAAGCTCGCGTTGATGGTGATGTCCATGGCCATAACGTTAGACGCGGCCGGTGCCGGGCGCTTCTCGATTCCTGACCGGTCGCGTGACCTGTTTGGCCAGGCAGGACGGCATGCCGGCGGTCGCGTGCGCCGCCTGGTGCCGGTAGACGCTGGGCGGTACCCCGACCAGTTCGGTGAAGCGGCTGCTGAAGGTGCCCAGCGACGAGCAGCCGACCGCGAAGCAGACCTCGGTGACACTGAGGCCGCCGCGGCGCAGCAGCGCCATCGCCCGCTCGATACGCCGGGTCATCAGGTAGGAGTACGGCGACTCGCCGTAGGCGCGCCGGAACTCGCGGCTGAGGTGCCCGGCCGACATGTTCACGCCGCGGGCGAGCGCCTCGACGTCCAGCGGCTGGGCGTGCTCGCGGTCGATGCGGTCGCGGACGCGGCGCAGCAGCGCGAGGTCGCGCAGGTGCTGCGCTGAGGCGGATCTGCTGGCCACACCCGTGATGATGCCACGTCGCGGCGGCGTTGCCCAGACCGAGCCGCCGTATCCGGCGGGTCCTGCCCATGACCGCTGAGAGTGCGGAATCGCGGACGCAGGCGGGCGCGCGGTGGCATCCTTTTCTCTGGCCGGGTCGGACCCGCCGTCCTCTTCCCGCTGGGGGCGGCAGCGAGCGAGGAGCACAGCGGTGAACGAGGAACGGGATGGGCGAACCCGGAACATCGGTGCGCAGATCGATTCCTTCGACCGTGCGATGCGCTGGAAAATGATCCGGCAGGTGGCCAAGATGGCCGCGACGGGAGGGGCCGTCACCGGTTTCCTGGGCGGTGCGGCGGCGATCGCTCTCGGCGGCGGGGCCCAGTGGGTGGCGCTGCTGGGCGGCGGGGGTTTCCTGCTCGGTATCTCGATCGGCGCGATCGACCTGCTGTTCCACATCTATCTCAGCGACGACATGTGGTAGGTGCCGGTGGGGCCGGGCGCGGCACCGCGCCTGTGCCCGGTCGGCCGCACCGCCGCGGCCGGCGGGCGGTGCGGCCGGCCGGTCAGTTCGGTTGCGGGGTGCGCGCAGAGCGGCGCGGCCGGGGCTCAGGGGACGCGCGGAACCTCGCCCGACGCGCGGCCGCCGCTGCGGCGGCGCTTCTTGCGGCGCCAGGCCCAGACTCCCACGGCGGCCAGCAGCGGGACCGCGACCACGATCAGGATGGGGACGATGACGGCCGCAAGGGAGGTCAGCACGCTGGCCAGGTCCTCGAACACGCTGACCACCGGGCCGCCGGCGCCGAAGGTGACGGCGTTGAGGACCGGCCGCGCTCCGGCTTTGAGGAGGTGGAAGCAGAGCGCGACCACCACCCCGGCGGCCACCTGCCACCAGGAGGTGCCCTCGGCGCCCCCTCCCCCGCTGGCGGCCTCTTCGCCCCAGGCGAGAATGTCGGAGGTGGTGACGGCCGACGCGCCGGCGCCGAAGGTGAGCCCGCCCGAAGTGGGGCGGACGAAGGTCTGCACGGCGTCGTTGACACTGTCGATCGCCGGGATCTTGTCGGCGGCGATCTCCAGGACCAGCAGCAGGCCGAGGATCACCAGCACGACCGGATGTTCCAGCCACTGCCATCCGGGGCCCAGCGGCAGCAGGTCGGAGTAGCGGGCCAGCAGCCCGACGGTCAGCATGGGGATATAAGCGTTGAGCCCGGCGGCCGAAGCGAGTCCGGTCCCGGTCAGAATCTCCAGCATCGAGGGGCAGCCCGATCCATCTCATCGGCTCTGGAGCACCGGCCCGCCGCCTGCGCGCGGGCGGTGGCGGTGCGTTGTCTGCACGGTGAGACGCAGCGGGACGGCTGCGGGTTCGGTATCGGCGGCGGTGATTCGGCGCGGGCCCGGCGACCCGGCCGCCGGGCGGTGGTGGGTGCCGCGGGGCGCCGACCGCCGTCCGCGCAGGCCGCGGCTGCGCGTGGCGCACCGGTGCCGCGCGCCGCGGCCGCCCCTGCCCCGGTGCCGTCTGCGGCCTTTCACGGCGGCGCTGCGAGGGCGGCGGTTCGTCAAGGGCGGTTCGGCACTGTACGGGCGGCGCGCATGCTGCGGGGGCCGGGCCGGTCTTTAGACCCCCGCGCGCCTACTGGCGGTAATCCTCGACCTCGGCTGCGGGCCGCACGTGGACGTCGCCGGGGTCGTCGCCAAACTCCTCGCGGGCGCGGCGCTGGCGCAGCACGTCCCAGCACTGGTCGAGTTCCTGCTCCAACCGGCGCATCCGCTGGCGTTCCTCGGGTGTCAGCCGGTGCTCGCTCTGCTCGCGCAGGTCGCGCTCTTCGGTCACCAGTTCGCTGATGCGGCCGAGGATGCTGCTCTCCGGGCTTCTGGGCTCGCTCATACCCCAATGGTCGGTCGGCCGCCGCAGGGTTGGCAAGCACGTGACCGGCAAGCCGCCGCCCGCCGGCTGCGCCGATGGCCTCGCGCGACCGGGGCCGTCCGGTTGCGGGCGGTTGCCGACGCGGCGGGACCGGACGGGACCCGGCCGGTCCGCGCCCGCACCGGCCGGCCCGGCTCAGCGGCGATACTGGGCGCAGGCGTGCTACCGGTACCGTGCCGGGGCGTCGCGGGATCCGCCCCGGGGAATGCCGCACGCGCACAGGGCGCTCCAATACCCGAAGGGGGTATATTGATGTCTGCAGAGCGGGAAAACCAGGAGAGCACCCAGATGGCCACCTACGGCTACCACGACAACAAGAAGAGCCATCTCAACCGGCTCAGCCGGATCGAGGGGCAGGTGCGCGGACTGCAGAAGATGGTCGAGAACGACTCCTACTGCATCGACGTGCTGACCCAGACCGCTGCGGTCAACAAGGCGCTGCGCTCCTTCGCGCTGTCGATGCTCGACGAGCACCTCAAGCACTGCGTCGGCCACGCCGTCGCCAACGGCGGCGACGAAGCCGACGAGAAGGTGCGCGAGGCCTCCGAAGCCATCGCCCGGCTGGTGCGTTCCTGACCGACCCGCTGCGCGGAACAGGTACCAAGTCCGTTCGGAAAGGGGCCTTCCATGGCCGCTAGTAGCACCGCCACCACCATCACCGTCAAGGGCATGACCTGCGAACACTGCGTCTCCGCGGTCCGCGGGGAGATCTCGGCGCTGCCCGGCGTCACCGGTGTCGACGTCGACCTGGACAGCGGCCGGGTCGACATCCGCAGCGAGAGCGAGCTCACCGGCGAGCAGCTCGACACCGCGGTCGACGAGGCCGGCTACGAGATCGTCCGCTGACTCCCCCTCACGCCCGGCCACCCGCCGCCCGCGCCGGCCCGCCCGCGGGCGCGGCGGCTCAGGTGTGCGGGTCCGCCCCGGTGCCGCAGGGCGGCGCCGCCGGTTCGGCATCCGGCGGCCCGCCCCGCATCCGGTGGCTCAGCCGCCGCTTTCGCCCTTGACCGCGGCGGTGTCCAGCAGCCGCGCGCTCTCGCGGCGGGCGTCCTCGGGCGCGAGGTAGTGGGCGGCTTCCAGATCCACGAAGGTCGAGGGCTTGCCGCGGTGGAAACCCAGCCGCGACACGTCGCCCCCGGTCAGTGCGCGGATCATCCAGTTGGCCGCCACTCGCGTACGTGCCGTGTTGGACGGCAGCGACCACAGGTGGTAGCCGCGGGTGACCGCGAACGCCGGTATCCCGGAGAGGTCGTAGCCCATCGGCCGCGCAACGGCATCGCGCCCGCTGAGGTCGACCACCAGCCCCAGGTCCTTGTGCAGGAAGGTGCGCAGGGGCCGGTTGGTCAGTGAGGCGATCGCGTTGTCGGCGGCCACCACTCCCTGGCGCTCGGCGTACTGGGCGGTGGGCGGGCACATCGCACCCGTTTCCTCCTTGCTGAGGTCGGGCACTGCGGCGGCGTCGCCCACCGCGAACACGTCGGGCCGGTCGGCCACTGCGAGGTCGGCGCCCACCACCAGCTTGCCGCGGTCGGTCTCGGCACCCAGCGAGTTCACCAGCGGACTCGGCGAGGTCCCGGCCGTCCAGATGAGGGTGCGGCACGGCAGCACCCGGCCGTCGGTCAGCGCGACCTTGTGCTCGGTCACCTCCTTGACCGTGACCTCCAGCTTGACCTCAACCCCCATGGACCGCAGCAGGTCCAGCGCCTCTTCGCCCAGCTTGGTGCCCAGTTCGGGCAGCAGCCGCGGCGCGATGTCGACCAGGTGCCAGCTGATGGCCGAGCGCAGCGACGGGTAGATCCGGGCGGCCTCCTCGGTGAGCCGGCGCAGCGAGGCCGCGGTCTCCACCCCGGTGTAGCCGCCGCCGACGACCACGAAGCGGCAGCGTTCCTCGCGCTCGACCGGGTCGGTGGTTGCGTTGGCCAGCTCCAGTTGGGCCAGCACGTGGTCGCGCAGCACGGTGGCCTCGGCCAGGTTCTTGTTGCCGAAAGCGTGCTCGGTCAGGCCGGGGATGTCGAAGACGCGGGTGAAGCTGCCCGGTGCGAGGATGAGCCGGTCGTAGCGCTCGACGGCGAGCTCGTCGGAGATTTTGCGGATGAGGACGGCTTTGGCGTCGGTGTCGACACCGATGGCCGAGCCCGGGACCATGCGGGTCCGGTGCAGCGACCGGTGCACCGACACCGCCACCGACTGGGGGGTGAGCAGCCCGGAAGCCACCTGCGGCAGCAGCGGGCTGTAGAGCATGTAGTCGTTGGGTGCGACCAGGACGATGTCGGCGGCGGTCTTGGGGATGCGCCGTTCGAGCCGCTTGAGTGCGTGCAGCCCGGCGAACCCTGCGCCGATCACCACAATGCGAGGCCGTGCCATCGTCGATCCACTCCCCCTTTGGCCGCCTATGGCCGCCCTGCCGTACGGGTCCACCCGGCCCTGCCGTGCCGCTTGCTCCGGCGGGGCGCAAGAGTCGGTCTGGTGCACGCGCTGCCCGAGCGCTTTCCGGTCAAACGTAGGCGCGGGTGCGCGCGGCGCCGGGCCGCGACACACCGGGAGCGTGGCCGGATCCGGGTGGGAGCGGGGTGGAGCGGGCTTTCGGCTGCAGGCCCGTCGGCCGCCGTGCTGCGGTACTGCGGTACTGCGGTACTGCGACGGCGGTGGTGGCGGTGGCGCCGGGGCCGCGCGGGTGTCAGGGCCCGGCCAGCAGGGCGGCCCGGCCCATGGACAGCAGCAGTTCGGCCATTGCCGCGCAATCCAGCTCCTGGGCGCTGTGCGGCGTGGAGTTGAGCAGGCCGAAGGCCGCGTGCACGGCAGCGCGCAGGGTGGGCGGATCGGCTTCGGGGCGCAGGTGGGCGAGCACGCTCACCCACTGCTCGACGTAACCGCGCTGCAGCCGCCGGATACTGCGGTGGTGGGGATCGGGGACATTGCCCAGCTCGCGGTCGTGCACCGTGATCAGCGCCGGCTCGGTGAGCGCGAAGCCGATGTGGCCGCGCAGCAGCGCCTCCAGCGCCGCGCGGGGCTCGCGGGCGTGCTCCGCCGCGCACTCGCGGCCGTCGGCGGCCAACCGCTCGCTGACATCCAGCAGCATGGCGGCCAGCAGCGCCTCCTTGCCGGGGAAGTGCCGGTAGAGCGCGGGGCCGCTGGTGCCCACCGCGCGGCCGAGGTCGTCGATGCTGACCCCGTGGAAGCCGCGCGCCGCAAAGAGGTCCGCCGCCGCCCGCAGGATCTCGGCGCGCCGGGCGCCTCCGGTCCGGCCGACCATCGGCGCCTCCCTCCCGTCGGCCTGCGCGGCGGCCGAGAACGCTGCCGCGCGGCACTGGACACCGTTGGTTAACGCTCACTAACATCACCTATGTTAGCGCTCATTAACCGCGGAGGCGATCAGATGCCAACGGCACCGGTGCTCAGCTCGGCCATCGATACCGGGGGCGGCGCGTTCGCGGACAACGCGGCTGCCAACCGGGCTCTGGCCGCGCAGCTGCGCGACCGCATCGCCACCACCGCGCTCGGCGGCCCGGAAAAGACCCGGACCCGGCACACCGAACGCGGCAAGCTGCTCCCGCGCGATCGCGTCAACCACCTGCTCGATCCCGGCTCGCCGTTCCTGGAGCTGTCGTCCCTGGCCGGCTGGGGCCTTTACGGCGCCGACGGCCACGACGCCCCCGCCGCCGGAATCATCACCGGAATCGGGCGGGTGTGCGGGCGCGAGACCGTGGTGGTCGCCAACGACGCAACGGTCAAGGGCGGGAGCTACTACCCGGTGACCGTCAAAAAGCACCTGCGCGCCCAAGAGGTCGCGCTGCACAACCGGCTGCCGTGCGTGTACCTGGCCGATTCCGGGGGCGCGTTCCTGCCGATGCAGGACGACGTGTTCCCCGACCGCGAGCACTTCGGCCGCATCTTCTACAACCAGGCGACAATGTCCCAACTGGGCATTCCGCAGATCGCGGCGGTGCTGGGATCCTGCACGGCCGGCGGCGCCTACGTTCCGGCGATGAGCGACGAGGCCGTGATCGTGCGCGATCAGGGCACCATCTTCCTGGGCGGGCCGCCGCTGGTGAAGGCCGCGACCGGAGAGGTCGTCACGGCTGAGGAACTCGGCGGCGGCGAGGTGCACGCCCGCGTCTCCGGGGTCGCCGACCACCTTGCCGACGACGACGCGCACGCGCTGTCGGTCGTCCGCCAGATCGCCGATACGCTCGGCCCGCGCGCCGCACCGGCCTGGGAGCGGGCCGAACCCCGGCCTCCCGCTCTGGATCCCGGCGAGATCCACGGCGTGGTGCCCACCGACACCCGTACGCCCTACGACGTGCGCGAGATCATCGGCCGCGTCGTGGACGCCAGCGAGTTCACCGAGTTCAAGGCCGAGTACGGCACCACCCTGGTCTGCGGGTTCGCGCGCATCCACGGCCACCCGGTCGGGATCGTCGCCAACAACGGGATCCTGTTCGGGGAGTCGGCGCTCAAGGGTGCGCACTTCATCGAACTGTGCGACCGGCGCAGCACGCCGCTGGTGTTCCTGCAGAACATTTCCGGATTCATGGTCGGGCGCGACTACGAGGCAGGCGGGATCGCCAAGCACGGCGCGAAAATGGTCACGGCGGTGGCTTGCGCTCGGGTTCCCAAATTCACCGTGGTGATCGGCGGGTCGTTCGGCGCCGGCAACTACAGCATGTGCGGTCGGGCCTATTCCCCGCGGTTCCTGTGGATGTGGCCGAACGCGCGGATATCGGTGATGGGCGGCGAACAGGCCGCCTCGGTACTGGCCACGGTGCGGCGCGACCAGGTGGAGGGGCGCGGCGGGGAATGGCCGGCGCAAGAGGAAGAGGAGTTCAAAGCACCTATCCGCGAGCAGTACGAACGCCAGGGCGACCCCTACTATTCGACGGCGCGGTTGTGGGACGACGGCGTCATCGACCCGGCCGACACGCGTACCGTGCTGGCGCTGGGGCTGGAGGCCGCCCGTTACTCGCCGCTGGAGCCCGTGGGCTACGGCGTTTTCCGCATGTGAGGTGGGCAGCGGTGTCCGGAATTGAACGGCGCACGACCGGAACTGCCGGCGGTGCAGAGGGCGGGGGCGCGGCCGTTGGCGGCGGCGCTGTTGCCGGCACGGCGGGCGGCGGCGCGGCGGGCGGCGGCACTGTCCTGGTGGCCAACCGCGGCGAGATCGCGGTGCGCATCATCGGGACCCTGCGGCGCATGGGGCTGCGCTCGGTGGCCGTCTACAGCACGGCCGACCCCGGCGCCCGGCACGTGCGCGAAGCAGACGCCGCAATGTGTGTCGGCGGCGCGCCGCTCGCCGACAGCTACCTCAATGCGGCGGCGATCGTGCAGGCGGCCGTCGCCGCGGGCGCGGCGATGGTGCATCCCGGCTACGGGTTCCTTTCCGAGAACGCCGACTTCGCGCGGCGCTGCGCCGATGCAGGGCTGGTGTTCATCGGGCCGCCGCCCGAGGCCATCGAGGCGATGGGCGACAAGATCCGCGCCAAGGCGCGCGTCGCGGCGGCCGGGGTACCGCTGCTGCCGGGCTTCGCCGAAGAACCCGGCCGGGCCATGGACGACGGCGACCTTGCGCGCGCCGCGGCGCGCACCGGATACCCGCTGCTGGTCAAACCATCGGCGGGTGGCGGCGGCAAGGGGATGCGCGTGGTGCGCGAACCGGCGGAACTGCCGGCGGCGGCCGCGGCTGCGCGCCGCGAAGCCGAGGCGGCCTTCGGCGACCGGACACTGCTCGTGGAACGGCTGGTGAGCCGGCCGCGCCATATCGAGGTGCAGGTGCTCGCCGATGCGCACGGCAACGTGGTGCACCTGGGGGAACGCGAGTGCAGCCTGCAGCGCCGCCACCAGAAGATCGTTGAGGAGTCGCCGTCGCCGCTGCTGAGCGAGGAGCGGCGCGCCGCGATGGGCGAGGCGGCGGTGGCGGCGGCCAAGGCGTGCGGCTATGTCGGGGCGGGCACCGTGGAGTTCATCGTCGAGCCACCGCAGGCCGCCGCGGAGGCGGAGAGCGCGGCGCGGCCCGACGGGACCGCGGAAGCGGAGGAGGCAGCGCGGCCGGAAAGCAACAGGGCCGCGGAGGCCGAGGTGTCGGCGCACCCGGAAGGCAACGGGGCGGCGCGGCCGGCAGGGGAAGAGCCGGGAGGCGCGCCCAACGGGGCGGCCGGGCAGCCCGGGGCGGAGGCTCTGGGGGAACCCCTTATTTCAAGTCAAGCCGATCACAGCAACCCCCCGCCACCCCAACCCGCCACCCTGTGGACGGCCGCCGCGCTCGACTACTCCTTCCTGGAGATGAACACCCGCCTGCAGGTGGAGCACCCCGTCACCGAGCAGGTGGCCACTGTCGGCGGGCGGCGCGGCGTCGATCTCGTCGAACTGCAGATCCGCGTCGCCCGCGGCGAGCCGCTGCCGTTCGCCCAAGCCGACATAACCCTGACCGGCCACGCAGTCGAGTCCCGCGTCTACGCCGAGGACCCCGCCCACGGTTTCCTGCCCACCGGCGGCCGCGTGCTGCTCCTCAACGAACCCGCGGGCGAGGGTGTCCGGGTCGACTCCGGCCTGGACGAGGGCGCCGACATCACCTCCGCCTACGACCCGATGCTGGCCAAGGTCATCACCTGGGCATCCGACCGGCCCGCCGCCCTCGACCGGATGGATTGGGCACTCGCCGGTTACACGCTCCTGGGCTGCAGCACCAACGTCGCGTTCCTGCGCAGCCTGCTGCGGACGCCCGAGGTCCGCGCCGGCGCCCTCAGCACCGACCTCACCGAGCGGCTCGCCCCCGAGCTCGCCGCTGAACTCTCCGGCGGACAACAGCCGGACGCCGCGCCGGAGCCGCCCGCCGCCCCCGAAGCGCCCACCGGCACCGGCGAGCCCACCGATCCCGGTGAGCCCGGCACCGCCGCCCCGCCCGACGAGCTGCTGGCGGCTGCCGCCGACCACCAGCTCGGCATCGAACCCGACCCCGGCACCGCCGACCGCTTCGACATCCCCGACGGTTGGCGCATCGGCGGCCCCGCCTGGACCGTGTGGCGGCTGCGCTCGGCGCGCCACCGCTCGGCCGTCGTCCGCGTCCGCCGCCGCCCCGCACCCGCCGCGGCAGCAACCGCAGCCGCGGCCCATCCGGGCGCCGACGCCCCCCTCGTCCCCGACGGCCGCGGCGGCACCCGCACCTTCGGCTACGAGATCAGCATCGACGGCGGCCCCGCGGTACCCGTTGACGCAGCCCGCGCCCCCGACGGCCGCACCCTGACGGTCGCGCTGCGCTCGCGCACCCTTCGCTTCTCCCGCGCAGCCGACACCCAAGGGCTGTGGCTCGGCAGCGGCGGCACCGCCTGGCACTTCCAGGACGATCCCGTACTCGCGCCGACACGCGGCGCCGAGACGGTCGGCGACGGCGCCGTTCGCAGCCCCATGCCCGGCACCGTGCTGTCCGTCGCCGTCACCGAAGGCGGTCCCGTCGCTGCCGGCGCACCCGTCGCCGTCGTCGAGGCGATGAAGATGGCGCACACCGTCACCGCGCCCGTCGGCGGCACCGTCGCCGAGCTGCCCGCTCGCCCCGGCCGCCCCGTGGCGATGGATGAACTGCTGGCACGCATCACTCCGCCACCTGCGGAAACACCGCCGGCCGACCGCGACCCCGATTCGGCGACCACCACTGCCCAGGAGCACGCGCCATGATCCACGGACTGTCCGACGAGCACGAACAGCTTCGCCACACCGTCGAGGAGTTCACCCGCGCAGAGGTGGCCCCGGTCATCGGCGACTACTACGAGCGCTGCGCGTTCCCCTACGACATCGTCGCCAAGATGGGCCGCATGGGCCTGTTCGGCCTGCCGTTCCCCGAAGAGCATGGCGGCATGGGCGGCGACTACTTCGCGCTGTGCCTGGCGCTGGAGGAGCTGGCCCGCGCCGACTCGTCGGTGGCGATCACCCTGGAGGCGGGTGTTTCGCTCGGGGCGATGCCGATCTACCGGTTCGGCACCGCCGAGCAGCAGCGCACCTGGCTGCCGCGGCTGTGTTCGGGCGAGGCACTGGGGGCTTTCGGACTGACCGAGCCCGGCGGCGGCTCCGATGCCGGCGCCACCCGCACCACCGCCCGGTTGGAGAACGGCGAGTGGGTGGTCAACGGCACCAAGGCCTTCATCACCAATTCCGGCACCGATATCACCGCGCTGGTCACCGTCACCGCGGTCACCGGGCACCGCCCCGACGGCCGCCCGGAGATCTCGGCGATCCTGGTTCCGGCCGGCACCCCGGGCATGTCGGTGGGTCAGCACTACTCCAAGGTGGGATGGAGCGCCTCGGACACCAACGAGCTCGTCTTCGACGACTGCCGCGTTCCCGAGGCCAACCTGGTCGGCGAGCGCGGCCGGGGCTATGCGCAGTTTCTGCGGATCCTCGACGAGGGCCGCATCGCCATCGCGGCGCTGTCGGTGGGGCTGGCCCAGGGGTGTGTGGACGAGAGCCTGCGCTACGCCGGCGAACGCGAGACGTTCGGCAACCCGATCGGGCATTACCAGGCCATCCAGTTCACGATCGCCGATATGGAAGCCCGGGCGCACACCGCCCGGCTCGCCTACTACGACGCCGCCTCCCGCATGCTGGCCGGCGAACCCTTCAAAAAGCAGGCGGCGATCGCAAAGCTGGTGGCCTCCAACGCGGCCATGGACAACGCACGCGACGCCACCCAGATCTTCGGCGGCTACGGGTTCATGAACGATTCCGCGGTGGGCCGGTTCTACCGCGACGCCAAGATTTTGGAGGTCGGCGAGGGCACCTCGGAGATCCAGCGCATGCTCATCGCCCGCGAGCTGGGGCTGCCCGCTTAACGGTCCGCGCCGACTGCGGGGCCGGCAACCGGCCCGGCGGGGGCGCCCCCGCCGGCCCCATCCCGGTCGGCCCGCCGACACACCCCGACTATTGGCTGATATCAGAAATTACTGAACACTCAAACCAGACGAAGGGTTCGATATTATGGCCGCATAGAGCGGACTCCGAGGAGGCACTGATTTGTCGACAGATTGCGAACGCCGGCAGGCGGCCGAACAGCTTGCCCTGACCCTGACCCAGCACGGCATGCAGCGGATGGCCGCCCGGGTCATGGCCGCCGTGATCTTCACCGAGCAGGCCACGCTGACCCAGGGGGAGCTCGCCGAGGAGCTTGAGGTCAGCACCGGCTCGGTCTCGGGTGCCATCACGATGCTGACATCGGTGGGCCTGGTCGAACGCGTACCCGCGGTCGGCAGCCGCCGCGACCACTACCGCCTGCGCGACGACGCCTGGGCCCGGCTCTTCAGCAAGCAGAACGAGGTGGTGGAGTCGATGATGCAGCTGGCCAGGGACGGCGTCGAACTCACCGCCGAGGGCGGCTACGCCCGGTCCCGCCTGGTCGACATGCGCGATTTCTACGAGTTCATGCTCGGCGAGTTCCCGGCCCTGATCGAACGCTGGCGGCAGCAACGGGCGTCGAGCCGGTAACCGGCAGCCGGTAGCCGGTAGTGGGGCTCCGGTAGCGGCGCCCGGCCGCTGCTGCGCCCGGCCGCAGCAGGCAACGGACCGTCCGGCACGGCGGTGGCGTGGCGGTCCTCACTCCCGCACCGTTGGTGGCAGTGTTGCTCCTGCGCACCGGCTTGCACAGCCGTCCCGGATTCCGGGCGCGACCGAATTTGCCGGAGTCTGCGCCCTATATCTCCCGCTCGGATCGGGTACACCTGGGGTTCATGGAGACGTCGCGCATCGTCTACGACCACACGGGCATCGGTGCTCCGGTGGTACTGCTGCACGGCTTGGGCCATCACCGGCGGGCCTGGCGGCCGGTGATCGCCGACCTCGCACCGCACTTCCAGGTGCTCGCACCCGACCTACCCGGTTTCGGCGAGTCACCGGCTCCCGGCACCGCCGAAACCTACGACGTACCGTTCCTGGTCGATGCCGTGCTGCGGCTCTGCGCAGACCTGGGACTGCACCGCCCCCACGTCGTGGGCAACTCACTGGGCGGTGCGGTCGCCTTGGAGATGGCCGCCCGCGGCGCGACGGCGTCGGTTACAGCGCTGTCCCCCATCGGCTTCGCCGGTGCCCGGCACAGTGCGGGCGCACGCGCCCTGGCCGCCGGGGCGCGCTGGGCCGCGCGGGTGCCCGCCCCTGTGACCCGGGCCGTTGCGGCGACCCCGCCGGCGCGTGCGCTGGCACGGCGGATGCTGCGGGCCGACCCCGCGTCCACCGCCGCCGCCGACATCACCTTCGATGCGGCTGCGCTCTCGCCGGGGTCGCCGTTCGTCCGGATGGTCCCGCACGTGGCCGACTACAGCTTCGCGGGATCGATCCGGTGCCCGGTCACCATCGCCTGGGGCGACCGCGACCGCCTGCTGCCGCCCGCCGGCGCGCGGCGTGCGCTGCGCCGCATACCGCACGCCCGGCGCGTGGCCCTGCCCGGCTGCGGGCACATTCCCATGGCCGACGATCCGGGCTCGGTGGCCGCCGCGATCCTGCAGACCTGCCGCGGCGCCCAGCGGGAACTGGGCGCCGCGCAGTAGGCCGGCGGCCAGGGCCACCGGATACCGCTGCCCGAGAGCCTTACTGCGTCAGCCCGAGGCCTAACGGCGTTCGCGCACCGCGGCGGTGATCTCGGCGAAGGCGTCGTCCAGCGCCACCCCGTTGTTCTGGGTGCCGTCGCGGTAGCGGAACGACACCGCGCCCTTTTGCACGTCGTCGTCGCCGGCCAGCAGCATGAACGGGATCTTCTGCTTCTGGGCGTTGCGGATCTTCTTCTGCATGCGGTCGTCGCCGGCGTCGACCTCGACCCGGATACCGGCGGCGCGCAGGCGCGCCGCGAACTCCTGGAGGTAGCCGGAGTGCTCATCGGCGATGGGGATACCCACCGCCTGCACCGGTGCCAGCCAGGCGGGGAATGCACCGGCATAGTGCTCCAGCAGTACCCCGAAGAACCGCTCGATCGAACCGAACAGCGCGCGGTGGATCATGATCGGGCGCTGCCGGGAGCCGTCGGCGGCGGTGTACTCCAACTCGAAGCGTTTGGGCTGCTGGATGTCGACCTGCAGGGTGGACATCTGCCAGGTGCGGCCGATGGCGTCCTTGGCCTGCACGGAGACCTTGGGCCCGTAGTAGGCCGCGCCGCCGGGATCCATCACCAGGTCCAGGCCCTGTTTCTGCGCGGCCTGGCGCAGGAGTTCGGTGGCTTCCTCCCACTCGAAGGCCTCGCCGATGAACTTTTCGGACTCGCCGCGGGTGGAAAGCTCCAGGTAGAAGTCGCTCAGCCCGTAGTCGCGCAGCAGGTTCAGCACGAAGGTGAGCAGGGTGTCGAGTTCGCCGGGCGCCTGTTCGCGGGCGCAGTAGATGTGCGAGTCGTCCTGGGTGAAACCGCGGGCGCGGGTAAGGCCGTGCACCACTCCGGACTTCTCGTAGCGGTAGACGGTGCCGAACTCGAACAGCCGCAGCGGGAGTTCGCGGTAGGAGCGCCCGCGCGAACGGTAGATCAGGTTGTGCATGGGGCAGTTCATGGCCTTGAGGTAATAGTCCTGCCCCTCGAACTCCATTGGGGGGAACATCCCCTCGCTGTAGTTCGGCAGGTGCCCCGAGGTCACGAACAGGTTGGCCTTGGAGATGTGCGGAGTGTTGACGAACTCGTAGCCGGCCTCTTCGTGGCGGCGGCGGGAGTACTCCTCCATCTCCTTGCGCACCACGCCGCCCTTGGGGTGGAACACCGGCAGGCCCGAGCCGAGCTCTTCGGGGAACGAGAACAGGTCGAGTTCCGCGCCGAGCCTGCGGTGGTCGCGTTTTTCGGCTTCCTCCAGGAACGCGAGGTAGGCCTTGAGCGCGTCGCGGGTCTCCCAGGCGGTGCCGTAGATGCGCTGCAGCTGCGGGTTGGTCTCGTTGCCGCGCCAGTAGGCGGCGGCCGACCGCATCAGCTTGAAGGCGGGGACGGCCTTGGTGGAGGGCAGGTGCGGTCCCCGGCACAGGTCCTTCCAGCACAGGTCGCCGGTTTTGGGGTGGATGTTGTCGTACATGGTCAGGCCGCCGGCGCCGACCTCGACCCCGGCTCCCTCGGTGGAATCGCCGACGTCGCCCTTGAGTCCGATCAGCTCCAGCTTGAAGGGCTCGGTGGAGAGCTCGTCGCGGGCCTGCTGGTCGGTGACCGGGCGGCGGTCGAAGCGCTGCCCCTGCTTGACGATCTCCTGCATGCGTTTCTCGATGCGCTTGAGGTCGTCGGGGGTGAACGGCTCGGCGACGTCGAAGTCGTAGTAGAAGCCGTTGTCGATGGGCGGGCCGATGCCGAGCTTGGCCTCGGGGAACAGCTCCTGGACCGCCTGGGCCATGACGTGGGCGGTGGAGTGGCGCAGGATGGCGCGGCCGTCCTCGGAACCGATGGCGACGGGGTCGACGGAGTCGCCATCGGCGAGCTCGTGTGCGAGGTCGCGCAGTTCGCCGTTGACACGGGCGGCGACCACGGTGCGCCCGTCGGCCTCCAGCGCCTGGCCGGCCGTGGTCTGGGCCGCCACCGCACGCTCGGTTCCGGCGAGGGTGATATGCAGCTCAGGCACGACGGACACAGTGGCTCCTCACACATTGACCGGTGAATGCACGCGGGGTCGGGAATGGGGCGCAGCCGATCGGCCGTGCCGCCTCCTTCGATGCTATCGGCTCTGCCGGACCCGCTCACCCGGGTTCGCGACGGCCCCGCGGCGCCGGCACCGATCGGCGGGCCGGCACGGACGTTCCGGAGTCGACCGAGCCGGACCGGAGCGGACCGTGCTCCGGCCACAGGCGACCATGTTCGGATCGAGTCGGATCGTTTAAGATCTTTTGGGTACCGCAAGGTGCTCGGATGGGCATATACCCACTAGAGCGCCAAAGCCCGGAGCGAGCGGCCGGAACCGAACAGGCACGGGGGTCCGCGTGCGAGTTGTAGTGGTAGGAGCCGGAATCGCCGGCCTGGCGCTGGCGGTGGCGCTCACCCGCGACGGTGCCCGCGTCGCCCTCTTGGAGCAGGCCGCCGACCCCGTGCCCGCCGGCGCGGGCCTGCAGCTCACCGCCAACGCCCTGGGCCCGCTGCGGCGCCTGGGGGTGGGGGACGCGCTGGAACGCACGGGCATCCGCCCCTGTTCGCGCGAAGTGCTGCGGTGGAGCGACGACCGCCTGCTGGAGAGCTCGCCCCTAGCCGGCCCCGCCGCGCGCCGCGGCGCTCCCGAGCTCACCCTGCTGCGGTCCGACCTGCACCGGGCGCTGCGCGCGGCCCTGCCCTCCGCAACGGTGCAGACCGGGCGCTATGTCACCGACCTGCTGGAGAGCAGCGACGGCGTGGCCGTGCGCTGCGCCGACGGACGCGAGGTGCACGGCGACGTGGCCATCGGCGCCGACGGCGCCAACTCGCTGATACGCAGCCTGCTCAACACCGAGCATTACAGTCCCGTCCGACGGCTGGTCTACCGCGGGTTGGCTCCGGCCGCCCGCGTCCCCGAACTGTGCGGTCGGCCGCGGGTGCGCGTGTGGGCCGGCGGCGACCGCTACCTGTCCTGCTTCCCGGTTGCAGGCGGCGACCGGATCAGTTTCACCGCGTCGGTGCCCGCCGGCGCGGACGAACAGGTCTCCTGGACCGCCCAGGACCGCATCGGCGACCTCACCGCGGCCTTCGGCGGCTGGAGTCCTACTGCGTTGGGGCTTGTCACCGCGGCGGAGTGGGTCGGGATGTGGAGCGTCCACAACCACGCCCCGGTCCCCGTGTGGCACAGCGGCCGGATAGCGCTGGCGGGCTCCGCGGCGCATCCGGCCCTCCCCCTGTTCGCGCAGTCGACCGATCAAGCCGTCGAGGACGCCGTCGTGCTGTCGGCGTGCCTGCGCGAGGCCACCTCGCTGACCGCGGGGGCGGCGCTGGAGCGTTACGCGCGGGTGCGCCGGCGCCGCACCGATCGGCTGCACGCCGCTTCCCGCGAGGTCCTGGACGCGCTGCACTCCGGCGGCGACGGCTCCCCCGACACGTGGATACGGGCGGCGGCCGCAGCCGAGGCCGCCAACGCCGACGGGGGTTTCGGCGGCGATCCCGCCGAACAGGGACCGTGTCCGGTCGGTGCCGGCCTCGGCGCGGGCTGAGTTCCGCACTGCACCGCACAGCGCGCCGCCGGGCGCACCCAATCGCCTCACTGCAGACTTGGAATTGGTACGGCCAGGGCCGTTAACCCGGCTTGATACGCCCGATATTGTTAGCGCATGTCTCCGAGCCCTAAGAGCGGCACTGGCCACCCGGACCCGGCGGCATCCCCCACGAGCCGCATTCGCCGCCCTTCGCGGCGGTGGCGGCGGTTCCGCGTTCGGTTGCGCATCTGGCGGATGCGCATGCACTCCCATCCCGTGCTGAGTTGGACTTGGCGGACCGCGGTCGCCGCGGCGGGCCTGATCATTCTGCTCTTCGGCGTGATCATGTGTATTACGCCGGGCCCCGGCGCCGCGGGCATCATCCTCGGTCTGGCCATCCTGGCCACGGAGTTCGCCTGGGCCCGCGGAGTGCTGCGCTATGCCCGCGCCTGGGCCCACCGGGCCAAGGAGCAGGCGCTGGACCGGGCGAGGCGGCGCCGCCTGGGGCGCAAGAGGACCCGCTCGGTGTGGTGATCCGCCGGCGCGGCAGGCGGTGGCGGATGTGGAAGACGCGGCGGCGCCCCGGGATTCGAACAGTCGTTAATCGGGCGTAGTGGGTCGGCCGCTGGATTATGGCGTCGGCCACGCCGGGCGCGCTGCGGCCCGGGGCTCTCCAGCGGCGCGCGCAGGCATGGATCCGGGAGTGCGCTGGGACTGCGTATCGGGCGGCGAACACGGGCCGGCTGCGGCAGGACGCACAGCGGCCATGGGCGCGCCACAACAAAAAAAGACCGACCCCGTGTACACGGAGCCGGTCTCTATATGGTGTGGGCGATACTGGACTCGAACCAGTGACCTCGTCGGTGTGAACGACGCGCTCTAGCCAACTGAGCTAATCGCCCTGTGGAGCTCCCCGCTGTGCGGGGCGAACACTGAAGACTCTAGCGCATCCGACGGGGTGCATGGTGCAGTCCTACCCAGGAGGCCGATAAGACTGTGACCGACGTCTCATCAAGCGGAGCCAAGGCGGCGTTCAATCAGGAGCAAAGTCGCAGAAGCCCGACAGACACGGGCATATGGCCGAGCATGCTGCTCGGGCACCGCCCGACTCCGCCCAATCGCGTGACGTCCAGCACAGATCATCGGGAAATTCCTGGTTTCTGCAGCTCATTACAGTGACGGAGGATCTGGTGACGGCACATGGACCGTCAACCGAACTCCAAGTCACCCAACCGGAGGAAAAGTCTGCCGGTTGAGCGTCATAGACCCGGTCCGGCCGCGTTGGAGCGGTCGAGACGGCAACGTAACCCGCGCTCAACGCGGGGCCGGACGAGAAAAAGGTTTGGCGAACATGAACAGTAGCGGCACCACTGCCACCGCCGAGCTGGGCCTGCGGCTCGTGGTCCCCGACCGCACCGCGGTCCCCCTGGTCGCTCGGCTCGACTACACCTCCGACGACCCGTACGCGATCAAGGTCGCCTTCCACACCGGCGAGGACGAACCCGTCGAGTGGATCTTCGCGCGCGAACTGCTCACCGTGGGCATCGTGCGCCCGGCGGGCGACGGCGACGTGCGGGTGTGGCCCGAGCAGGGCGACAGCGAGAGCACCGTCAACATCGCACTGTCCTCGCCGTTCGGGCAGGCGCAGTTCGACGCCCAGGTGTCTCCGCTGGCGGAGTTCCTGCACCGCACCTACGAGATCGTGCCGGCCGGCCAAGAGGGCGACTACGTCGACCTCGACGCCGAGATCGAGCGCCACTTGCAGTCCTAGGCGGAACCGCGCAGGGCCGGCGCGCCCGCAATACGCCCGCGCAGGGCCGGCACCGGCCCGCTTGCGCTGCGGCCGATGGCACGGCCGCCCGCAGCTAACGGCAACGTGATACCCGCGACCGCAAACCGGCAAACGGGGCCTTCTCCGGCGACCCGCACCGGCAGCCCGATTCCGGACGGCGGAGGCGGCGCGGAAGGTGTGCAACGCACCGCGTATCCGGCGCCCGGCACCGGGTGCTCACGGATCGATGTCAGAGGCCGCACGCTCGAAGAACACATTCACAGTCTTGCTCGTGACCGGCCCGGGCGCCGCAGGCAACTCCCGGCCGTCGATGGCCCTGATGGGCTGCACATCGCGGCCTGAGGACGTCAGAAACGCCTCCGAGATCCGATCGAGATCCGGCATCGCGATATCGGTCTCGGTGCCCCCGGCCCACTCCAGGACCAGTTCGCGGGTGATACCCGCCAGAGGGCCCGCCGACAGGGGCGGGGTGAGCAACGCTCCGTCCAAGACCACGAAGACGTTGGTCCCGGTGCCCTCGCACAGGTTGCCCGCCGTGTTGGCGAAGACCGCCTCGCCTGCCCCGCGCCGGCGCGCGTGGGCCAACGCGAGCACGTTCTCCGCGTAGGAGGTCGTCTTCAACCCGGTCAGCGCACCGTTCTCGTTGCGAGTCCAGGGCACCACCGCCACATCGGCGGACTCAGCAGGAGGGCTGAGCGGGCCGACCGCCACCAAGCAGGTCGGCTCGCCGGGAGTGCGCTCCGATCCCAGCGGTCCGGCACCGGCGGTCACCGTGATACGCACCCGCGCCAGTTCGATGCCGGGATTGGCGTCCAGCGCCTGGCGCACACCGTCGGCTATGAGGTCGAGGTCGGGTTCGGGCAACCCGAGCCCGGCGGCGGAACGGGCCAGCCGGTTCAAATGCCGATTCAGCGCGAACGGCTGGCCGGCCACCCCCTTGACCGTCTCGAAGACGCCGTCCCCCACGGTGATGCCGTGGTCCAGGGCCGGTACCAGGGCGTCGCTCTCGTCGACGACCCGACCGCGGCCGAATCCCGCTCCGGCGATCCATACCCGCATGCTCGACTCCTCCTTCGCGCCTGTCGCCGCGGCTGATGGCGGCGGCACGCACCGGCGGTCCGGCGGAGCATACCGCCGGCCCGGCCGCGCATCCGCGCGCAGCACCGGTCCGCGTGGGGTAGATCCTGCCACTTCCACCGCCCGGGCGCGGGCTTGCCGCGTCGGCCGCGCCGGAGCCGGAAGCCCTGAAAGCCCGGCTGCGCAAGGCCTGTGACCAACTTTGGCCGTAGACCTATACGTGCCGGGCACCGCGGGTAACGTAGCGAATCACACCCGCCCCCGTCCTTTCGCACCAAGTTGCCATCCGTCCGACACGCCGCAGCAAACCACCTTTGTGGGTTACGAATGGCTATCATCTGGGCAACGCTTACGAGGACCCTCAGCCCCGGGGGTTCCGCGGACGCCTGCTCGCCCCTGCTCCGGGGGTCGATGCGGTCCGACCGAGACGACGACGGATCAAGAGAACTATGACCTCACAGAGCACCGCCGCAGGCGAGTTGAGCTGGCTGCTCGACGACCTCCTCACTCGCGCGCAGGGCACCCGGCACGCCATCGTGCTGTCCACCGACGGTCTGCTGATGGCCTCCTCCAGCCAACTGGACCGCTCCACCGCCGAACACCTCTCGGCGATCGCCTCCGGGCTGCACAGCCTGGCCGCAGGGGCCAGCAAGCAGTTCAGCGCGGGCGGCATCCGGCAGAGCATCATCGAGATGGACGACGCCTTCCTGTTCGTCGCCGCCGCCGGAGAGGGCGCCTGCATGGCGTTGCTCTCCGACACCGAGTGCGACGTCGGCCTGGTCGCTTACGAGATGAACAAGGTCATCCAGCGCGTCGGCCAATACCTCTCCGCCCCTCCCCGCCCCGACATGCCCACCTCCCCCGCCCACGTCGAACGCTGAAGCGCGCCCGCGCCAACCCCTCCCCCGGCCGGCGCCGCGCAGCCGCACCGCCTGCGCATTCGATTTCGTGCTCGCGCCGGATATCCGATAGAGTTCAACAACAGCGAAGGAGGCGCCCCGCCCCGAACGGGACACCTACCTCCGCGCGGACGTGGCTCAGTGGTAGAGCATCACCTTGCCAAGGTGAGGGTCGCGGGTTCGAATCCCGTCGTCCGCTCGGCGTGCACTGCACGCGCAGTAGCCGCGGGGCCTCCCCGCGGAAAAGGCGGACGTGGCTCAGTGGTAGAGCATCACCTTGCCAAGGTGAGGGTCGCGGGTTCGAATCCCGTCGTCCGCTCGGAGTAGCCGTTAGGGGACACTCAAGCGCCTCGGTCACGGCTCGCGGCGGAGTGGCCGAGTGGCTTAGGCAAGGGACTGCAAATCCCTGTACACGGGTTCGATTCCCGTCTCCGCCTCACCACTCGCACCCCCGGGTGCGGGCATCGGGCGGTTAGCTCAGCTGGTTAGAGCGCTACCTTGACACGGTAGAGGTCACTGGTTCGAATCCAGTATCGCCCACAAGAAACATCGCAGGTCAGAGGCCGTTCATCGGTCCTTTTCAGTTATCGCGGGCTCCGGTCGTGGAGCGAATCTGGAGACGATCTTGCTCCGGGACGGTCACGAAGCCCTCTTCGCACCCGGTGCACGGTAGTACTCACCGAGCCGTGGGACCTTCTCCACGGCCCACTCCCGCTCGGTTTCCTTCAGGGTGTGCAGGCTCCGTTGCCAGCGCTCCTCCAGCCGGCCCCGCCGGCGTTGGAGACGACGGCCACGTCGGGGCCGTCCGGGATGAGCCGGTGGGCAACCAGCGCGGCCACGCTGATCAGGTCACCGAGGATGTCGGTGGCGATGACGCCGGCCTGGCGGAACAACGCCTCCTGGGTGACCGCCGAGGTGCCCGCGGCCCCGGTGTGGGAGGCGGCGGCGCGCCGGGTGGGAGCGGCTGCGCGGCATCCCGGATGAGGTTGCCGGCCCGCGAACGCCCGAGCGGGGCCGTAGTGTCCGTGGGCTCGGGACTTCCGTCCCCGCTTTCACAGACCTGTGTCATCTGCGCACCGACCCGATTCCTGCGCTTTGCCTGGTGGGAGCTGATGGTCGGCGCATCGCGGAGTTCGCGGACGCCCCACCGCGGAGGTGCCCGCACCCGGCTGAACGGGTACAGGCACTCGGGACATGCAACACTGATGCGGTCACCGGTGCGGCGAATCCCAGGCCGCGCGGTGTCCTGGCGGCGGTGCCGCAGCCGAGCGAGGTGACCTGCCATGGCCGAGAACGACGGCCCCATCCGCGTGTTCCTGGTCGACGACCACGACGTCGTGCGGCGCGGCGTCGGCGCGCTGCTCAGCGACGAGGCCGACATCGAGGTGGTGGGCGAGGCCGCGAGCGCCGCCGAAGCGACCGCGCGCATTCCCGCGGCCCAGCCCGACGTGGCGCTGCTCGACGTGCGCCTGCCCGACGGCAGCGGTGTCGAGGTCTGCCGCGAGGTGCGCTCCGGCCTGCCCGATCTGTCCTGCCTCATGCTCACCTCCTACGCCGACGACGACGCGCTCTACGACTCGGTGATGGCCGGGGCCTCGGGGTATGTCCTCAAGCAGATCCACGGATCGGACCTGGTCGGCGCGATCCGCACCGTCGCCGCAGGAGAGTCCCTGCTCGATCCCCGCAGTACGGCCCGGATGATGCGCCGTATCCGCGAAGACGCCGATCGCAAGGACCCGCTGGCCGCGCTGTCGGACCAGGAGCGGCGCATCTTCGAACTGATCGGCGAGGGGCTGACCAACCGCCAGATCGGCGAGCACATCTTTCTGGCCGAAAAGACCGTGAAGAACTACGTCTCCAGCGTGTTGTCGAAGCTGGAGATGCAGCGCCGCACGCAGGCGGCCGCCTACGCCGCCCAACTGAAGTCGCGGGAGCCGCGCCGCCGCGGCTCCGAATGACGATCCGCGTCCGGTGACCCGAAGGTCCGCCTCCTTCCGGGTACAAGGTCCCGCGCGCCGTTGCCCTTGGCCGCTGCTTTCAACGGCGCCGCCTGCCTAGCGTCGGCACTGAGGACTCAGGCGAGGGCGGGAGGCTGTGATGAGCGGGAGAGCGGACGCGCCGGTTCTGGCGGCGGTCGACGGGACCGGGGGAAGTCTGCGCGCCCTGGACTGGGCGGTGGACGAGGCGTTGCTGCGCCACCGGCGGTTGCGCGCCGTCTACGCCTTCGACTGGCCGAATTACCACACGGTGCCTGCGGGCATACCGGACCTCTCGCTCGATGAGTTCGCCCGCCGCGTCGTCGAGCACGCCCGGGACCGAGCCCGCGAGCGGGCGCCGCACCTGCCGGTGGAGGTGGACTTCGCGGTGGGCGACGCCGCACCGATCCTGCTGCTGGAGGCGGCCGAGGCCGAACTGGCCGTCATCGGTTCACGCGGCCGCAGCCGCATCAACGCGGTACTGCTGGGCTCGACCGGGATGGAGTTGGCCGCCACCGCGCGCTGCCCCGTCGTGGTGGTTCCCGACCGCGACCCCAAACCCGCGGCGAAAAGGATCGTCGTCGGCGTGGACGGGTCGGCTTCGGCGGCCGCAGCGGCGGCCTGGGCCTTCGCCGCAGCCGCCGAACGCGGCGCGGTCCTACGCGCAGTCGCCGCCCACGGTTCGTTTTCCAGCGGGCGGCTGGGCTCATTCGAGGCTCCGGTCCACTACGGTTTCGACTCCGCCGAGGCCGCGGCCGCCACAGAGGAGGCCCGCCGCCGACTCTCGGAGTCGCTGGTCGGCCAGCGCGAGCACTTTCCGCAGGTCGCAGTGGAGGAGGCCGTGACGGCCGGGCATCCGGCCCGCGTACTGGCCGACGCGGCCGAGGACGCCGACCTGCTTGTGGTGGGCACCCGCGGGCGCGGCGGATTCGCGGGAATGCTGCTGGGCTCGGTGAGCCAGGCGGTGCTGAGCCACAGCCCGGTCCCGGTGGCGGTGCTGCGCGCGGAGGAGCGCTGAGCCGCACCTGCGCCCTGCGGGACGGGGCCGCGCCCGAGCGAGGGAGGACCCATCCGTCGTTTCGCCTCTCGACCCCGGTCCGAGTCATCCGAGCCATCGCGGTCGGCCCTAGGTCTCCCCGCCCCGGTACGAAGGTCCGCCCGCTGCGGGTCCGCGGCCACTGTCAGGCGGATGGCACACGGCGGAGTCTGGAATCAGGCAACGGAACGAAAGGACGCAGGTCATGACGACTTCGCACACACCCGCGGTACTGGTCACGGGCGGCGCCCGGGGCATCGGAGCCGCGACCGTGCGCGCCTTCCACGATGACGGCGCCGCCGTCATCGGCGACGTGCTGGACGAAGAGATCGGCGAAGACCACCCACCGTCGCAGGCGGCGGCCCTCGAAGTCCGCGTCCAGCGCTTGGAGACCGCCCTCGCCGAACTCTCCGCCGCCGTGGAGCGACTCGCGTCCCGCGCGGGCGCCGTCGCGGCCCCGGCGAGTGAGGCGGACGCCGAAGCGACGGACCACCCGCCGCGGCCACGACCGAAGGAGCAAGAACAGTGCTGGTACACGAGATGATGTCGGCGCCCGAAGTGCTGCTGACCCCCGACACCTCGACGCGCGAGGCGGCACGGCTGCTGGCCGAGAAACGCTGCGACAGCGCCCCCGTCGTCAGGTCGGACGGCGCGCTGGCGGGCGTCCTCACCGAAGGCGACCTGCTCGCCGACCACTTCGACACCGACGAGGACGCCTTCGCCCGGGGACTGAGCGAAGCGCCCGCGCCCGCCGTCCACAACGTCGGCGCGGCGATGACCCGTGCCGTGGTAACCGCCTCCGAGGACGGGGACGCCTGCGAACTGAGTCGGCGCATGTTCGAGACCCGGATCCGGTGCGTTCCGGTGCTGCGCTCAGGGACTGTGGTCGGCCTCGTGCGCGGCCGCGACGTCATGCGCCTGGTGCTGCGCCCCGACGCTGACATCCGCGCCGACGTCCACACCGCTATCGGCCGGCGCGTGCCCGAGGCCCGGGGCCTGGAGGTGACAGTCCACGACGGGACCGTCGAGATCACCGGCCCCGCGGCGCCGCCCGCACGCCGCACCATCGCGGAGCTGGCACAGGAGATCCCCGGAATCCGCACCATCGAGTTCTCCGGGCCGTCCGCCTCCGCGCAGCACGACCGCGCCGACCAGCAGACGAGAGCAGCCGACGCGGTCTAGGACTGCGACCCCCTATCGCCGGGGCACGCCGAAACACTCGCACAAGACGGGCACAGACAAGGAGGAAGCGATGCGAACAACGGTCGCCGACGTCATGAGGGACGAGGTCGCCTCGGTCACCGAGGACACCGGCTACAAGGAGATCGTGCACGGTCTGCTGGAGCAGCGGGTCAGCGCCCTGCCGGTCCTCGACGGAACGGGCCGCGTCACGGGTGTGGTCTCCGAGGAGGACCTCCTGCACAAAGAGGAGTTCAAGGACACCGACCGCGACGGCAACTACTGGCCGCCCCTACGCGCACGCCTGCGTGCCAAGCTCACCGGCGCTGGCATGCTGGTCGAACGCTCCGACGAGAAGGCCATTGCCACCACCGCTGCCCAGCTCATGACCAGCCCGGCGATCACCACCACCCCCCACACCTCGGTCGTGGAGGCCGCCCGGCTGATGGAGCGCCGCGGCGTCAAACGGCTGCCTGTCGTCGACGTCAACGACAGGCCGGTGGGCATGGTCGGCCGACGCGACTTACTGCGGGTTTTCCTTCAGAACGACGACGCCATCGCCGCCGCCGTCCAAGAGGAGATCGGCTTCCTCGCCGGCACGGTCAAAGGCACCGACATCACCGCCGCGGTCGAGGACGGAGCCGTCACCCTGACCGGCACGGTTAACCACCGAAGCACGACGCACGCACTCACCCGGTTGATCAACCGGATCGAGGGCGTGATCTCCCTTGACAGCAAGGTCACGTGGGAGACCGACGACCTTATGCCACCCTACGTAGGCCTATGAGAACTGCGTCCGGGCCTCCGTCGCCGGGACCGGTGTTCCGGCGACGGAGCGGGCGTCCCGCGCGGACCGTCCATACGTCCGCGCGGACCGGGCTATCGGCAGTGACGTTGGTCCCGACCGCCGACCTCCGGTTCCTGGCCCGGGCGGCAGCGCCCGGTGAACTGGGCCCGATGCCTTCGCGGGCGCGTCCGCATGGCCGACGAGGCAAGAGCAGCGGCGACCGCACCGAACAAGGACAGAACCCATGCCACCGACCGCCCAAACATTCATGCCCTATGCCGCCGTGCACGAGACCCACGCGGGCGTGGTCTTCCTCGTCGGAAACCGCGCCTACAAGATGAAGAAGCCCGAGGACTTCGGGTTCCTCGACTACAGCACCCGCGAACGGCGCCATGCCGCCTGCCATCGCGAGGTCCGACTCAACAGCCGGCTCGCGGCCGACGTATACGACGGTGTGTTCGACGTCACCGACGCCCGGGGGCGCCCTGTCGACCACCTGGTGGCCATGCACCGCATGCCCGATGCGCGACGACTGTCCACCCTGGTGCGCGATGGCTCCGATGTCGGTGCCCAACTGCGGCGCATCGCCCGCGTCCTCGCCGCCTTCCACGCCGGCGCCGACCGCGGCGACGAGATCTCCGTTCAGGGAGCCGCTTCCGCTCTGCGCGGACGCTGGAGCGACGGCTTCGCCCAGGTACGCGCGCTCCTGCAGGACGTGCTGGAGGGACGGACCGAGGAGATCGAGCGCCTGGCTCTGCGCTTCGTCGACGGACGGCACGCCCTGTTCGCATCCCGCATCGACCAGGGCCGCGTCGTCGACGGCCACGGCGACCTGCTCGCCGACGACGTCTTCTGCCTCGACGACGGACCGCGCATCCTGGACTGCCTGGAGTTCGACGACGCCCTCCGCTTCGTCGACGGCCTCGACGACGCCGCCTTCCTGGCGATGGACCTCGAACGGCTCGGAGCCGCCGAGGCCGCAGACTCCTTCCTGGACCGCTACGCCGACTTCGCCGGCGACCCCGCACCGACCGCCCTGCACCACCACTACATCGCCTACCGCGCGTTCGTGCGCGCCAAGGTGGCCTGCCTGCGCGCCCAGCAAGGTGGGCAAGGCGCCGCCGAGGAGGCCCGCCTCCTTGCGGACCTCTGCCTGCGGCACCTGCGTGGGAACGCGGTCCGGTTGGTCGTTGTCGGCGGCACCCCGGCCACCGGCAAGTCCACGCTCGCCGGGCAGATGGCCGACCGCCTGGGCATGGTGCGCCTGAGCAGCGACCGGATCCGCAAGGAACGCGCCGGGCTCGACCCGATGCAGTCGGCGGCCGCCGCCCACGGTGAAGGCCTCTACAGCGCTGAGACCACCGACACCGTCTACCGCGACCTGCTCGACCGGGCCCGCCGCCTGCTGGCCATGGGCGAGTCGGTGGTGCTGGACGCTTCCTTCGCCGACACACGGCACCGGAACGGCGCCCGGGACCTCGCGGAGGAGGCACGGGCGGACCTGACGGAGGTGCGCTGCACCGCACCCGCCGACGAGATCGATCGGCGCCTGAACCGGCGTGCGCACGAGTCCTCGGTCTCGGATGCCGACTCCCGGATCGCCCGGCCAATGGAGGCGTCCTTCACCGACTGGCCCGAGGCGGTCGTCGCCGACACCTCCAAGCAGGACCCCGCCGCCCCGGAAGACCTAATCCCCGGAGCGCCGGGAACGGGCCGCTCGCCGGCGACGCGTGGCAAGGGTGCGACCGAGCGCTGAGGGAACCGACATCTCCTAGGAGGCAACATGCTGGTCACTGACGTGATGACCGCGCCGCGCGCGGTGCTCTCCCCCGACGCCCCGGTGAGCCGGGCCGCCCGGCTGTTCGTTGAGCGCGATGCGACGGCCGCCCCGGTGCTCGACGACGACGGCGTCCTACTCGGCATCGTCACCGAGATCGACCTGCTGCGCGAGGGGTACGAACCCGATCCCCGCGCCTCCGCGTCGCCGGTGGCCGAACCCGGCTCGCCGCTGCCGGAGCGTGTCGCCGACGTGATGACATGCGACGTGGTCACGACGGCGGAGAACGCCGACGTGGCCGGACTGGTCGAATCGATGGTGCGCGACCGACTGCGGTGGGTGCCGATGGTGCGCGCCGGCCGCGTTGTGGGCATGGTCGGCCGCGGCGACCTGCTGCGTTTCCACTGGCGCCCCGACACCGGCGTCGCCGCCGACCTGCGCGCCGCGCTGGAAGCCGGTGCCCCCTACATGGAGCCATGGAGCGCAGAGGTGCACGAGGGAGTGGCGCATCTGGCCCGTACGGGAGCGACGTCGAAGCAGCGCCGTACGGCCGCGAATATCGCGCGGACGGTTCCGGGAGTCAGCCGTGTCGTCTTCGACCAGCCCTGAGGCGGGGCTGATGCGCTCCGGGCGCGGGCCGATGCCCCTGTATCACAGGCGGAGGAGCCGGCAGCCGTTTCGGACGGGACCTCCGGCACCCTTCTGACCAGCGTTGGACCCTGCCGACCCCGGCGGCGGTGGGGTGTGCTGGAGGTGACAGACCACACCGAATACGGCAACCGCCCATACCGGGCGCGAACCCGCGTCGGGCCGACCGCTCACTCCCGCAGGTGCGCGGTCCGCAACCGCGCACTACCACAGACGGAGTTGATGAACGATGGACTCACCCGACCTTTCCACCACCGGCCGCGAGGCCCTGCAGGGCGCGCTGCGAGCCGGGGAGCGTGCCCCGTCGGTGTGCAACAGCCGTCCCTGGATCCTCAGCGACGAGCGGGACCGCGTCTCCCTCATCGCCGACCCCGACAACCGGTTGGACGTCGCCGACCCGCAATCCCGGGAACTGGTCCTCAGCTGCGGCGCGGCGCTCTACAACATCCGAGCCGCCCTGCGCGCCGAGGGCATGGTGCCCGAGGTCGCGATCCTGCCCGACCCGGACCGCCCCGGCCGACTCGCCGAGGTCGCGGCGGGCCGTGCCGCCGAACCCGACGACGATACGCGCGCGCACGCCGCGGCCATCGCGCGGCGCCATACCCACCGCGGCCTCTTCGCCACCGATGTTGACGACGTCGCACTGGTGCGCGACCTGATCGCCGCCGCTGCTGCCGAGGGCGCCGCCCTGCTTCCGCTGACCGCTGAACCGCTCATCCGCTCCCTGGCGGGGCTGGTATCGGCCGCCGAGCACCTGCACCGCCACGAACGCACCCGATCCGACGAACTCGCCCGCTGGGTACGGCCCTCCGGCAGCCCATCGCCCGAGGGGGTGCACGCCGAAGACTTCCCCGCCGACCCCGATGGCACCCTCTTCTCCGGCCGTGACTACGGGCAGAAGCGCATCCGGGGCTTGCTCGACGCGCCGGGAGCGGTCACAGGCACCGTCGCGCTGCTGACCACGGCCGAGGACACCCGCAACGCCTGGCTGGCCGCGGGTCAGGCTCTGGAGCGGGTCCTGCTGGCGGCCACGGCAGAGGGGGTGTCGGCCGCATTCCACACCCAGCCGCTGGAGGAGCCCATCCTGCGGTCCTTCATCGCAGGACGGTTCTGCGAGGGTGCACACCCGCAGATGATCCTGCGGCTCGGGCGACCGACAACGCAGGGCGCCCGACCCGCCGATTCCCCGACGCCGCGATGATTCCGCGGCCCCGCCTCCCCGGCAACCGCGGGAGTACTTCACCTTCGACGCGATGAAGTCCGCGCCGTGCAGGCGACGCATTGTCACCAAATGATCTCCGTTTTTCCTAATCAGGGACGGAAGGCCGTTTCCCAGGGTGGACACCCCCGCCCTAGAATCGCACCAGGGGTACGGCCGCGATCCTGTCTCGCGGCGCGCACCGGCCTCTCGGAGGTGAAGCGTGTCCGACGAGGATCCCGAAACGGAACACATGCGGATGCTCATTCCGCAGATGCAGCTCGACCAACTGCTCTCCGAACTACAGAACCGCCTTAGCGCCGTCATGCTGACCCGCGACCGGGTGCACTCGCTACTCAACGCGGTCGTCATGATCGGCACCGGCCTGGATCTGGAGACGCTGCTCCGCCGCATCGTCGAGGCCGCCATGGACCTGGTCGAGGCCCGTTACGGCGCGCTAGGGGTCATCGGCAACGACGGGGAACTGGAGCGGTTCATCCCCGTCGGCCTCAGCGAGGAGCAGATTGCCGCCATCGAGCACTGGCCCCAGGGGCGGGGCATTCTCGGGCTGCTGATCAAGGAACCGCAACCGCTGCGCCTGCGCGACCTGGCCGACCACCCCGAGTCCCGCGGGTTTCCCGCGGGCCATCCGCCGATGCGCGGGTTCCTGGGTGTTCCAGTCCGCGTGCGCGACGCGGTCTTCGGCAACCTCTACCTCACCGAGAAGACCGGGGGCGCCGACTTCGACGAGGACGACGAGGCCATCGTGGTGGCGCTGGCGACGGCCGCGGGCGTGGCCATCGAGAACGCCCGGCTCTACGAAGAGACGCGGCGCCGCGAGACGTGGCTGGCCGCCTCCGATGAGATCACCACGCGTCTACTGACCGGTGCCGACCCCGACGAGGTGCTGCACCTGATCGCACGTAGAGCACGCAGCATGTCCGACGCCGACCTGGTGGCCATCGCGGCGCCCGGGCAAGCAAACGAGCAGCTGAGCGTCCGCGTGGCCGATGGGCCCGACGCGTCCTCCATCCACGGGCGGACCGCGGTGATCGAGGGCACTCTGACGGGGCGGGCCTTCCGCAGCGAGGAGCCCGTTAGCACCGACATCAGCCGTCCGCAGAGCGAGCCCGCGCCCCTCCTGGAAGGGCTGGGTCTGGGGCCGGCGCTGCTGGTGCCGCTGGGCACGGGCGAAAACGCACGCGGCGTGCTCGTACTGGGCCGCAGCGCAGGCGCGGCACCGTTCCCACCGACGGCTGTGCGCCTGCTGCATACCTTCGTCGGCCACGCGGCGGTTGCCCTGGAACTGGCCGAGGCGCGCAGCGACGCCGAGCGGCTGGGCATCCTGGAGGACCGCGACCGCATCGCCAAAGACCTGCACGATGTCATCATCCAGCGGATGTTCGCCATCGCCATGTCGCTGATGGGCTGCGTGCGCCGAATCGAGGCCCCCGAGCCCGCCCAGCGCGTACAGCAGGCCGTCAACGACCTGGACGACACCATCCGCCAAACCCGCTCGACCATCTTCGCGCTGCAGCACGCAAGCGACGACCGCCCCTGGCTGCGCAACCAGATCCTGGACGTGGTCAACGCCGCAACCGAACCGCTGGGGTTCTCGGCCAACCTGCGCCTGGAAGGTCCCATCGACAGCCGCGTGCCCGACGACGTCGGCGAGCACGTGCTCGCGGTTCTGGGCGAGGCACTGTCCAACATCGCCCGCCACGCCGACGCCTCCCGAACGCAGATCCGCGTGCTGGTCGACGACGCTGTGATGGTGGAGGTCGAGGACGACGGCACGGGCCTGCCCGAAGGGGGCAGACGCAGCGGATTGACCAATCTCGCCGACCGCGCCGCCCGATGCGGCGGCACATTCGAAGCCACCCGCCGCCCCGGCGGCGGCACCCGGTTGTGCTGGCGTGCCCCGGTCGACGAGGAGGACCTCCCCTGAGGGCGGCCGCTGCCGACACGCGCGATTCAGTGGTGAGCGCCCCCCTCAAGCTGCGGGCGGACCACTGCCACCGGCGCCGGGGCATGGTGCAGCACCGCCTGACTCACGGAGCCGAGCAGCAACCCGGCGAATCCGCCGTGCCCGCGCGAGCCGACCACAATGAGGTCGGCGCCGGCGCCCTCGGTGAGCAGTGCGTGTGCGGGGTGGTCCTCGACCACGGCGATACGGACCGGCACGTCGGCGGTGTCGGCGCTGCGCGCCTCCTCCACCATTGTGCGGACGTGCTTGTCGGCGCGGGAGGCGGCGTGCTCGCGGTCGGCGACGTAGGCCGAGGCCGTAAAAGCCGTGGCGTCCATGGGCGTGGGAATCGTCCAGGCGTGCACGGCGACCAGCCGAGCCCCGATGCGGAAGGCGTGGTCGAAGGCGAAGCGCAGCGCCGCGTCCGCGCCCGTGGAGCCGTCCAGCCCCACGACCACGGTCCTGCCGCCCTCGTACCCGCTGGCCGCCTTGCCGTCCTCCGCATCCGCGGGCTCGGGTACCACCGCGACGGGGCAGGGGGCATGGGCGCTGGTCCGGATACTCACCGACCCCAGCAGCACCGAAGCGAAGCTGCCCAGGCCGCGAGAGCCGACGACCACCATGGGGGCCGTGCGCGCGCCCGCGAGCAAAGCCGGGACCGGTTCCAACGAAGAGATGCGGGTCCCTACGTCCAGGCCGGGCCGGGTTTCCGCGACGCGGCCGGCGGCCTCGTGCAGCAGGCGCTCGGCCCAAGCGGTGACTTCCGCTGAGGGCGCCACTCGGATGGTCTGGCCGAACGGTGCGGCAAGCACCGACATGCTGAGCGCGTGTATCAGGAGCAGACCCATGCCGCGGTCGGCGGCTGCCCTGGCCGCCCAGTCCAGCGCCGCTCGACTGGACGGCGAGCCGTCGACGCCGACGACGATGCGGTTCGCGTAGCGCTGCTCCTCGTCCGAGTCGACGCTGCCGGCGGCGTGCGTGTGTTCCGTGCTGTTCATCGTGTGGTCCTCTCAAGCGCCGTGGCGCTGCGGCCCTGCTTCTCGGCGGTGCTGCCCCGGCCGCGGGCGGCGGCCACCACCGAGAACCAGTCTCGAGCGCGGCACCCCCACTGCGTTAGCGCCATGATTCCCGCAACCGTGGGGCCTACGTCCCGAACTCCCCGGCACATCGGGGGACCTACGGCCCCCTCCGAGGGGAGCGACGCCCCATGGCATGTCCTCCGCCACCGGCGCGACGATGCAGTTGAGGGCACATTGAGCCGTAAGAACGGTGAAGGCAGAGGTAGGCGATGAATGAAAAGCACAAGACGGACGGCGGCGACATGTCACGCCGGATCACCCAACGCCGGTCGGAATTGGGGTTGACGCGAGACGAGGTGGCCGAGCACGCCGGCATGGACCCCGGCTACGTGCGATACCTGGAGGAGCACCCGGCACGCTTGAGCCGGGACTCGCTGTACCGACTGTCGCAAGCGCTGCGCACGTCCCCTGCCCACCTGCTGGGCGCCGACACCGACACCCCGCCCGGCGCCTCCTCCACCGCCGCGCCCGAACCGCAGATCCGCGCGCTCTCCGCCGGCGAGTGCCGGGAGCTGATCGAACCGGGCGGCATCGGCCGCGTGGCGTTCACCGAGGCCGCCGGCGCCGCTCCGACCGTTCTGCCGGTCAACTACGGCCTCAGCGACGACGCGGTGGTCTTCCGTACCGCCGCAGACGGGATCATCGCCCGGCACGCCTCCGGGCCGATGAGCTTCCAGGTCGACCGGCTCGACGACACCATGAGCGAAGGCTGGAGCGTGCTCGTAGCGGGGCATGCCCGCCTCGTAAAGGACGCGGCCGAACTGGGCGCCCTGCGCGAGCACCACTCCCTGCGCCCGTGGGCGGGCGGCGACCGCGAAGCCTGGGTCCGCATCGAGGCCGAGCAGATCACCGGCCGCCGCGTCGGCGGACGCGCTGCGCACAAGCCGGGCGGTCCGGTGTCCGTCACGGCGCCGCCCCGGCCCCGCGGGGCGGGCGAGGGGCCCATGCCTCGGCGCTGAGGGGACCTCGGTCCCGACGCGACGGTGCCCTCGCCCCTGCCGGCCCCAGGGGGATCCGGCGTTCTATGGACCCACCATCGCAGGCCCCCGAAAGGACATGGACATGGCCTCATACAACATCCACCGGACACCCGCAGGGGCCGATGCCGACCGCGACATCGCCGGCTCCCGGGCGGTCCGCGCGGTCTTCGCCACCGCCCGGCTCGCGATCGGCTGGACCTTCCTGTGGGCCTTCCTCGACAAGCTACTCGGGCTGGGGTTCGCCACTCCCATCGAAGAGTCCTGGGCCGAGGGTGGAAGCCCGACCCAAGGGTTCCTGGCCGAAGCCACCGCGGGACCGCTCGCCGGGATCTACCGGTCCTTCGCCGGCGCCGCCTGGGCCGACTGGCTCTTCATGCTCGGCCTGCTGGGCATCGGCCTGGCCTTCCTGCTGGGCATCGGTATGCGCATCGGCGCGGCCGCAGGCGCGCTGATGCTGGTGCTGATGTGGAGCGCCGTCCTGCCCCCGGAGAACAACCCGTTCATAGACGACCACCTCATCATGGCGCTGACTATGGTCGGCCTCGCCCTGATCAATGCCGGCGACACCGCCGGGCTCGGCCGCCGGTGGGCTGACCTGGCCGCCGTCCGCCGCCATCCGGCCTTGCGCTGAGCCGAAGCGAACCGGGGACGCGCCGTCAGGCGGCCTCGCCGTCGGTGGCCAGGTGGCTGCGATCGCCCCGAGACGAGGTCTCGATCACCTCGATGCGGATTTCCGCGTTGGTCATACTGATCGCTTCGTGACGGTCGTGCCGTCGGTCGGCGGCCGGTGGGACCGAGGTCCCTTGCTCGCAAGTACCTAGGCCGCGTGTCTGCGGGCGGGCCGCCCCTGTCCGCAGGACCCGGTACCGGCGGATCGTGGAGACGTGAAGCGATAAGCCACGGAAGCCCGAAGGGCATCGTGGCGGAAACGGGGGGACGAGATGGACAGTACAGTCGGCGACGTCATGACGACCGGCGTCGCCACGATCGATCAGGCCGCAGGTTACCGGGATGCCGTCCATACACTGATGGAGACGCGGGTCAGCGCCTTGCCGGTGCTCGACGCGGACCGCCGCGTGGTGGGCGTCCTCAGCGAGGAGGACCTCCTGCACAAGGAGGAGTTCGCGAACGACGACACGTCGCGCGCCTACCGGCCGCCGGCCCGAGCCCGTGTGCGTGCGCGGCTCGCGGGAGGCGGCCTGCTGACCGAACCCGCCGACGAAAAGGCGGCGGGCACGACCGCCGCCGAGCTGATGACCCGCCCGGCGGTCACGGTGGCGCCGACCGCGTCGGTGGTCGAAGCCGCGCGGCTCATGGAGAAGCACGGTGTCAAGCGGCTACCAGTCGTCGACGGCGACGGTCGGCTCCTGGGCATCGCCGCCCGCCGGGACCTGCTTCGGGTATTCCTGCGCACGGACGGCGACATCACCGAAGCAGCCGAGCACGAGATCGGCGTCGCGACGAGCGCGGTCAACGGAACCGCGGCAGCCGCTTCGGTCCAGGACGGCGTGGTCACGCTCACTGGTTCTGTCCTGCACCGCAGCACCGCCGAGTGCTTGGCCCGGATGACCGCGGGCCTGGAGGGCGTGGTGTCGGTCGACAACCGCATCACTTGGCAGATCGACGACGTCCTGCCGCCCTACATCATGTGGCGCACCCTCTGATGGGTTCGACGGCCCGGCCACGTATGGCCGGAACGCGGCGAAGCGGGCGGCCTCGGCCACGACAGAGGACTCGACGGGCCGCGAGGCCGTGCAGACACGGGCTTCGGACGCCCTGCAAGGCGTCCGATGTCCCTGGTCGGACGCCCGAAGTTTCGGTGGAATTGGAGGGAGGACGTGCGGCGGCCATTGGATCGGCGGTCGGCACGGCGACAGCGCCGCCCGCCAGGCGGCCCGGGGAGAGGAGGCGACGTGGAGCACACGAGTGACGCGGTGATCGCGCCGGGGGAGATCACAGCGGCGGCCTTCGACATGGACGGCGTCGTCACCGACACCGCCTCCGTCCACGCGGCCGCCTGGAAGCGCACCTTCGACGACTTCCTGCGCACCCACCCGAGCGCCGAGGACGGACGATACATCCCCTTCGCGTTGCGCGACGATTACCTGGCCTACGTCGACGGCCGCTCCCGGCTGGACGGCGTGCGCACCTTCCTCGCCTCGCGCGGCATCACCCTGCCCGAAGACGGACCCGACGCCGACCCCCAGGCCCTGACCGTCGCCGCGCTCGGCGACCGCAAGGAGCGCTACTTCCTTGACTACGTCCGCACCTACGGAGTTACCGCCTACCCGTCCACGATCGCGCTGCTCGAATCCCTGCGCCAGGCGGGTACGCGGACAGCGGTCGTCTCGGCGAGCCGCAACTGCGCTGTGATCGTCAAAGCGGCCGGCGCCGGCCATCTCTTCGACGTTCGCGTCGACGGGCGCGACGCCGAACGGTTGGGCCTGTCCGGCAAACCCGACCCCGCCTTGTTCCTGGAGGCCGCCCGACGGTTGGGTACGCCTCCCGCCCGCACCGCCGTCGTCGAGGACTCCCTGGCCGGGGTGGAAGCCGGGGCGCGGGGCGGCTTCGGCCTGGTGGTCGGAGTCGACCGGGCCGGGCAGGCCGCGCAGCTCTACACCCGCGGCGCCCACGTCGTGGTCTCCGACCTTGCCGAGTTGTCGGTGGCCGAGGAGCGCGCATGAGCGCCTGGACACTGACCTACGACGGCTTCGATCCTGGCCAGGAGGGCCTGCGCGAGGCGCTGTGCACGCTCGGCAACGGCTACTTCGCCACCCGCGGCGCCGCCCCGGAGGCCCGCGCCGACGGCGTGCACTACCCCGGCACCTACATCGCCGGCTGCTACAACCGCACCACCTCCCGGATCGCGGGCCAAGAGGTGGAGAACGAGGACATGGTCAACGCGCCCGACTGGCTGCCGCTGACCTTCCGCATCGACGGCGGCCCATGGCTGGGCGAGGACGGTGCCGAGGCGGAGGGGCAGCGCCTCGAACTGGACATGTGCGGGGGTGTGCTCACGCGCACTTTCGACTACCGCGACAGCGCCGGCCGCACCACCCGCGTCCGCCAGCGCCGCCTCGTCTCCATGGCAGAGCCGCACCTGGCGGCGTTGGAGACCGAGCTCACCCCGCTGGACTGGGGCGGCACACTGGAAGTGCGGTCTGCGCTGGACGCAACCGTGACCAACGCCGGAGTACAGCGCTACCGGGAGCTGAACGGCCGCCACCTCGTGCCGCGGGGCACCGGAGGCGCCACGCCGGCGGAGATGTGGCTTCGCTCGCAGACCAGCGCCTCGGGGATCGGCATCGCGTTCGCGGCACGCACACGCGTCACCGGCGGCCCGGCCCCGTACACGGCGGCTACCGACTCCCGGCCCGACCGCATCAGCTGCAACCTGGAGATCGAGGCCGTCCGCGAACGCCCGGTGACCGTGGAGAAAACCGTCGCGCTGCACACCTCCCGCGACCACGCCATCAGCGACGCCCTCACCGCCGCGCGCGCCTCACTCGCCCGGGCCGACGGATTCGCCGACCTGCTGGAGGCCCATACGCTGGCCTGGCGCCACCTGTGGCGGGATTTCGCGATCGATGTCGGCGACACCGACGACCGCCGGATCCTGCGCCTGCACCTGTTCCACCTGCTGCAGACCCTCTCGCCGCACACCGCCGACCTGGACGTCGGCGTGCCGGCCCGGGGCCTGCACGGCGAGGCCTACCGGGGCCACGTCTTCTGGGACGAGCTGTTCGTATTCCCACTGCTGAACCTGCACCTGCCCGAAACCGCGCAGGCGCTGCTGCGCTACCGGTGGCGCCGACTCCCCGAGGCGCGCGCCGCCGCTTCGGCTCAAGGCCTACGCGGGGCCCTGTTCCCCTGGCAGAGCGGCAGCGACGGCCGGGAGGAGACACAGCGGCTGCATCTCAACCCGCGCTCGGGACGCTGGCTCAGCGACCGGTCGCACCTGCAGCGCCACGTCGGCATCGCGATCGCCTACAACGTCTGGCAGCACTACCGGGTCACCGGCGATGCCGCCTTCCTGGAGGACTTCGGCGCGGAGCTGCTGCTGGAGATCGCCCGCGCGCTCGCCGACCTGGCCGCCTACGATCACCGCCTGGGCCGTTATGTCCTCCGCGGGGTGATGGGGCCCGACGAATACCACGACGGCTACCCGGATCGCCAGGAACCGGGACTGGACGACAACGCCTACACCAACGTCATGACCGTGTGGGTGCTGCAGCGGGCGCTGGAGGTTCTGGAGGAGCTGCCCGCGACGGCCCGGCTTCAGCTGAGGGAGCGGATCGGGCTGGCGTCGACCGAAACGCGGCGTTTCGGCCGCATCGCCACCCGAATGCGGGTGCCGTTCCACGACGGCGTCATCACCCAGTTCGCCGGTTACCAGGAGCTGGCCGAGCTCGACTGGGCCGCCTACCGGGCCCGCTACGGCGACATCCGCCGCCTCGACCGCATCCTTGAGGCCGAGGGCGACAGCTGCAATCGCTACCGCGCCTCCAAGCAGGCCGACGTGCTCATGCTGTTCTTCCTTCTCTCGGCCGACGAACTGCGGGGCATCCTGCGCGGGCTGGGCTACGGCGACCGCGCCGACGATCCCGAGCTCATCCCCCGCACCGTCGACTACTACCTGGCCCGCACCTCCCACGGCTCCACCCTCAGCGCGGTCGTACACTCCTGGGTGCTTTCCCGCACCGACCGCGCGGCGTCCTGGCACTTCCTGCATGAGGCGCTGCGCTCCGACATCGACGACTCCCAAGGCGGTACCACCGCCGAAGGCATTCACCTCGGGGCGATGGCCGGCACCGTCGACGTGCTCATCCGCTGCTACACCGGCCTGTCCACCCAGGACGGGGTCCTACATCTGAGCCCCGCCCTGCCGCCCGAACTGCCGCAAGTCTCCTTCCAGCTGCGCTACGCCGGGCACCACGGCGTCCGCCTCGCCATCAGCGCCACCGAGGTGCAGGTGACCGTACCCCCTTCAGGGCTGCCGCCGCTTGCCATCGAGTGCCGTGGCCGCTCTGCCGCCGTCGCCCCGGGCACAACACGCGTCCTACCCACCCGGTAAGGACTCCTTGCCCGGGACCGCCGGCCATCCGGCCGCCAGCCCGTCGGTGCGGAGGATCCCATCGACGACCGCAGTCGACCCCGCCAACTCCGCGACAAGTTCTGCTGTACCTCCCCTTGCCGCTGGCCCGCTCTCCGAATCCGGTCCCCGGCTACCGCTCCCCCACTGCTCCCCCGCGCGCGCTCCTCCGGCGCCACCAACGTTCCCGCCGCGGGGCGTCCTCCTCGGCAAGGGAATGGTAGCCCTCCTCTTCCTGCGCGAAGTGCAGCTCAAGGAGCGCGTGCAGCTCCACCAACTCCCTTTCCAGCTCCCGCCGCGCCGTCGCCTGCCGAGCCGGCGCAGTCACCGCTTTCGCGCGCAGCCGTGCGGTCAGCTCACGGATCCGGCGCAGCCGGGCCGAGATGTCGGCATGCGCCCGGCTCATCGTTCCGGTCGGATCCCGGCCACCGAGGACTTTGGCCACCTCAGGGTAGAGCAGCCGCTCGTCGTCGCGCTCGTGCTCGGCCAGGTCGCGAACGAACGCGTCGATCTCGTCGAGTGCGGCGGCGACGGGCGGGACCCCCTCTGATCCGGCGACCGCACCGGCCAGGTGCGGCAGCCGGCGCACACGCGGCCGCAACCGGCGGTGCTCCTCGTCGAGGCGGCGGACGAGTTCGGCGCTGTCACCGGTCAAGCGCGGCACTGTTCCTCCATCCGCGGGCCCGCCCAAGGAGCGCAGCGCGTTGGCGATCACGGCGACGTCGATGCCCTCCTGCAATAGGGCCCCGGCCGCGGGCGGCAACCATCCGGCGGCGGCGACCAGCATGGCCACCAGCGACATCCCCATACCGGCCAGGGCGCTCTGCCGGGCGATGCTGCGTGACCTGCGGGCGATCGTCATGGCTTCGGCCAGACGCTCCAGCCGGTCCACCGTGATGACGACGTCGGCGGCCTGGGACGACGCAGCGGCGCCGCGCGCGCCCAGCGCGACCCCGACGCCGGCGCCGGCCAAGGCCGGCGCGTCGTTGACACCGTCGCCCACCATGACGGTGGCCGCCCGTTCGCTCTCACGGCGCACAAAGGCGACCTTGTCCTCGGGCGTCTGCTCGGCGCGGACCTCGTCGGCCCCGACGAGGTCGCCGATCGGCCCGGCGACGTCGGCGCGGTCTCCGGTCAGCATCACGGCCCGGTCGACTCCGGCCCGGTGCAGCAGCCGGAGGGTCCGCGGGGCGTCGCGGCGCAGCGGGTCGTCCAGCAGCAGCGCCCCGGCGATGTCTCCGTCGACCGCCACGAATACGCTCGTCACCCCGGCCGTGGCGGCGTCGCCGCGGACGTCGTGGACCCAGCTCGGCGGCGGCCGGCCGGCCATCACCCACGGGAGCTTGCCGACCGCGACTTCGCGGCCGTGCACTCGCCCCCGCACGCCTTGGCCCGGGACCTCCGACACGCCGTCGGGCAACTCCAGCGCTACGCCCGCATCCGTCGCGGAGGCGACGATGGCCGACGCCAGCACATGTGCCGATGCCTGGTCGAGCGACGCCGCGAGGCGGAGCACCTCCTCCTCGGTCGACGGGGCCTCCGGCCCGATCTCCACCCCGCTGAGCCGAGGCCGACCGGCTGTCACCGTTCCCGTCTTGTCGAAGAGCAGGACCCGGGCACGGGCGAGGCGTTCGAGTGCACCCCCGCCTTTGACGATCACCCCGCGGCGCGCCGCCCGGGAGAGCCCGCCGGTGAAAGCGATGGGGGCGGCGAGGATCAGCGGGCAGGGGGTCGCCACCACCAGTACCGCAACCGCCCGGGTCGGATCCGCCGATAGCAGCCATGCGGCGCCGGCCAGGATCAGGGTGACGGGCAGCAGGAGCACAGCGTAGCGGTCGGCCATGCGAACGAAGGGAGCGCTGCGCGCGCGTGCCTCGCGCGCCAGGCGGACGATGCCGGCGTAGGTACTCGTCTCCGCGTCGGCGTCGGCCCGGAGGGTGAAAGGGTCCCCGGCGTTGACAGTGCCGCTGGCGGCACTGTCCCCAGCGGGACGCTCGACCGGCAGCGGCTCGCCGGTCACGGCGGATTCGTCAAGGAGGGCGACCGCGCCGCTCGCGCCCTCCGTCCCCCGCTGCGGTTCCTCCCCTGCGGCGCCGGGCAAGTCCCGGTGCGCGTCCAGCCCCTGGACCCGGCCGTCGACCGGCACCACCTCGCCCGAGCGGACCAGCAGCAGATCGCCCGGGCGCACCTCGGCCACGTCGACTGTGGCGAGCCCTCCACTCTCCCGCCGGTGGGCGGTTCGGGGCGCGCGCGACAGCAGCGCACCCAGGTCGCGCCGCGCCCGGCCCTCAGCGTGGCGCTCCAGCATCCGGCCACCGGTGAGCATCACCGCGATGACCGCGCCGGCCAGGTACTCCTGCACGGCGACGGTACCGACGAGCGCCAGTGCGGCGATGACGTCGGTGGCTCCGCTCCGTGCCCGTATCCCCTCGACCAGCCACCACACGGCCGGCACCAGCGCGGTCGCGGTGGCGGCCAACCACAGGGCGCGCGCAATCGGCGGGGCGAAGGGCCACACAGCGCCGCCGGCAACAAGGCCCAGCAGGCACAAGCTGAATAGGACGAGGGTCGGCATCGCTGCCGACCGGTCCTCCGGTTCGCTGGGATCCGAGACCTCCGTCGCGGGGCCCGGGCCAGCGGCCCCCGGGTCCGGGCGTGGAGAGTCCGGCATCATCGGCACCCCCTCTGTCGTGGGCGACGCTCTGCTCCCTCGGCCGCTTGGTCCCGCTCTCCCGTCCACCGGCCTTCATACGCCGTGCACGCGCCTGATGTTCATGTCCTTACCCGTACGGGCTAGGACCTCGCGGGCGCGGTCGCGCATTCCCGGACCGAGCCGCGGGAGCCGCCGCGCGGCCGTTCGCGATCACGTCGTGCCCCAGTCTTCGCCTATGGTGATCACCCCATGGCCATGACGGCGCCGACCGCGCAGGCACGGTTCGCCTTGGCCGATACACGTAGACGAGCTTGACCGCTCCGACGTTCGCTTCCTTGACCGATCTCCCTCACTGGTGCTCTCGGCCGAAGTCTGCGGCGACCTCGCCTCCGGTCGGCCGAGCGCCGTCGTCGCTCCAGTGCTTCACTACCCGGTTCCAGGCCTCGACCTGGATCGGTGTACGAGTCGCGGTTCCTCAGACGCTGGACACCCGGCCCTGCACGCCGCGGAATGCGCGGGTGGTGTACAGCGCCACGGCCAGCGCCGCGCAGGCCAGCAGGATGAACCCGATGGTGTAGGCACCGGTCAATTCCAGCACGGCCCCCATCACCATGGGCGGGAAGTAGCCGCCGAGCCCGCCGGCGGCTCCCACCATGCCCGTGACCGTGCCGACGCGCGCGGGCTCCACGAGCCGGGCGACGAGCGCGAAGACACCGCCGGTACCTAGTCCCAGAGCCAGTGCCATCAGCACGAAGACGGTCCCGGCGGGAATCTCCACGGGAGGCTGGAAGGCCAGGGCGACGGCCATGACGGCGGTGCCGACGAAAGAGATCTGGCAAACCCGAACGGGACCGATCCGGTCCGACAGCACCCCGCCCAGGGGGCGGGCGAGGACGGCCGTGAGCGAGAATCCCGCCGTTCGCAGCCCGGCTTCGGTCTGGGCGAAATCGTAAGCGGTGTTCAGCAGGGTCGGCAGATATGTGGAGAACGCCACGAATCCGCCGAAGGCGATCGCGTACAGCAGCATGTTCTGCCAGGTGGCCTTGATGCCGAGCGCCTCTTTCATCCGCGGTAGCACCGGAGCAGCGCTGGGCCGCCACTGTGGCGGGTTGCTGCTGAAGAGGAGCATGACGATCCCCATCGCGGCCAGGGCCGCGGCCATGCAGACGTGGGTCGCCGCGATTCCGAGCATCTCGGCGAGGTAGGGAGTGAAAAACGCCGACAGTGCGGTGCCGCCCATGCCGGCGCCGAAGACGCCGGTGGCGAAGCCGCGCCGCTCGGGTCGGTGCCACGCCCCCACGAAGGGGATGCCCACGGCGAACGAGGTCCCCGCCACCCCCAGGATGAAGCCTAGTCCCAGCAGCGCCGTGAACGAATCCCCGAGGAATCCGAGCAGCAGGACGGGCAGGATGGTGATGAAGCAGATCGCGGCCATCATCAGCCGCCCGCCGTAGCGGTCGGTGAGGGCGCCCACGGGTATGCGCCCCAGCGAGCCGACCAGTACGGGGAAGGCGATCAGCACCGATGTCTGGGTCGGTGTCAGATCCAGCCGCTGGCTATAGGCCGGTGCCAGCGGTCCGACCAGGTTCCAGGCCCAGAACAGCAGGGTGAACGCGGCTGTGGCCAGCGCGAGGTTCGCCCCGGCCGAGCCTCCTGGGGAAGCGGACCGCCCCGCTTCGGTACTCATCGTCGTCTACCTCCGGGTCGTTCGTCGCCGGGCGCGGCCAGAAGAGGGGCCGGGCTCGCCGGGAGCCCGCGGCCACCGGCCGGTGAGCGTGGCCGCGCAAGGTGTTCATCGGCGGTACCGTGCGCCCACGCGGTCCCAGCCGCGGCGCGGAGCCTGGCCGCCGAGTCGCTGATCGCGGCTGCGGTAGACGATGTAGGGGCGCCACAGGTAGCCGATGGGCACGCTGAACACGTGCACGAGCCGGGTGAAGGGCCACAGCGCGAACAGCAGCATCGCCGTCAGCCCGTGGGCCTGGAATGTGAACGGGGCTTGGGCCATCAGCTCGGGGTGCAGGTCGAAGAGGAAGATCCCGCGAAACCACACCGAGACCCCGTCGCGATAGTCGTAGTGGTCAATGATGTTGCCGACCACGGTGTTGGCCAGCCCCAGCAGGATCACCACCGCCAGGACTAGGTACATCAACTTGTCCATGCGCGTGGTGGCGCTGAAGACCGGGCCGACGGTGCGGCGCCGGTAGATGAGGATGGCCATGCCCACGACGGTGCAGAAGCCGGCCACCGCCCCGATGCCCACGGCCATAACGTGGTACAGCGTTTCGGAGACGCCGACCGCCGCGGTCCAGCTCTTGGGGATGCCCAATCCCATGACGTGGCCGAGGAACACCGCCAGGATGCCGAAGTGGAACAGCGGACTGCCCCAGCGCAGCAGGCGGCTCTCATACAGCTGGGAGGAGAGGGTGGTCCAGCCGAACTTGTCGTAGCGGTAGCGCCAGTAGTGGCCGACGATGAAGACCGCCAGGCAGGCGTAGGGGACGACGACCCACAGGACGAGGTCGAGCGTGGTGGTCATGAGCGCGCTTCCATGTCGTGCGGCGGTCCGAACGGTTCGAGGCCGACCTCCTCGCCCGGCGGCCCTTCGGCGGCCAGGCGGGCCACGGCGTCGCGCAGGCGCTCGGTCAGCGGCGGCAGGGTGGCGCTCACGGCCGACAGCGCGCCCGCATACGGCGATCCGTCGTCGATGAGGGCCAGGTGCAGCAGCTCCAGTCCCGCCCGGTGCTGGACGAGCAGGCGCCCGCCCGCATCGGGGTCGACGGTGGCGGCGAACTCCAGCACGACGCACAGGTGGTCGGGAAGTTCCTCAGCGTCGAGGTCGAAGCCCGAGGCGCGGTAGGCGTGGGTGAATCCGAGCAGGGCGGTACCGCGCTTGCGGGTGTCGCCGTAGGCGTAATAGGTCAGGTACAGGCAGGAGCGGCGGCGCAGGTCGAACGTTTCCACGTACTCCTCGGCCAGGCTCGGCCGCGGTGTCCGCTCCAGGTGCTCCAGCGTCCCGCCGAGGTGCCCGCGCACGGGTGCGGGCAGCTCCGCCGCCGCGGTACGCAGCTTCGGGAGATCGGCGACGAGCCCCTCATCGGGGTAGTCTAGTACCAGAGCGGCGATCCGATGGGTCAGCGCACGCTGGCGCTGGGAGATCGGCTGGCGGCGCAGGGCACGCAGGATGCGGCTCATGGCTTGGGGGCCGTCTCGCCGCCGGGGTCGGTGCCGTCCATGCGCTCCAGGGCGCCGCGCGCATTGCCGGGCTCGGGCGGGAACAGTCCTTCGGGGCGCCCCTTGCCGTCCCAGTTGAGCAGGTTGACGCGTTTCTCCTTGTCCTCGGGGTCGGCGAGGGTGTTGGTGGTCTGGCGCTGCTTGAGCGCCTGGAAGTTCTCCACGGCGATCGGTGTCGTTCCTCCGGAGCCCTCGCCGAAGGGGCCCCAGCCCCCCATTCCAGGACCGCCCTCGTAGTCGAGGCTGCATTCGGTGGCGAGCTCCTCCAGGCTGTGCGCCTCCTCGGCGTGGACGGGCGGGATGACGTAGCGTTCCTCGTACTTGGCCAGCGCGAGCAGCCGGTACATGTCGTAGATCTGCTCGCCCTCCATGCCGACGGCGGCGGGGATGGACTCGTCGGGCTCGCGGCCGAGGTTGATGTCGCGCATGTAGGAGCGCATCGCGGCCAGGCGCTTGAGCACGGCGGTGACCGGGGCCGTGTCTCCCGCGGTGAACAGCTCGGCGAGGTACTCCACCGGGATGCGCAGGTGCTCGATGGCCGCGAAGAGGTTGTCGCTGTTCTCGCCGTCCTCTCCGGTGTCGGAGACGACGTCGACGACCGGCGACAGCGGCGGGATGTACCAGACCATGGGCATGGTGCGGTACTCCGGATGCAGCGGCAGCGCCACCTCGTAGCGGTTGATCAGCGACCAGATGGGCGAGCGCTGGGCGGCCTCGACCCAGTCGTGGGGAATGCCGGCGTGCTCGGCCTCGCGGATCACCTCGGGGTCGTTCGGATCCAGCAGGACGCTGCGCTGGGCGTCGAGCAGCTCGTGTTCGTCCTCGACGGAGGCCGCCTCGAGGACCGCGTCGGCGTCGTAGAGCACCAGGCCGATGTAGCGCAGTCGCCCCACGCAGGTCTCGGCGCACACGGTGGGCAGCCCCACCTCGATCCGGGGGAAGCAGAAGGTGCACTTCTCGGCTTTTCCGGTGCGGTGGTTGAAGTAGATCTTCTTGTAGGGGCAGCCGGTGACGCATTTGCGCCAGCCGCGGCAGGTGTCCTGGTCGACCAGGACGATGCCGTCCTCACTGCGCTTGTAGATGGCCCCCGAGGGGCAGGACGCGGCGCACGAAGGGTTGAGGCAGTGCTCGCAGATCCGGGGGAGGTAGAACATGAAGGTCTGCTCGAATTCGAGCTTGACCTTGTCCGAGACCTTCTGCAGCACCGGATCCGCCGGTGCGAGCTCGGTACTGCCCGCCAGATCGTCGTCCCAGTTGGCGCTCCAGGAGATGCTCATCTCCTTGCCTGTGATCAGCGACTTCGGCCGGGCGACCGGGGTGTGCTCCTGCAAGGGGGCGTTGGTCAGGGTCTCGTAGTCGTAGGTCCAGGGCTCGTAGTAGTCCTGGATGGAGGGCATCTTGGGGCTGGAGAAGATGGTCATGAGGTTCTTCAGCCGGCTCCCCGACTTGAGCTTGAGCCGGCCCCGCTTGTCCAGCTTCCAGCCGCCCTGCCAGCGTTCCTGGTCCTCATAGGTGCGGGGGTAGCCCTGCCCGGGGCGGGTCTCGACGTTGTTGAACCAGACGTACTCCATGCCGCTGCGGTTGGTCCACGTCTGCTTGCACGTGACCGAGCACGTGTGGCAGCCGATGCACTTGTCGAGGTTCATCACCATCGCCATTTGGGCCATGACGCGCATCAGTACTGCACCTCCTGGGAGCGCCGGCGGATCACGGTCACCTCGTCGCGCTGGTTGCCGGTGGGGCCGAGGTAGTTGAAGGCGAAGGAGAGCTGGGCGTAGCCGCCGATGAGGTGGCTCGGCTTGATGAGCAGGCGCGTGGCGGAGTTGTGGATCCCGCCGCGCTTGCCCGAGGTCTCCGATCTGGGGACGTCGATCAGTCGGTCCTGGGCGTGGTACATGTACACGGTCCCCTCGGGCATCCGGTGCGAGACGATCGCGCGGGCCACCACCACGCCGTTGCGGTTGACCGCCTCGATCCACTCGTTGTCGGACACCCCGACCTTGGCGGCGTCGGCCACGCTCATCCAGATCGTCGGCCCGCCGCGGGACAGGCTCAGCATCAGCAAGTTGTCCTGGTACTCGGAGTGGATCGACCACTTGTTGTGCGGGGTCAGATACCGCACGGTGACGCCGAGCTCGCCGGTGTGGCCGAGTGGGGGCTCGTCGAACAGGGCGGTCATGTCCAGCGGCGGCCGGTAAACGGGCAGGCACTCTCCCATTTCAGCCATCCAGTCGTGGTCGAGGAACAGGTGTTGGCGTCCGGTCAGGGTGTGCCAGGGCTTATCGCGCTCGACGTTGACGGTGAACGGGGAGTAGCGGCGTCCTCCGCTCTCGCTGCCGGACCACTCGGGTGAGGTGATGACGGGGACCGGTGCGGCCTGGACGTCGGCGAAGGTGATCTGCTTGCCTTCGTGCTCGGCGGCGAGGTCGGCCATCGGGGTTCCGGTGCGCTCTTCCAGGGCGCGGAACCCTTGGGTGGCCAGGTGCCCGTTGGTGGTTCCCGACAGCGCCAGGATCGCTTCGCACATGTGGACGTCGCGAGACAGGGCCGGGCGCCCGTCGGCCGGACCGCCGCGCACGGTCCCGTTCTTGCGGGCGAGGTAGTCCACCTCCCGGGTGACGTCGAAGGTCACGCCCTTGGTGGTCGCTCCCGCCCGCTCCAGCAGCGGGCCGAGCGCCCCCATTTTGGCGGCGACAGCGGGGTAGTCCCGCTCGACCTCCACGAGCTTGGGCATGGTCGATCCGGGGACCGGCTCGCATTCGCCGGTCTTCCAGTCGCGCACCCGCCCGTGCGGGGTGGCCAGCTCGTCGGGCGTGTCGTGGGCTAGCGGCGCCGCGACGACGTCCGTGCGCACCCCTAGATGGTCCGCCGCCAGCCGGCTGAAGGCGCGCCCGAGGGCGGCGAAGGCGGCGAAGTCGGTGCGCGTCTGCCACGGCGGCGCGATGGCCGGGTTGAACGGGTGCACGAAGGGGTGCATGTCGGTGGTGTTGAGATCGTGCTTCTCGTACCAGGTAGCCGCCGGCAGCACGATGTCGGAGAAGACGGTGGTGCTGGTCATCCGGAAGTCCAGTGACAGCAGCAGGTCGAGCTTGCCGACCGGGGCCTCGTCGCGCCAGACGACGTCGGCCGAGCGCGCCTCGGGCGCAGTCTCCTCGGCCCGCACGGAGGCGTCCGTGCCCAGCAGGTGCTTGAGGAAGTACTCGTTGCCCTTGGCCGAGCAGCCGAACAGGTTGGCGCGCCACACGGTCAGCACCCGCGGGAAGTTCTTCGGGGCGTCGGGGTCCTCGCAGGCGAACCGCAGCCGGCCCGCCTTGAGCTCCTGCGGGACGTACTTCGAAACCGGGAGGCCGGCTTTCTCGGCGTCGTCGGCGAGCTGCAGCGGGTTGCGGTCGAAGGTCGGGTAGGAGGGCATCCACCCCAGGCGTGCGGACTGGGCGATCACGTCGGCGGTGGACTTGCCCGAGAGCGCGCCCCGGCTGTCGGCCGCGGCGAGGGTGTCGGCGCCGAAGGCGTCGTAGCGGAACTGATCGGTGTGCAGGTACCAGTACGCGGTCTGCACCATCTGGCGCGGTGGGCGCGACCAGTCCAGTGCCGCGGCGAGTTGGGTGTAGCCGGTGACGGGGCGCACCTTCTCCTGGCCGACGTAGTGCGCCCAGCCGCCGCCGTTGACACCCTGGCAGCCGGTCAGCGTCGTCAGGGTGAGGAAGGCCCGGTAGATCGTGTCGGAGTGGAACCAGTGGTTGGTTCCCGCACCCATGATGATCATCGAGCGGCCGCGGGACTCCTCGGCGTTGGCGGCGAACTCGCGGCCGATGCGCTCGGCCTTGTCGGCCGCGACTCCGGTCAGGGCCTCCTGCCAGGCCGGGGTGCAGGGCTGGCTGGGGTCGTCGTAGCCGCTGGGCCAGGTGCCCGGTAGCCCGTCGCGGCCGACGCCGTACTGGGCCAGCAGCAGGTCGTAGACCGTGGTGACGAGGTGCCCGCCGACCTCGCGCACGGGCACGCCGCGGTGTGTCGTCTCTGCGCCGCCGCTGGGGCCGTCGAAACGGGGCAGGGTCAGGGGCGCCGTCTCACCGCCCTCGCGGTAGAGGCTGAGCAGCGGCGTGGTGTCGCCGAGAGCGAGGTTCCACTTGCCGGCGCCCTCGTCGCCGTAGCGGAAGCCCAGCGAGCCGTTGGGCACGACGGGATCGCCGGTACGCTGGTCGATCAGCACGGTCTTGAACGCAGCGTGCTCGCTGCTCTGCGTGTTCTCGCCAGCGCCCTCACCGGTTCCGCCGGCGCCGTCGAGGTCGGCGGCGGTGAGGAACTTGCCCGGCCGGTAGGAGTCGCCCTCGCGATCGAGGCGCACCAGGAACGGCAGGTCGGTGTAGCGCTTGACGTAGTCGTCGAAGTAGGGCGTGTTTCGGTCGACGAAGAACTCCTTGAGCACCACGTGGCCCATTGCCATGGCCAGGGCCCCGTCGGTGCCGGGCTGGGCTGGCAGCCACTCGTCGGCGAACTTGGTGCTATCGGCGAAATCCGGGGAGACGACCACCACCTTCTGTCCCCGGTAGCGCGCCTCGGCCATCCAGTGCGCATCCGGGGTGCGGGTGACCGGAACGTTGGATCCCCACATGATCAGGTATCCCGCGTCCCACCAGTCGCCAGATTCGGGCACGTCGGTCTGGTCGCCGAAGACCTGCGGCGAGGCGACGGGCAGGTCGGCGTACCAGTCGTAGAACGAGAGCATCGCCCCGCCGATGAGCGAGTAGAAGCGGGAGCCGGCCGCCTGGGAGACCATCGACATCGCCGGGATGGGCGAGAAGCCGGCGAGCCGGTCGGGGCCGAACTCCTTGACGGTGTGCACGTGGGCGGCGGCGGCCATCTCCACCGCCTCCTCCCAGGTGGCGCGCACCAGTCCGCCTTTGCCGCGGGCGGCCTTGTAGCGGTGGGACCGCTCGGGATCGGAGACGATGTCGGCCCAGGCCAGGACCGGGTCGCCGGTGCGCTGTTTGGCCTCGCGGTACATCTGGAGCAGCAGCCCGCGCACGTAGGGGTAGCGCACCCGGGTCGGCGAGTAGGTGTACCAGGAGAACGCCGCTCCCCGGGGGCAGCCGCGCGGCTCGTACTCGGGCCGGTCCGGGCCCACGGAGGGGTAGTCGGTCTGCTGGCCCTCCCAGGTGATGATCCCGTCTTTGACGTAGACCTTCCAGGAGCAGGAGCCGGTGCAGTTGACCCCGTGTGTGGAGCGCACCACCTTGTCGTGGCTCCACCGGTCCCGGTAGAAGGTGTCGGCGTCGCGGCCGCCGGCGCGGTGGGCCGTGCGCAGGTCCGCCGAGATTTCGCGGGGGCGCAGGAACCGCCGGGTCCGCAGGAGGGCTTCGGTGACCGGGCCGTCCAACCCCGGGTCGGTCCCGCTCTCGGTGCCGCGCCCGGCTTCGCCGTCCGACTGCTTCGTCACGTAGAACCCCTTCTGCGTCGCCTGAACCGCTGCCCGCCGCACGGCGGGAGTCGTCCCCGGCGCGGCCATCCGGCCGACCTCTGCAACGTCACCAGCTCGCGGCACCGGATCCCAGGGTCGATCGTCCGTGTCGGCAAGACGAAGGTCCCGGAGCCGCGCCGGGAGCTGTGCAGGTGGGGTTGCGACGACGCGGCGACGCCGTTTCGGGGCAGGCGTCGACGGACCGACGGGGGCAGAGCGGGCGGCGACCGGGCACACAGCGGACCGACCACCTCGAAGGCCGGGGGGGGTGCTTCTATGGGATTGTCAAGCCGCCCGGGCCACCGGCGGTTGGTAGAACGTCCCG
>NZ_BAAGYZ010000037.1:0-4264 GCF_054778995.1 Streptomonospora sediminis
AGCCGCGGGGCGCAGGGCCCTCAGCAAGGGCCGCCGGAGGAGGAGCCGTCGACCCGCGGATGAGCAGCCGTGCGGGCAGCCGCACGCTCGCTGCGGGCTCCCCGGCGACGGTGCCGGTGCCGTCGTCGGCGGCGGCGTCGCCGGCGGCGGCATCGGCACCGCCCGCCGCCCGCTCGACCGCGGCGGCCAACTGCCGCATGCCGCGCTCCCCCAGCTCCTCGCCGGGCAGGTCGATGGTCGTCAGCTCCGGTGAGACCGCCAGGGAGAGGTCGACGTTGTCGATCCCGGTCACCGAGAGGTCGCCGGGCACCGCGAGCCCGCAGGCCCCGGCCGCCTTGTAGACCCCGACGGCGAGCACGTCGTCGTCGCAGACCACTGCTGTGAACCCGCGGCCGGCGGCGCCCGGCCCGCCTTCTTCCAGCAGAGTCCGGGCGGCCGCGCGGGCGGCCCGGTGGTCCAGCGCCGAGTCCGCGTGCACGCGGCTCATTCCGCGGGCGGCACAGGCGGCGTCCACCGCTTCGGCCCGCTCGCGGAAGGTGGCGGTGCCCACCTCGGCGCGCAGGTGGGCGATGGAGCGGTGGCCCAGCCGGTGCAAGTGGTCGACCAGGTCGGTCAGGGCCGGGGCCATGTCGAACCGTACGGCGCCGTGGCCCTCGGGCGGTTCGGCGTCCAGGACAACAGCGGGGACGGCGTCGCCCAGCGGGTGTCCGCCGTCGTCCAGCGAGCACGCCAGCACCGCGTCGACCTGCTGGCCGGCGACATCGGCGGCGACCGACTCCAGGTCGCGTTGGACCGAGAGGACCACCTGGAACCCGGCCTCGCGGGCGGCGGCGCGCGCCCCGGTGAACACCCGCGCGAAGAACGGGTTGACGATGTCGGGCACGGCGATGAGCACCATGCGGGGGCCGCCGAGCCGCAGCCGCCGGGCGTCGGCGTTGGGGCGGAACCCGAGCCGGCGCGCGGCGTCGAGGACGGCCCGCTGGGTGCGCTCGCCGACGCGCCCGCTGGCGGCTCCGCGGAAGACCAGCGAAACGGTCGACTGGGAAACCCCCGCCAACCGCGCGACATCATGGCTGGTGGGCGGTTTTCCGTGCGTCACGGGGCCAGCATAGCCACCGGCGGCCCCCGCTCAGGGGGCCGCCGGCCCGGCGGTATCCCCGCCGCCGTCGGCGGACCCGGTGCCGGTGATGGCGCCGACGACCGCCGCGGTCAGGTCGTCGGTCACGGCTTCGGCGGGGACCTCGGGGTGCTCCAGCCACCACTCGCCCGCCGCCTGGACCATCCCCACCACCGCATGGGCCGTGATCTGGGCGCGCACGGAGCCGGTGACGAGCATGTCGTCCACGAGCACCCCGGCGAGCTCCTCGCCGAGCCGGCGCACCATCATGCCCAGGTCGCCGCGGGTGCGGGGGTCTTCGGAGGTGGCGCGGTCCATGAGGAACCGGTACAGGTTCAGGTTGCCGCCGATCATCCCCAGGTAGGCGCCGACGGTCGCACGGGCGCGCACGCGCAGCGAGGAGCCGGTGTGCAGCTCGGCGCTGACCCGCTCCATCAGCGGGTCGACATGGCGCTGGGCGAGGGCGCGGTAGAGCCCGCTTTTATCGCCGAAGTGGCGGTAAAGGATCGGCTTGCTGATATCGGCTTCGGCGGCGATGGCCGACATCGACGCGTCGGGCCCGTCGCGTTGGATGACGCGGTCGGCGGCGTCGAGGATGGCGCGGCGGCGCTCGGGATTGCGGCCGCGGGCGGCAGACACGGTCTGCGATCGGGGTTCGGAAGCCACCTGTCAGACGGTAGCGCCTCAGCCGTGTACGCGGCGCCGGGCGGCGGCGCCGTCGCAATGGGGCAGAGCAGCGTGCCCGCTCCCGGCGCCGCCCCGGGCTACCACCCGGCTCCGGCCAGCGCGGCCGACAGCGGCGGCGCGATCCGGTCGGTCTCGGCCAAGGCGCCGATGTGGTCGCAGCCGTCGAACCTGATCACCTCGAAGCCGAGTTCGCGCAGCTCACCGGTCCGTTCGTTGATATTGCGGGCGATGGCGGCGCCGCCGACGTAGTCGTACATGCGGCACTCCGGCTCGCAGTCGCGGGTTCCGTACCACAGGATCTTCGGGCCCGGCAGCGCGGCCAGAGCCGCACGGTCGTCGCGCTCGTCCCACTCGCGGTAGAGCAACCGGTCGACGTGGTGGCCGTCGGCTTTCTCCTGCTCGCCGGTGAGCAGGTAGGCGCTGCGGGCGCCCTCGACACAGCCGAGCCAGTAGGCGCAGCCGGTCAGCAGCGGGAATCCGCCGGCCAGCAGGCCCTTCGCGCGGTCGCTGAAAGGCACGAGGAAACCGGCCATCGCGGCCATGCCGGAGTATCCGGCCAACACGAAGCCACCAATACCGGCCGCGTCGGCGACGGTATGCAGGTCGGAGATCTCCATGTCGAGGGGGTAGCCGGTGTGCGATGCGGCTTCCCACGGTCCGCCCGCCCGGTCCTCGGGGCCGGCGGCGGCCTCCTCCTCCCGTTCCATCATTCCGACGAGGCGGCGCGGTTTGTAGCGGACGACGCGGTACCGGTCCGCCAGGGCACCGGCCAGCGCCGCGAACTCACCGCGGAACCGTGCAGGAAACACCAGCGCCGGACCGGACCCTGCGGCGTCGTACCACAGCCGGTATCCGTCGTCGGTGGTGGCGATCGGCATGCGGATCCCTCCCATGGTTCCAACGGCACCGGCACCCTACCGCGGGCCTTGCGCGCCGGCGCGGTGCCGGATCAAGCACCAAGAGCGAATCCCATCGCCCAGGGGGACGGCCCGTCCGCTCCCGGCCAACCCCGGCCGCTCTACTGACAAAGCGATCACCCAGGGTCACCGTCGTGGTATCGATCCACCGTAGCCGGGAGGCCCTGTTGGCTAAGCGCACGGACACCTCGGATAGCGACGGCCACAAACCCGACCGGCCTGTACCGCCCCCTTCGCCCGATGATGGTGGCAGCGGCGGCGGCAGGCACGAACGCGACGAGGGCGGCAAGTGACCGCACCGGTCGACCTGCAGGCCCGCCTCGCCGCGGATCTCCCTGCGGCGTGGCGGGACCTGCTCGCGGCCGTTCCCCGCCACCTGTTCATCCCCGCGACGGTATGGATCGGCGGCGGAGACGACCCGGCCCCGCTGCGCCGCACCGACGACCCCGACCGGTGGATGGCTGCGTGCTACGAGGACCGGCCGCTGATCACCCAGCTCGACGATGGCGCCGGTACCGGCTGCGGGTACGTCACCTCTTCGGCGTCGATGCCCTCGATCGTCGTTGAGATGCTGGAGGCCGCCGACCTCGCTCCTGGGCACCGGGTTCTGGAGGTCGGTACCGGCACGGGCTGGAACGCGGCGCTGATCTGGGCGATCGCCGGCGCCGAAAACGTGACCACGGTCGAGGTCGATGCGGGCCTGGCCGAAACCGCGCGCGCCACCGCTGCGGCGGCGGGTCGGCCGATGGAAGTCGTCACCGGCGACGGCACGGAAGGGCACCCGGCCGGCGCCCCGTACGACCGGATCGTGTCGACGGCCGCTGTGCAGCGGGTCCCGTGGGCGTGGGTGGAACAGACCCGCCCGGGCGGGCGGATCGTGACGCCGTGGGGGACGTCGTTCCACAACGGCACGCTGGTCCGGTTGGCCGTCGCCGCGGACGGGCGCAGCGCGGCAGGACCGTTCGGCGGAAACGCGGGTTTCATGTGGGTGCGCGGCCAGCGCACACCGCACGGCACCCTCCACGACCGGGTCGTCCGCCCGGAGCACGAGTACACCACCAGCGCCACGGACCTGCACCCCTACGAGCCGGTCGGTGACTTCGACGCATCCTTCGCGATCGGCCTGCGGGTGCCGGGGATGAAGGACCTGCTGGTGTTCGACGACGACATCGACGGCAATCCGAAGTTCACCATCTACCTGATGGACCCGGGGTCAGGGTCGTGGGCATCGTGGCGCGTCACCCCGGAAAGCGGCGGCGAGTACGAGGTACGCGAGCACGGACCGCGCCGGCTGTTCGCCGAACTGGAGGCGGCCGACACCTGGTGGGTTTCGGCGGGCCGGCCGGACCATCAGAGGTTCGGTCTGACGGTGACCGCGGAGGGGTCGCGGGTGTGGTTGGACGATCCGGACCACGCGGTGCCGACGCCGGAGTTAGCCTCGGGCTTTCACGGCGGGCGTGACCGCAGACCCCTCTGGACACGCGAAAGGTGCTTCTGAACTGGGACAATGAAGGTTGTCGAGACCCTTGTCCCCAGTAGAAAC
>NZ_BAAGYZ010000038.1:0-61395 GCF_054778995.1 Streptomonospora sediminis
AGCGCCGGCGGGCGGCCCGGGCGGCCCCTGGGTGGCGGCGCCGGGCACCGCAGCGTAGGCACCCGAGCGCCGCCGCCCGGCCGCCACCGGTTGCGGTTGCCCGGAGCGGCGGCCGGTCCGGGTGCGCGGACCACCGCCGCCCTCTGTTCCACTCAGCCCCATGCATCCTTCCTCAGCGGCCGTCCTCCGTTGCTACCCGGAGTTATACGGAAACTACATACCGCAACAAGGAGTGGTGGTGCGTAACACGCGGTGGTCCGCCGAAAACCCCTGCCGCATCGCGCCGCAAAGGTGTGCCCGCGCACGTCGAACCTCTAGGCTTGAGCCCGTGGCTGAGACCTCCTCGATCCCCGCAACGGCGGCCGGCGCGGCCCGCACCCCCTCCGCGTCCGGCAGCGAACGCCCACCCGTGCCAACCCACGACCTGGAACACGAACTCCAGGCCGGCGGCGCCGTGACCGTCGCCGGAGTCGACGAGGTCGGCCGGGGCGCATGGGCGGGACCGGTCGTCGTCTGCGCCGCGGTCACCGACTCCACCGCGGCCCCCGAAGGACTCACCGACTCCAAAAAGCTCACCCCCCAGCGGCGCACCGCCATGGCCGCACTGCTGCGGCCCTGGGTGCGCGACCACGCCATCGGCAGCGCCGACCCGGGCGAGATCGACGAACTGGGCATGACCCGGGCGCTGCGCCTGGCAGCCACCCGCGCACTTGAGGGCCTGCAGACCCGGCCCGACACCGTTGTCCTCGACGGCAAGCACGACTACCTGGGCGCCCCCTGGCAGGTGCGCACCCTGGTCCAGGCCGACCTGTCCAGCATCCCCGTTGCCGCGGCCTCGGTCCTGGCCAAAGTGCACCGCGACACCTTCATGGCCGGGGTCCACCCCGACTTCCCCGCCTTCGGCTTCGACACCTGCGTGGGCTACCCCTCGCCCGTGCACCGCGCAGCCCTGGCCGAGCACGGACCCACCCCCCACCACCGCATGACCTGGTCCTATCTGGACGATCTGCCCGCGTGGCGGCACCTGCGCAAGCAGCGCCCCGACCCCGGCGGCCAGATACCGCTGCTGTAGGCCGGCCGGCGCGGCGCCCCGGCTTTTCCGCACCGGGCGTACCTTTCCCGGGCGGGCAACCCCGTCGGCCGGCGGCAGCGCGGTCCCCGCTGCAAGAGCCACCAGGGTCACCGGGCGACCGGAACCCCAGAGCCCCAAAGCGGCAACAGCCGCACGAGCCACCACAGCCGCAATGGCCACCGGGCCGCGATACCGCCGCCGATCCGCTACGCAAGGAAGGGACAGGGATGCCGCGCGACGAACGTTCCCGCACCACCGATCCGCCCCGGCGCGCCTCCGCCCTGAACCGCCTGCGCGCCGTCTACTACGGCTACGCCCTGCGCACCCGCCTGATCGCGGGCCTGGTCGCCGTCACCGTGTTGGCCGCCGCGGCGCTCATCCTGGGCGGGCCGGTGCTGACGACCATGGGCGCGGCAGTGGCCGTCCTGCTGGTCTTCGCCGCCCTGATGCGCTCCAGCGACGCCGTCGCCACCGCGCTGATCAGCATCGGCTGGCTGATGCTGGCCTACACCCTGTTCCTCATCCCGATCCGGGTCGCCGACGCCTCGGTGCTGCTGCTCCTGCCGCTGCTGCCGCTGCTGGTTTCGTTCGCCGCCACCCGCATCACCGCCTTCCCGGTCTGGCACACCACGCTGCTCGCACTGCTGATCGGGCTGATCGTCGGCCTGGGCGTGGCGCTGGCCGGCATGCTGGCCGGATCGGCTCCGCCCGCGCTGGGGGTGCTCTGCGCCGCCGCAGCCGCCGGGCTGGCGCTGCTGTGGCGGGCGCTGGCGGCGCACCGGTTGCGCCGCACCATGAGCGACCTGTCCGCACCCGCGCGCGAAGGAGGCGTGCGCGGCGCCGCACCCGCTGCCGCCCCGGCGCGCCAGCGCGCGAGCGAGGGCGGGCGCGCCCGCCCGGGCCGCGGCGAGGACACGGACACGGACGCAGCGTCCGCCACCGTCCCCGTCGGCGAGGCACTGGCCGAGCTGGAGAACATGATCGGCTTGGACCCGGTCAAGCAGCAGGTGCGCGCGATCGCCGCCTCCATCGAGGCCGCCCGCCTGCGCGCCGACGCCGGCTACTCGGTCGACCGTCCGCTGCGCCACCTGGTGTTCTCCGGACCTCCCGGAACCGGCAAGACCAGTGTCGCCCGCACCCTGGCCACCGTCTTCCACTCCTTCGGGCTGCTGCCGACCCCCCGGGTGATCGAAGCCCAGCGCGCCGACCTGGTGGGGGAGTACCTGGGCGCCACCGCGATCAAGACCAACGAGCTGGTCGACCGTGCGCTGGGCGGGGTGCTGTTCATCGACGAGGCTTACTCGCTGGTCAACGACGGCGACGGCCAACCCGACCGGTTCGGTAACGAGGCCGTGCAGACCCTGCTCAAGCGCGCCGAGGACGACCGCGACCGGGTGGTGATCATCCTCGCCGGCTACGAGTCTGAAATGGACCGGTTCCTGGCCTCCAACACCGGTTTGGCCTCGCGCTTCGCCACCCGCATCAGCTTCCCCAGCTACAGCGCCGACGAGCTGCAGCGCATCGCCGAGATCCTGGTCGAGCAGCGCGGCGACCTCCTCGACGACCAGGCCCGCCCGGCCCTGCGCCGCCGTTTCGACCAGGCGGTGCAGCGCGGCGCCATCGACGACCTGGGCAACGGGCGTTTCGTGCGCTCGCTGGTCGAAAAGGCCGCCGAGGCGCGCGACGTCCGCGTGGTCACCTCGGGCGGTCCCGAACACCCGCCCGGCCCCGAAGACCTGGTGACCGTGCGCGCATCCGACATCGCCACCGCCTTCGACGGGCTGACCGCGCGCCTGCCCGGGCTGGGCGACACCCCCGACATCGATGAGGCCCTGGCCGAGCTCGACGCCATGATCGGCTTGGAGCCGGTCAAACGCCAGGTCCGTTCGCTGGTGGCCCAACTGCAGATGGCCAAACTGCGCGAAGAGCAAGGGCTGCGCAACCACCCGCCCATGCGGCACTTCGTGTTCTCCGGACCGCCCGGCACCGGAAAGACGACAGTGGCGCGCGTCCTCGGCCGTGTCTTCGCCGCGCTGGGGCTGCTCGGCCGCGCCGACGTCGTCGAGGCCCAGCGCTCGGATCTGGTCGGCGAACACCTGGGCGCCACCGCGATCAAGACCAACAAGCTGGTCGACCGTGCGCTGGGCGGGGTGCTGTTCGTCGACGAGGCCTACGCGCTGGCCAACCCCGGCTACAGCGGTGGCGACGCCTTCGGCGCCGAAGCGATTCAGACCCTGCTCAAGCGCGCCGAGGACGACCGCTCGCGCCTGGTGATCGTGCTGGCGGGCTATCCCGCCGAAATGGACCGGTTCCTGGCCAGCAACGCCGGGCTGTCCTCGCGGTTCAACATCCGCGTCGCCTTCCCCAGCTACACGGCCGAGGAGCTCACCGAGATCGCCGAGGCCGCGGCCGAACGCACCGGCGACGCCTTCGACGGCTCCGCCCGCGAGGACCTGCAGCGGATCTTCGGCTACGTGTGCGGCGAGGGATGGATCGACGAACTGGGCAACGGCCGCTTTGCCCGCTCCCTGTTCGAGAAGGCGTGCTCGCACCGCGACGTGCGGGTGGCCGACGAACTGGGCGAAAGCGCGACCGCCGCCGAGCTGACCCTTGTCACCAGCGACGACGTGCGCCAGGCCTACGACGAGGCCACGCAGCGCTGAAGCCGCTGCCGAGTCCGCGGCCCGCCGGCGCTGAGCCCGGACCGGACCGGGGTACCGCCTGAGATCCCGGCCACGTTCCGCCCGGGGCGTCTGCTGCTAGTGTCCGGGCCATGAGTGGACCCAACGCCCCCGTACGCCAGGCCGTTATCCTCGCCGGCGGCCAGGCGACCCGGCTGCGCCCTTACACCGACACCCGCCCCAAGGCCATGGTCGAGGTCGCCGACCGCCCGATCATCGACTACCAGTTGGAATGGCTCGCCGGGCACGGAGTCGAGCACGTCGTCGTCTCCTGCGGTTACAAGGCCGAGGTGCTGCGCGAGCACCTGGAGGACCATCCCGCAGGCCCCGAGACCACACTGCTGGTCGAGGACGAGCCGCTCGGCCGCGGCGGTGCGCTGCGGTACGCGGCCACCGGGCTGCACGATTCCGCAGCGCCCTACTTCGCGCTCAACGGCGACGTGCTGACCTGGTTCCCGCTGGACGAGTTCACCGGCTTCCACCGCGGCAAGGGCGGGGTGGCCACTCTCGCCCTTGCCCAGTACCAGACCAGTTGGGGGATCGTCGACGTCACCGGCGACGGCGCCATCGAAGGGTTCACCCAGAGCCCCATGCTGCCGTTCTGGATCAACGCCGGCGTCTACTTGTTCGAGCACTCCATCACCGAACTGCTGCCGGCCAAGGGCGACCACGAGTCCAGCACCTTCCCCGAACTGGCCGCCCAGGGCCGCCTTTTCGGATACCGGATCGACGGGTTCTGGCGGGGCGTGGACACGGTCAAGGACGTCAAGGAGGCCAGCGAGCAGATCCCGGCGCTGCTCGGCTCCCAGCCGGCGGGCTGAGCGCCCGCCGCGGGTCCGTACGCGGGCTGCGCGATCTGCGCGGCCCGCGAGGGCGGCGCGGACGGGCGGGACGGTGCCCGGTATCGTCGCGCCCGTGACGAACGAAGCACCGGGCCTGCTCCCCACCGCGCCCAACTTCCGCGACCTCGGCGGGTACCGGACCCGCGGCGGCGAGCGCGTGTGCAGCGGTGTCGCCTACCGCTCCGATGCGCTCGACCGCTTGGACGGCCCCGGCCGGCAGGTGCTGCGCGATCTCGGTATCCGACAGGTCATCGACCTGCGCACGGTCTTCGAACGCGAGACCAACGCCGACCGGCTGCCCGAAGGCGCCGACCATGTCGTGCTGGACGTGCAGGGCGACCACTCCACCGGTGCCGACCTGGTGGAGGTCCTCACCGACCCCGCACGGGCCGAAAGCGTCTTCGGCGACGGCGGAGCGGACCGTTTCATGCACGAGGTCAACCGGATCCTCGTCACCGGTGAGGACGCCCGCGCCGGGTACGCCGAGATGGTCCGGCGCATCGCGGCGGGCGCAGGCCCGACCGTCATCCACTGCACCGCAGGCAAGGACCGCACGGGGTGGGCGGCTGCGCTGCTGCTGGAGCTGCTGGACGTGCCGCGCGAGACCGTCTTCGCCGACTACCTCGCCAGCAACGGCCGGTTGGGCAAGCTCCGGGCGGCGATGCGCGGTATCTCCGAGAGGTCGGGCGTCGATTTCGGCCTCATCGAGCCGATGGTGGAGTGCCGCCGCTCGTATCTGGAAACGGCTTTCGCCGAGGTCGACGACGCCTTCGGCTCCTTCGAGGGCTACGTCACGGCAGGCCTGGGCCTGGAACAGCCCACCATCGACGCCCTGCGCGGCCGCATGCTGGACCCGGCCTGAGCCCTAGTAAGCCCTGTTCAGGAAGTGTGTGTTAGCGGCACCGAGGGCCGCGGTCGGTCCGGGCGGGCGCGAGTGTGTGTCCGTTATGTCGGATTGCAGGGTGGCAGTCCGTGCGTTATGTCCGGTTTCCGTTGATGATCATGTTGAAATGACCGTCTCAGCCTTGATATCTGGGCATTTCTGCAGGGTCGGTGCGCCCCTGTGTGGGCGGGGACCGGTGACCGCGCGCCCCGGCCGCCCGCGGCCCGTTGCTGCTGCTTTTCAGTCCAGGTCACCCGTCGCCCGGCCGCGGGCAAGGCCGCCGAGCGGACCCGTGTCCACAGCGGATCACAACTACGGGCGGATACTCAGAGCTCTTCGAGGCGGGCCGAGATGTCCTCGCCGGGCTCGGCGTCGCCGATGACCTCCATGAGGGTGCGCAGCACCACCGGGCGCTCGTGCCCGCGGTCCAGCAGGCGCTCGGCCGCGTTCCACAGCTCCGGCGGGTCGCCCTTCCACAGGTGCTCGGCGAGCCGCTCGTGCGCGTCGAGCGCCTCCTCGGTGGCGGCCGAGCCGGCGGCGGGGCCGGGATCGCCGGTGGAGTGCTTGCCCTTGTGCTTGATGGGGGAGTCGTACTCGCCGAAGTGGTCGAGCCGCAGCAGCGCGCGCCTGCCCTCGCGCGTGGCGGGGTCGAACTCGTCCTCGGATTCGGCGAGCAGTTCGCTGGTCAGCAGGGGGAAGGCGAACATCCGCCGGGGCAGCGCGGACAGGTCGCCGTCGGGCAGCAGCCGGCGCACCACCTCCGGCGGAAGCCCGAAGGAGGCCGAGACGTCCAGATAAGAGGTGGTGAAGGCGGACGTGGCCTCCCAGAGCGCGTCGAGGGTCGCGCTGACCGCCACCTCGGGCAGCCCGTGGCGCGGACCCGCCCACCGGATCCAGGCGGCCAGCACGTGCGGCATCGCCTCGCGCTCCTCGGGGAGCAGGATCACCCGCCGGGGCAGCCATCTCAGCAGGAACGCCTCGACCTTGCGCGGGCTGACCCGCAGTGGGCGGTCGGAATCGGCGTCGCACCCGTAGGCGATGATGTGGTCGACACAGCGGCTCGCGGCATAGGAGTCGGAGAGTTCGGCGGCGGAGTCGGAGGCCAGGAACCGCGCGGCGAGCATCGCCCGCCGGTCGCGGCTGCGCGCGGAACGGTTCTGGGTTTTCGGGTCGCGTGGCAGCACGCGGATCCGGGACCGGATCAGGGCGTGGTGGGCCGCCGCCTTGCCGCCGGTGAGCTGCCGGCCTCCCGCGTTGGCGGCGACGGCCCGGTCGGTCTGCCGGATGGCGCCTTCCAGCAGCGCGCGGGCGTGCTCCGGTTTTATCTGGCGGAAGGTCGGCATCGGGTCGCCGTTCTCGGCCCGGGCGCGGCAGTGCGCCAGGACCTTGTCGACCTTGGCGCTCACCCAGGCGTCGCGCAGCACACCGCCGGCGTTGTGGTCGACGACCGCGATCAGCGCGTGCTCGCCGGAGTCGGCGGCGCCGGCGCTGTCGTAGCGGAAGGTGGTGATGATGTCGTCGGTGTCGCCGAAGCGGGTGCCCGAGAGATAGGCGGCGACAGGGCGGGCGCGCCCGATCGGTTCGGCCCAGACGGGGCGGGCGGTCCCGAGGTCGACCAGGGCCGCGGCCCCCTTTTCGGCCAGCTCGCGCTGCCGCACAGTGGTGCCCAGAACCGAGATACCGGTGAGCAGGGCCAGGCCGGCCGGCGTGCCCGATGCGGCGGCGTGGGCGATCAGGCCCTCGCCCAGCACGCGTTCGATGTCGACACCTGGCACGCGGCGGCCCCACCACGAGCCGAGCATCTCGCTGACACCGACCTCGGCGTCGAGGGGATCGCGCGTGGCGAGCAGCGTGCGGGCGGCGCGCAGCATCTCGGCGAAAACCGCGTCGGGAAGGGCGCCGGAGTCCGGCTGGTCGGGCTGGTCCGGCGATTCGGGATCATCGGGCTGGTCTGGGTGGGGCGGTACGGACACCCCACAGAGCCTAGGGCACCGGCACCATGGGCCGGGGTGCCTCGGGCCGCGGGTCGCCGGGCGCCCGAGGATGGATGCCGCGGCCCGCGGTGGTCGCAGGCCGGGGCCGCTAAACCAGCCGGTCGTGGCCGTGGGCGCGCGGTGGGGCGATGAGGCCGGAGGGCGGGGCGGACTTGATCATCGCCTGCAGGTGTTCGCGGGCCACGCGTTCGACCAGGCCGGGGGTTGCCATGAAACCGAGGTGCTCGGCGCACTTCCAGGTGTCGTTGACACAGCGTTCGACGCAGCGATGGGAAAGCACGGTGAACTCGTCGTGGAGCCGTACGGCGATACGTTGCAGATCAACCACTGGATAGGTCTGAAGCATCCTTGCTCACGCCCCCTGCGCCCGCTGTGTCTGGTACGGCATCCCTCATCCATTTCACTTCGTTATGGCAGGGTGTCAACCCCTGCAACGGGCTGCCTTAACGAGGTTTTGCGCGCTGCTGGGCCGCGGCCGACGAGCGGTCGGGGCGGGCGGCGGTGGCCGGCGAGTGCGGCGCTGCCGTCACCGTTATGTCGCATTTGGGACAAGATATGGGCCAGTCGCAGGGTGGATTTACCCCTCTAATCTGCGCAAACTACATCGCGGCGGGAAAAGGTCGTCCGAAACGGCCGACAGGCGCCTAGGGTGGGCGCGACGGCGTATTATTTACCATCCGCTATGGCCGCTGACTTTCCGCTGTCCCCCCGTCTCGGCAAGTCGATGCGGTTGTGGCCTATGCTGATCCGGTGGCGGTTCCAGCCCGGCCTCCGTGCCCAAGCGGGGATCGCGCACCGCCGGTGCGTCATGGACGATAGGGAGTGATCGACGCGACCACCGGTGGCCCGCGGAAAAGCGGCGTCCACCCCACAGGTGCCCGGCCCGCATTGGTTAAGCTTCTGGCGCTCGCCCAGGCGAGCCCCCTCGAACGGGGGAAAGGACCCCGGAGGGGTCATTGTTGAGCACCGAGACGTCCGTTCCGCCCCCTCGCATGTCCGAACTGGGCCCCGTCGACTCCGCGCTGCTGGAGACCCTGCTGCGCGAGGCCCCGATCGGGTTCGCCTTTTTCGACCCCTCGGGCAGGTTCCAGCGGGTGAACCGGGCGCTGGCCGCGATCTACGGGATCGACGACGCCCAGTGCCGCGGGCGCACACCCGCAGACGTCCTGGCCCCGGCCGACGCCGCCGCCCATGAGGCGGCCATCGCGGCGGTCCTCGCCGGCGAGGGCGTGGTCAACAGCGAACGCCGGCTCACCGGCGGCGAGACCGACGACTCCGGCCGGCAGCGGCAGTGGTCGCTGGCCTGGTACCCCGCAAGCGGCGACGGCGAAGTCGACGGTGTGGCACTGATCGCCGTCGACCTGTCCGACCGCCACCGCGCCGAGGTCGCCCTGCGACGCACCGAGGAGCGCTACCGGTCGCTGCTCACCGCCACCAACCAGGTCGTATGGACCGCCGATGCCGACGGCCAGGTCCGCGAGGACTGCCCGCAGTGGCGCACCATCACCGGTCAGACCGCCGAACAGTACCTGGGGCGCGGCTGGCTCGACGCCGCCCACCCCGACGACCACGAGCAGGTCGAGCGCGCCTGGAACGACGCGGTCGCCGACCACGCCACCTTCGACGCCATCTTCCGGGTGCGCACCCAGTCCGGCGACTTCCGCTACTACCGCTCGCGGGCCGTGCCCATCATGCGCGGCGACTCGCTCATGGAGTGGGTGGGCGCACACAGCGACATCACCACCCAGCACGAGGCCGACGACATGCGCGGGCGCCTCACCCAGCAGCTGGGCGAGGCCGCGCTGCGCACCGTGCGGCTGCAGAAAGCCACCGCCGACCTCGCCGAGGCGCTCACCGTGGGCGAGGTCGTGCAGGCCATGACCGAGATCGGGCAGTCCGCCGTGGGCGCCGATTCCACCGCGGTGGGCGAACTCGACCGCGACGACCTGCGGCTGTACCTGCTCAGTGACGATCCCGGCGCCCGCTCGGGCACCCGGGCCGGCCACGCCGCGCAGGGCTGCCCGACGACCATGGAACTCGCCGCCCGCGAACGCAAACCCATCATCGCCGGCAACCCCGCCGAACTCCGGGCGCTGCTGGAGGACGAACCCGGCTCCGAGGATTACCCGGGCGCCGCCGACGAACGCGCCTGGGTCGCGCTGCCGCTGCTCAGTGCCGGCCAGCCGATCGGTGCGCTGCGTTTCGCGTTCTCCACCGCCCGCGACATCCCCGATGAGGAAAAGGTGTTCCTTGAGGCGCTGGCCGGGCAGTGCGCGCTCGCCCTGGAACGCGCCAAGCTTTTCGAGCGCGAGCACCGCACGGCCGAGGCGCTGCAGACCAGCCTGCTGCCCGAGGACCTGCCCAAGGTCAAGGGCATCCGGATGCAGGCGTTCTACCGCTCGGGCACCCAGCACGTGCAGGTCGGCGGCGACTGGTACGACGCCTTCCCGCTGCCCGACGGCCGGATCGCCGGAGTCCTCGGCGACGTCATGGGCAAGGGCATCAAGGCCGCCACCGGCATGAGCCGGGTGCGCAACGCGCTGCGCGCACTGGCGTTCAGCATGCCCGAGCCCGCTGATGTCCTCACCGGACTCGACCGGATGTTCGATGCCACCGAGGGCGCCGACCAGGTCACCACGCTCGTCTATTTCGTGCTCGACCCCGAGACCGGCCAGATCGACCTGAGCAACGCCGGCCACCTGCCGCCGCTGGTCGTGACCGAGCACGCCGCCCCGTGGCTGCTGGAGACCGACCCCGACACCCCGCTGGGTGTCAGCTCCGAGCGGGGCCACCACAAGTTTTTCGTCCAACCCGGTAACACTGTGGTGCTCTATTCCGATGGACTTGTTGAGAACCGGAAGCGTGCAGTCGCCTCCGGTCTCGACGAACTGGTCACCGTTGCGTCACAGGCGCGGCCGGAGGTGGTGGGCGATCCACAGCACATGCTCCAGTACCTTGTTGAGGGCATGCTCGCAGGGTATGAGCAGGACGACGATGTCACGCTGCTCGCCGTCCACCTCCCGGTGCTGGACATAGCACCGGAGTAGGAGACCGTACGAAGAAGTCCGCCACTTTGCCTAAGGTGGAGGAGCCATCAGCCCCGCTTCGGCGGGGGGTGGGTTCGAGGACCCGACGGTGGGGTTGGATCCGCGCACGGTGCGGAAAAATCCTACTGGGCGTATGTGCCCAAACGCTAGAGAGGGCACATACGCTGAAAGAAGTCGGTGTCCCCGTCGTCCAGGCGGGGATGATCCCGGGCAGGAGCGAGGAGAAGGCGGTGCCTTCCCCTCGCGGCTCATAGGGCCGCCGGGTCCAGCAATCTCGCCACACGTCCGTTCGAGAGGTGTTTGTGTCACCTGCCAGTTCGACCCGCTCTAAGCAGCCGGACTCGCTGCACGAGCCCGTCATCCAGCAGTTGATCGAGCGTGGGCGGTCCCAGGGGTACCTTGAGCCCGAGGACGTGCGCCGTGCCTTTGAAGAGGCCGACATCCCGATGTCGCAGGCGCAGGCCGTGCTTCGCAGCCTGACCAAAGAGGGTGTGACCCTCGTCGTGGGTGCCGAGGAGTCCGCGCCGTCGCGCCGCAAGTCCGGGGCGCGCCGCAAGCGCGAGACCACCAAGAAGCCCGCCGAGGCCGCGCCCAAGGCCAAGCGTGCCGCTGCCGCCCAGGAGCAGACCGCCGACACGGTTACGGCGGTCGTCGACTCCGCTTCGCCGACCGACACCGTCACCGCGCCGAAGAAGCGCGCTGCGGCACCGGTGCAGGAACCCGCACCGGAGGAAGACGGCGCTGCCGCCGCTGAGCCGGCCAAGAAGCCCGCCCGCAAGAGCGCCGCCAAGACCGCGGCCAAGTCCACCGCGCAAACCAAGAAGGCCAAGCCCGAGGCCAAGTCCGCCAAGTCCGCCGAGGGCACCGAGATCGCCGGGGCCGCTCCCGCCGCCGAACCCGCGCAGGGCGAGGCGAAGGGCGAGGACGACGACACCGCGATCGAGGTGACCGAGGAACAAGACCTCGAACTTGAGGCCACCGACGACGAATTCGAGGAGACCGGCGCCGAGCTGGAGCTCGTCGAGGACACCGACGACCGGCTCGCCCCTGCCGAGGGCCCGGTTGCCGGTTCGGGGGTCAAACCCGAGTCCGTCGGTATCCCGGAGAAGGCCGCCGCCAACACCTCCGAGGACGAGGCGTTCGTCCTCTACGACGATGACGACGACGCCCCGGCCGCCCAGGTGGTGGCCGCCGGTGCCACGGCCGACCCGGTCAAGGACTATCTCAAGCAGATAGGGAATGTGGCGCTGCTCAATGCCGAGCAGGAGGTCGAGCTCGCCAAGCGCATCGAGGCCGGCCTGTTCGCCGAGGAGAAGCTCGCAGACGAGGCGCACACCCTCACCAACGAGTTCCGCGACGAACTCGAATGGATCGCCGACGACGGCGGCCGGGCCAAGAAGCACCTCCTTGAGGCCAACCTGCGCCTGGTGGTGTCGCTGGCCAAGCGCTACACCGGCCGCGGCATGCTGTTCCTGGACCTGATCCAGGAGGGCAACCTCGGGCTGATCCGCGCCGTTGAGAAGTTCGACTACACCAAGGGCTTCAAGTTCTCGACCTACGCCACGTGGTGGATTCGCCAGGCGATCACCCGGGCGATGGCCGACCAGGCCCGCACCATCCGTATCCCGGTGCACATGGTCGAGGTCATCAACAAGCTCGCGCGGGTGCAGCGGCAGATGCTGCAGGATCTCGGCCGCGAGCCCATGCCCGAGGAACTCGCCAGGGAACTCGACATGACCCCGGAAAAGGTTGTCGAGGTGCAGAAGTACGGCCGCGAGCCGATCTCGCTGCACACCCCGCTGGGCGAGGACGGCGACTCCGAGTTCGGCGACCTCATCGAGGACTCCGAGGCCATCCAGCCGGGCGAGGCGGTCAGTTTCACCCTGCTGCAGGAGCAGCTGCACTCGGTCCTGGACACGCTCTCGGAACGAGAGGCCGGCGTGGTATCGATGCGGTTCGGGCTGACCGACGGCCAGCCCAAGACCCTCGACGAAATCGGCAAGGTCTATGGGGTGACCAGGGAGCGAATTCGGCAGATAGAGAGTAAGACCATGTCGAAGCTGCGCCACCCGTCGCGTTCGCAGGTGCTGCGCGACTACCTGGACTGACCCGGGCGACCTGGCTGGCCGGACTACTGGAGCCGAACGGATTGACCGAACCGGGCGGGCCGAGTGGATCGATCGGACCGGCCGGACCGGTGCGGACCCGCCCGTCGGCCCCACTGCGCTGACCTGCCCGGCGCAGCGGACGAAAGGCGACGGGTACCCGCTGATGCGGATGCGCGGAAATCCGTGCTTCGGGGACGGTGTGCGCAGTGTCGGGCGGCCGCGGGACCGGCCCTTCGGCGCTGCCGGGGCCGATGCTCGGTCTCGTGTCGCGTTGTCCATACTCCGTGTCGTTCGTGGTGCGCTTTGCCGGTGCCCGCCGAGGGGCGGCGGGGCCGAGTGCCAAGGGGTTGAGCGCCGGCAGGCGGTGCGGCGAGCCGCTGCCGCCGATGTGCCGGTTCGACGTACCGGCCGGGCCGGTCCTTCCTGACCAGGGGGACCGGCCCGGAACGTTTCAGCGGCCCGACCTGGTGGGCTCCCCATGTGTGTGGCGACTTTCCAGGGAGCACCAGGGCCATGCAAGCCGCCCCGTATAACTTCCTCATCCGACACCGGTAATCATGCCGAGTACCGTGTATGGCGGAGATAAAGCGTCGAGACCTGTTCGTTATGCAATGGGCGGACGGGTCGGTGCGCTGCCGTTGCGGCCGACCGCGGCGGGCGGCCTACGCCCGCTCGACCACATCCAGCGTCCACGAGCGGCTGCGGCCGGCGGGACCGCTCAATTCGGCGGTGTAGCCGAAGTCGTTCAGCGCCGCCGCGACCTCAGCGGGGGTCTGCGGGTCCACCCCTTCGGCCAGCAGGCTGTGTGCGATGGTGCCGCGCGCCGCCTTTGCCATGTGGCTGACGACACTGCGTTTGGCCGCGGCTCCCGTGCCGGTTTCGCGTAGCACCCGCACCGACACCGTGCGCTGGGCGGTGTCGCCGCCGGGCCGCCACGCCGCCGCATACACCGATGAGCGGCAGTCGATGATCAGTCGGCCCTCGGCCCGTTTGTCCAGCAGGTCGCTGAGCTGCGCACGCCAGAACCGCCCCAGCGCGCCGATCCCGGGCAGCCGCACACCCATCGACAGCCGGTAGGGCGGTACCCGGTCGCCGGGGGCGAGCACGCCCCAGAGCCCGGAAAAGATCAGCACGGATCGGGCAGTGCGGTCGGCCGCCGCGGAATCCAGCAGGGCCGGCAGCGCCAACCGGTCGTAGAGCACACCGGTGTAGAGGTCGGCCGCGCGCAGCGTGGACGCCCGGCCGAGCGCCCGGTTGCGCCGCACGGCTTCGCCCTGGGCGGCGGAGAGCTCCAATATTTCCCGGGCCGCCTCTTCGGGGCCGCGGCACAGCTCCTGCAGCCGCTCCAGCACCGCCTCCCGCGCCTCGGCGACCTCGGGCAGCGCCAGCTCCGGCATGGAGACCGGTGGGCCGTCGCCGGACAGGGCCTTGCCCTCGGAAGGCGGCAGCAGGATGAGCATGCGGAATCTTTCCAACTGGAGGATGCATAACGGCGCGGTACGCAGTGCGCACGACCGGCGCAGGACGGGAGGGTGCGGCCCGCGGCGAGGGGGCCGCCCCGCAGCCGCCGCGGCTCCCAAGGATAGGACTCCGCCGGGCCGCCCTGCGCACACCGGCCCGACCTGCGCCGAGGCGCGCGTCCGAAAGCCGGCACGGGGGTCCGGAATGGGGGCGGCGCCGGTATTCCGATGCCCCCGGTACTTCCCGCCGGGCACTTCCCGGCCGGGATATCCCGGACAATAGGTTGGGCGCTTGCCGCCTCGGGAGCACGGAGGCACCGGGCGGAGGCCGCGGCGCGGCGGTCACGGAAACAGCAGCGCAACATCGGGAGGGCGCGGTGCAGGTGCGGTCGGGAGCGTGGTGGGCACAGCGGGTGGCGGCGGATTGGCCGGCAGCCGAAACCGAGACCCGTTCGGGTTGGCGGCTGTCCTACAGCGAAGGGGTGACCCGGCGGGCGAACTCCGCGGTGTGCCTGGAGCCGGGGGCTCCCACCGAGGTCGTCGAAAGGTTCTACCGCGAACGCGGGCTCGCGCCCTGCGTACAGATCTGGCCCGGCGACGAAGAGGCCGATGAGCGCCTGGCCCGGCTCGGCTACAGCGTGGAGCGCGCCGCGCAGGTGATGGTGCGCGACCTGGGCGAACACCCGCCGGCCGCGGACACCGGCGGCATGGGTGTTGTGCCGTCGCCCGATGCCGCGTGGCGGGCGCTGTGGGCCGAAGCCGGCCAGCCGCCGGAGCGTGTCCCGGCGCTGCACCGCATCCTGGACCGGGCACCGGCCGTCGGCTACGGCCTGGCACCCGCGGGCGCCGCCCGCGGGTGCGTGGTGCTGAACGGAGAGTGGGCGGGGGTCTACGCCATGGTCACCCGCACCGCCGAGCGCGGCCGCGGGTTCGCCGGCGCGGTGTTGGAGACGCTGCTGGAATGGGCTCGCGCCAAGGGCGCCGAGCGCGCCTACCTGCTGGTGCAGGAGGACAACGCAGCGGCCCTGCGGGTCTATGAGCGGGCGGGTTTCGCGGTCGAATGCGCCTATCGCTACCGGGTGGCGCCGGAAATACGCGGTTAGCAGGAGCCGTTGGTACCGGCTGCGGGCAACCTGCGGGAGTCTGCGGGCGACACCGCACAGCGGGCCGCGCCGCCGGAGCGGCCGGACCGCGATGCGGCGCCCGGAACAAAAACCGGCGGCGGCCCTCGGGGAGGACCGCCGCCGCACGCTATTCGCTATGAACTAGCGCTCATCCTCGGCGGACGCGGCCGGGGACTCTTGCAGCCGGCTGGTCTCGTCCTGGATCTCCGAGGCGATCTTGCGAATCGAATCGTCATGCTCACGCATGTGATGCGCGCAGAACAGCAGTTCGCCACCGGAGTTGAGAACTACTCGGACGTACGCCTGCGCACCACAACGGTCGCAACGGTCAGCAGCCGTCAGCGGCTGGGTGGGGGCAAGGGTTCCAGTCACTTCGCCTTCCTCAATACTCGGCGCTAGTCACTCTGCACAACATCTAACCGGCCCGAGAGCTTCCCAACCAGCCCCTCTGTACGCCAACAGCGGAATCGGCCGTATCCAGCCCCGACTGGCGGGGGATTCTGGGGCTTTCCGGCCGGTTACTGCCGTTCAGGAGGTCCTCGCACGGTGGTCGATGGTGATGGGCCTCACCCTACTCGTACCCGGTCCCGGTCCGCTGCACCGGGCCGCGAACCGGGTTCGGGAGGGAGCGGATGCGGTCAATGGGGCGCCGGTGATGCCGTGGAGTGCCCGAAAGGCCCCCGAACGCCGGTGATGCGGCGAGGGCCGCCGAATCCGAGGTGGTAATCTCACGCGTGGTGTGCACGTGATGATCAGGCGACCGCGCCGCTGCGCTTCGGTGAACCGCACGCCACCGGCGCCTTCGCCGCGCCATGGCCCGGATCCGCTCGAATGCCGCCCGCGGCGCTCGGGTCGCCCCGCCGACCCGGGGCCGGCCCACGGGGTGTGCAATGGTGTCACGTTCCTGTCACACCGGTGCGTCAAGCTGGCCGCAGCAGCACCTGCCCCTGTCCGCCCACGTCCAGCGCACGCACCCCGCCCCGATCAGTGCGCCGGCCCTGTCCGTCGAACGCAGGAGAACCCCACGTGACCGCCCTTACCGCAGCCGTCGACGAGCCCGAGGACTACTCCGCGCGGCATCTTTCGGTCCTGGAAGGCCTTGAGGCGGTCCGTAAGCGCCCCGGTATGTACATCGGGTCCACGGACAGCCGCGGCCTCACCCACTGCATGTGGGAGATCATCGACAACTCCGTCGACGAAGCGCTGGGCGGCCACTGCACCCGCATCGACGTCGTGCTGCACGGCGACGGCTCCGTCGAGGTCCGCGACAACGGCCGCGGCATCCCCGTCGACGCCGAACCCCGCTCCGGGCTCTCAGGTGTCGAACTTGTCATGACCAAACTGCACGCGGGCGGCAAGTTCGGCTCGGGTTCCTACACCGCCTCCGGCGGCCTGCACGGCGTGGGCGCCTCGGTGGTCAACGCCCTTTCCGGCCGCCTGGACGTCGAGGTCGACCGCGAGGGCCGCACCCACGCGATGAGCTTCCGCCGCGGCATCCCCGGGACCTTCGACGGCGAAGGCCCCGACGCAGCGTTCACGCCCGGCTCCGGTGTCGAGGAGGTCCGCCGGGTGGCCAAGAAGGTCACCGGCACCCGCATCAGGTTCTGGCCCGACCGCCAGATCTTCCTGAAGGACGCCGACATCACCCGCGATTCGCTGCTCGACCGCGCCCGCCAGACCGCGTTCCTCATCCCCGGGCTGGCCATCGCCATGCGCGACGAACGCTTCCCCGACGAGGGCACGTTCGAGGAGGAGTTCCGCTTCGACGGCGGGATCGGCGAGTTCTGCACCTACCTCGCCCCCGACGAAGCGGTCAACGACGTGCTGCGCATCCAGGGGACGGGCAACTTCACCGAGACCGTCCCCGTCCTCGACGACCAAGGGCACATGACCCCCACCGAGGTCGACCGCACCCTTGAGGTCGACATCGCGCTGCGCTGGGGCACCGGTTACGACACAACGGCGCGCTCCTTCGTCAACGTCATCGCCACCCCCAAGGGCGGCACGCACATCGCCGGCTTCGAGCGGGCGCTGGTGCGCGTGGTCAACGACCAACTGCGCGCCAGCAAACTGCTCAAGGACAAGGACGACCCGATCACCAAGGAGGACGCTCTCGAAGGGCTGACCGCGGTCATCACCGTGCGGCTGCCCGAGCCGCAGTTCGAGGGGCAGACCAAGGAGATCCTGGGCACCTCCGCGGCGTCGCGCATCGTCTCCCAGGTCGTCGGCAAGGAGCTGCGCACGTTCCTGGCCTCCACCCGCCGCGGCGAGAAACAGCAGGCCCGCGCGGTGCTGGACAAGGTGGTCAACGCCGCCAAGGCCCGCCTCGCCGCGCGCCAGCAGCGCGAGACCCAGCGGCGCAAGAACGCGCTCGAAAGCTCCGCGCTGCCGGCCAAGCTCGTCGACTGCCGCAGCGAGGGCCTCGACCGCAGCGAACTGTTCATCGTCGAGGGCGACTCCGCGCTGGGCACGGCCAAACTGGCCCGCGACTCCGAGTTCCAGGCGCTGCTGCCCATCCGGGGCAAGATCCTCAACGTGCAGAAGTCCTCGGTATCGGACATGCTGAAAAACGCCGAGTGCGCTGCGATCCTGCAGGTCATCGGCGCCGGATCCGGTCGCACGTTCGACCTGGACGCCGCCCGCTACGGGCGGGTCATCCTCATGGCCGACGCCGATGTCGACGGCGCGCACATCCGCTGCCTGCTGCTGACCCTGTTCTACCGCTACATGCGCCCGCTGCTGGACGCCGGCCGGGTGTATGCCGCGGTGCCGCCGCTGCACCGCATCGAGCTGACCAACGTCCGCAAGAAGCGCGGCGCCAAGCCCGAGGACCGCTACATCTACACCTACACCGACGCCGAGCTCCAGCGGCAGCTGCTCGAACTCGAAAAGAAGGGGCTCAGCTGGAAGGAGCCGGTGCAGCGCTACAAGGGCCTTGGTGAGATGGACGCCGACCAGCTCGCCGAGACCACCATGGACCCCCGCCACCGCACGCTGCGCCGCATCCGCGTCGAGCACGCCGAGGAAGCCGCGAAGGTGTTCGACCTGCTCATGGGCAACGAGGTCGCGCCGCGGCGCGAGTTCATCTCGCAGGGGGCCCAGGAACTCGACCTCAGCCGCATCGACACCTGATCGCGGGGCCCGCGCGGGCCGGTGCGGCGCACTGCGCGCCGGCGCCCCCGCGCGGGCCCCTGCGGGCTCACGTGGGCGGCAGCCACCGGCCCTGGGCCAGGAACCGCTCCACCGCCGCCGTGTAGGGCGCCGGGTCCATGCCGGCGGCGGCCACCCACTCGTCGTCGTAGTAGCTGTGCCGGTAGCGTTCGCCGCCATCGCAGATCAGCGTGACCACACTGCCGCGGCGGCCCTCGTCCAGCATGCGCGCGATCAGATGCCACACGCCCCACATGTTGGTGCCGGTCGACCCGCCCGCGCTCAACCCGGTGACCTCGTTGAGGTGGCGCATCGCCGCGATGCTGGCGGCGTCGGGCACCGGCACCATCAGGTCGATGACCGAGGGCACGAAGCTGGGCTCCATCCGCGGCCGGCCGATGCCCTCGATCCGTGAGGGCATGCCGGTGGAATAGTCGGCGGCTCCGGTGACCCAGCCCGGGAAGAACGCCGAGTTCTCCGGATCGACCACCGCCAGGCGGGTATGGTGCCTGCGGTAGCGCAGGTAGCGCCCGATGGTGGCCGAGGTGCCGCCGGTGCCCGCGCCCACGACGATCCATTCCGGCACCGGATGGCGTTCCATGGCCAACTGCTCGAAGACCGACTCGGCGATGTTGTTGTTGCCGCGCCAGTCGGTGGCGCGTTCGGCGTAGGTGAACTGGTCCATGTAGTGCCCGCCGGACTCAGCGGCCAGCCGCTCGGCCTCGGGGTACATCTCGGCGGGCACGTCCACGTAGTGGCAGTTGCCGCCGTAGCGCTCGATGAGGGAGATCTTCTCCGGGCTGGTCCTGCGCGGCACGACCGTGACGAAGTCCAGCCCGATGAGCCGGGCGAAATAGGCTTCGGAGACCGCTGTGGAGCCCGAACTGGCCTCGACGATGGTGGTGCCCTCGCCGATCCACCCGTTGGCCAGGGCGTAGAGGAACAGCGACCGGGCGAGCCGGTGCTTGAGGCTACCGGTGGGGTGGACCGATTCGTCCTTGAGATACAGGTCGATGCCCCACTCGGGCGGCAGCGGGAAGACGTGCAGGTGCGTGTCGGCCGAGCGGTTGGCATCGGCCACCACTCGGCGGATCGCCTCGTCCACCCAGGCGCGGGTGCGGGCGGAGGAACGCTCCACGCAGGGGTCGCGTCCTTCGGGACCGTTGGAGCCGGCGGATGGGGTGGTCATGCGCCGACCTTATCGGCCGGGTTCCCGCCGGTCGCGCAGCGGCCGGAGGCGTGCGCACCGGTGCGCTCACCTCAAGGCGGGCGGTGGTGCGAGCCGGCCGGCGCGGGCGGGGCGGGCGGGAGCGTGTGCCCGCCCGCCCCGCCGGCCGGGTCGGGGGCCCGGCAATGGCCCGGTCAGTCCAGCGAGCCGCCGGACATGGCCGAGTGCATCCGCCGGTAGGGCGCGGCTTCGTCGGCGCGGCTCTGGCGCTCAAGGGAGCGTGCGAGGGCGATGTGGGCCCAGCTGTCGCAGGGGTCGAGCTCGATGATCCTGCGGAAGGTGTGCTCGGCCTTGACGAGCTGTGCCGAGTGGAAGTAGGCGCGGCCCAGCAGCTCCAGGATGGACCTGCTGCCGGGTTCGTCCTCGGCGATGGGTTTCAGGATGCGGGCGGCCTCGATGTAGTCGCCCAGGTCGAAGTACAGTTTGCCGCGGCTGAAGGTCTCGTAGGTGGTCTCCTGCACAGGGCACTCCCTTCGTCGGGCTGCACAACCCGGAAGCGGAACGTGCTATTCCCGTCCCTCGTTGCCCGTTTCCCGATCGCCCCGCGGCTCACACGTCGGCGGGCTCCACGCGGCCGGTGTCGACGTCGTAGACGGCGCCGGCCACCGGCAGGTCCCGCGGCAGCAGCGGGTGGTGGCGGATGCGCTCCAGGTCGTGGGCCAGCGCGCCGAGCTGGTCGGAGTCGGTGCGGAACTCCAGGCTGCGGGTGTCGATGCCGTGTTGCCGCTCGATCAGCGCGTGCACCTCGTCGTCGCCGGAGACCGACGCCATCTTGCACCGTGTGTGCGGCAGGACCAGCACCCGGTCGACCTCCAGCAGGTAGACGGCCAGGACGAGCGTGCGCAGCGTGTCCTCGGTGACACGGGCGCCGGCGTTGCGCAGGATCTTGGCGTCGCCGGGCTTGAGGCCCAGCGCGTCCAGCGGCTCGATCCTGGAGTCCATGCAGGTCACCAGCGCCAGCCCGCGGGCGGCGACCGGGGCCAGGCCGGCCAGTTGGAATCCGGCGGTGTAGTCGGCATTGGCGGCGTAGAGGTCGTCGAATGCGCTGTTCATTCGGTACTCCCGAAGGCTCGGCCCGCGCGGGCGGGCGCACCCGCCCGCTTTGCAGGGCAGCGGTGGTCGCGGCGGGAACCCCGCCGCCGCACTGGCGCGGCGGCGGGTCCGCAGGACCGCGTCGGTCGGTGCGGGCCACCGGGAACCGGCGGCCCTGCAGGGGTCTCGGCCAGGCGCTCGGCGGCTCCCGGGGGACCGGGTACCGCCGCGCACCCGGCTCAGGTGGTGCCGGCGGCCGTGGCGACTCCGGTGTCGGTGCGGCCGGTGCCGATCACGGCGATGGTGCGCGGCATCGGCTCGCCGGAGCCGTCGCGGCGCTCGTCGAGGTCGGGCAGCCGGATCGGACCGCCGTCGGCCTTGCTGGCGCGGGCCGGCGCCCGGCCGACCCAGGCCAGGATGAGCTGGTCCTCGCCCTTGAGGAACCGCTGGCAGCGCACCCCGCCGGTGGCTCTGCCCTTGGTGGGGAACGCCTCGAATGGGGTGACCTTGGCCGAACCGGCCCCGATTCCGGGCAGCTCCTCGGTGGAGCTCCCGGCGACGGTGAGGACCACGGTGTCCTCGGGCAGCGAGACCGCGCCGAACCACAGTGCCGAAGCGCCCTCGGGCAGCCGCACACCGGTCACGCCGCCGGCGGGGCGGCCCTGCGGGCGGACGGTATCGGCGCTGAAGCGCAGCAGCTGCGCCTCGGAGGTGACGAAGACGAGGTCCTCCTCGCCGGTGGTCAGCTGCGAGGCGCCGATGACCCGGTCGCCTTCGCGCAGGTTGATGATCTCGAAGTCGTCCTTGTTGGCCGGAGACTCCGAGGTCACCCGTTTGACCACGCCCTGGGCGGTACCGACCGCGATTCCGGGGCCGTCGTCGTCCAGGGTGGCCACCGACACCGCATGCTCGCCCTCCTCCAAAGAGACGAACTCCGTTATGGGCAGGCCGTGGGCTTGCGGTGGGGAGTCGGTGGCGTCGTCGGGCAGTTCGGGCAGCTCCACCACCGGCACCCGGATCGCCCGGCCGAAGTCGGTGACCACGGCGATGTCGGCACGGGAAGTGGCCGGTACCGAGACCGCGGTGGCGTCGTGCTGGGTGCGCAACCCTTCGTGTACCGGCGGTACCTGCGGGCCTGCGCTGCGGCCCAGCAACCCGGTCGCGCTGAGCAGCACGTGGCAGGGCTGGTCGGCCATTTCCAGGGGGATGGAGGCGTTGCGGGTCTCGCCCGAGCTTTCGCGCAGCACGGTGCGCCGCGGGGTGGCGTACTCCTTGGCGACGTCGCCGAGCTCCTTGGAGACCAGGCGGCGCAGCTTGGTGTCGGACTCCAGGATGGCGGTCAGTTCCTCGATGTCCTTGGTGAGCTGGTCGCGCTCGGTCTCCAGCTCCAGCCGGTCGTACTTGGTCAGCCGGCGCAGCGGGGTGTCGAGGATGTAGCGCGCCTGTGTATCGGACAGCTCGAACGTGGTCATCAGCCGCTGGCGGGCCTGGGCGGTGTCCTCGGAGTCGCGGATGAGCGCGATGACCTCGTCGATGTTGAGCAGCGCCACCAGCAGGCCCGCGACCAGGTGCAGCCGCTCCTCGCGCTTGGCGCGGCGGTACTCGCAGCGGCGGCGGACCACGTCGAGGCGGTGGTCGACGAACACCTGGAGCAGGTCGCGCAGGCCCAGTGTGCGCGGCTGGCCTTCGACCAGCGCCACGTTGTTGATGCCGAAGCTCTCCTCCATCGGCGTGAGCCGGTAGAGCTCCTCCAGCACGGCTTCGGGGTTGAAGCCGTTCTTCAGCTCGATGACCAGGCGCAGGCCCTGGTTGCGGTCGGTGAGGTCCTTCAGGTCGCTGATGCCCTGCAGCCGCTTGCTCTGCACCAGTTCCTTGACGCGGCTGACGACCTTCTCCGGGCCGACACCGTAGGGGAGTTCGGTGATGACCAGGCCGGTGCGGCGGGGCGTGACCTTCTCGACGCTGACGGTCGCCCGCGTGCGGAAGGTGCCGCGGCCCTTGCGGTAGGCGTCGCGGATGCCGTCGAGCCCGACGATGGTGCCGCCGGTGGGCAGGTCGGGGCCCGGCACGAAGCCGAGAAGGTCGTCCAGTGTGGCGTCGGGGTGGGCGATGAGGTGGCGGGCCGCCGCGACGACCTCGCCGAGGTTGTGGGGGACCATGTTGGTGGCCATGCCAACGGCGATGCCCGAGGTGCCGTTGACCAGCAGATTGGGGAAAGCGGCGGGGAGTACCTCCGGTTCGTTCTCTTGACCGTCGTAGTTGGGGTGGAAGTCGACGACATCCTCGTCGAGGGAGGTCACCAGAAGCTGAGCGGCGCTGCCCAGGCGGGCTTCGGTGTAGCGCATGGCGGCCGGGGCGTCGTCGCCGCCCAGCGAGCCGAAGTTGCCGTGCCCGTCAACGAGCGGCACCCGCATCGCGAAGGACTGGCTCATCCGCACCATTGCGTCGTAGATAGCCGAATCGCCGTGCGGGTGCAGCTTGCCCATCACCTCGCCGACCACGCGGGCGCACTTGACGTGGGCGCGGTCGGGGCGCAGCCCCATCTCGTTCATCTGGTAGAGGATGCGGCGCTGGACGGGCTTCATCCCGTCGCGGGCGTCCGGAAGGGCGCGCTGGTAGATCACCGAGTACGCGTACTCCAGGTAGCTGCCGCGCATCTCCTCGGACACGTCGATGTCGATGATCTTCTCAGCGAGGTCCTCGGGCGGTGGAGAGGTAGTACGGGCCATGCCGGTAATTCTGGCCCGCCGCGCAGACCATCGCGAACCAGGACCCTCGCCCCGGCCGGTCGCGCCGCGTTAGGATTCCGTCAAAATGCCGGTAATTTGGATCGGGCGCGGGTTTGAAGCGCCGTGTGGTCGCGACGATGCTCACGGTGCGTGACGGCGGGGGTTCCGGTGTCGGTGGCTCCGGCCGCCCGCGCGTGAGAAGGACCACGCCGGGATCGGGAAGATGAGCAGGAGGTGTCGCAGAGCGCTTGGCGTCTGCCCAGGTGGCGGCGGTGCATTACGCAGAGTACGGGGCCGGTGCGGGCGAGCGGAGGCGGCGGATGATACACCCGTTAACAGGGCAGTCAAGGTGTGGACAGCGGCCGCGGCTAACCTGTGGAAGGCCCGGCCGGTCCCGTGCGTCCCCGATCGCCCAGACCGTTCGCCGTGCTCCAGAGCCGCCGAAAACCCCGACAGCCCTTGCGACCCCGCCCATCACGCACGCTCCGCCGGCACCGCACGCCCGCCGCCCTGCAGCGGGCCGCCCCCGCCGGTCCGACCGACGATGAACGACGTGCCAATGCTGCTGCCTGCCATCCTCGTGCTGCACGCCGCCGCTGCGGTGGTGCTGCCGCCGCTCGCCGGTCGGCTCGGCGCCCGCATCTTCCTGCTCGCCGGGCTGGCGCCGGTGTCGGCGGCGGTATGGGCGATCGCCCACGCCCCCGGAATCCTCGCCGGCACGCCGGTGCAGGCGGCCGTGGCCTGGGCGCCCGCGCTCGGTATCGCCTTCGCGTTCCGTATCGACGCGCTCGCGCTGGCCATGATCCTACTCGTCAGCGGTGTGGGCGCGGTCATCTTCGGCTACTGCGCCGTCTACTTCCACTCCGACGAGCGCCACCTGGGCAGGCTGGCCGCGATCCTGACCCTGTTCGCCGGCTCCATGCTCGGCGTGGTCACCACCGACAACCTCTTCGCGCTGTACGTCTTCTGGGAACTGACCTCGATCACCTCATTCCTGCTGGTGGGCCACGACGACCGCAAGGAGCAGGCGCGGCGCGCGGCCACCCAGGCGCTGGTCACCACGGCGGGCACCGGGCTGCTGATGCTCATCGGGTTCATCATGCTGGGCTGGGCCGCGGGCGACTACAGCATCTCGTCGCTGGTGGCCGACCCGCCCGAGGGCGGGCCGTGGCTGACCGCTGCGCTGGTGCTCATCCTGGTGGGCGCCTTCGCCAAGTCGGCCCAGGTGCCGATGCATTTCTGGCTGCCGGGCGCGATGATCGCCCCCACCCCGGTCAGCGCCTACCTGCACGCGGCGGCGATGGTCAAAGGCGGTGTCTACCTGGTCGCCCGCCTGGCCCCCGGGTTCGCCGACGCCGGAGTCTGGCAGGTGCTGGTGCTCGGCATCGGCCTGGCCACCATGATCGTGGGCGGGTGGCGGGCGCTGCGCCAGGACGACCTGAAACTGCTGCTGGCCTACGGCACCGTCAGTCAGCTCGGCTTCCTCACCCTGCTCGGGGGAGCCGGCACCCAGGTGGCCGGCACCGCCCTGGTCGGCGCGCTGCTGGCGCACGGCCTGTTCAAGTCGGCGCTGTTCCTCACCGTCGGGATCATCGACCACCAGACCGGCACCCGCGGCATCAGCCGCCTGAGCGGGCTGGGTCGGCGCATGCCGGTGCTGGCCGCTGCGGCGGGGCTGTCGGCCGCGTCGATGGCCGGGCTGCCGCCGCTGATCGGCTTCGCCGCCAAGGAGGCGGCATTGGAGGCGTTCGTGCCGGGCGCAGCGCCGCAACCCCCGCCGGCGGCCTCGGCGGTGGAGCTGGCCGGGCTCGTGGCGGGCTCGGTGCTCACCTTCGCCTACAGCGCACGGTTCCTCTGGGGAGCCTTCGCCGACCGCCCCACCGTCTCCGAGCGGCGCTTCGAGGCGCCATCGGCCGCATTCATCGCCGCACCCGTGGCGCTGTCGGCCATCAGCCTGGTCCTGGGCGTGGTCCCGGGACTCACCGACACCCTTGCCCAGGGCTACGCCCACGCGCTACCGGCCGGCGAAAAGCCCTACCACCTGGCGCTGTGGCACGGGCTGACACCGCCGCTGCTGCTGACCGCCGGGGTGGTGGCCGCGGGCGTGCTGCTGTTCGCCAAGCGCCGGGCCGTGGGCCGCCTGCAGAACGCCATGCCGCGCTGGCCCGACGCCGAGTACGGCTACCACCTGTTCATCCACGGCATCTACAGCATCGCGCTGAGCGTCACCCGCCGCACGCAGAGCGGCTCGCTGCCGGTGTATTTGGGCATCATCCTGGCCGCGCTGCTGGTGCTTCCCGGATCGCGGCTGGTGGCCGGGCTGATCACCGGCGGGATCGCCATCCCCGGTCCCGATGAAGGGCTGCGGCTCTGGGACAGCCCGTTGGAGCTGCTGGTGGCGGCGGTCATTGTCATCACGGCCGTGGCCACGGTGCGCGAGCACCGGCGTTTCCCGGCGCTGATCCTGCTCAGCGTGCTCGGGTTCGGCATCGCCGGACTTTTCGTGCTGCACGGCGCACCCGACCTGGCACTCACCCTGGTGCTGGTCGAAACCCTCACCACGATCATCCTCGTGTTCGTGCTGCGGCGGCTGCCCTCGACGTTCAGCGTGCGGCCCGGCGGCTGGGCCAAACGGCTGACCGTGCTGCTGTGCGCGGCGGCGGGCACGTTCATCGCGCTCGCGCTGTGGCTGATGACCGCGGCGCGCACCGACGGGCCCGTCTCCACGGGTTATGCGGACCTGGCCAAGGAGGCGGGCGGCGCGAACCTCGTCAACGTGATCCTCGCCGACTTCCGCGCGCTCGACACCTTCGGCGAGGTCGCGGTGCTGGCCACGGCGGCGGTCGCGGTGGCCTCGCTGGTCCTGCTGAACCGGCGCGACCGGGTCGTCGACGAACCCGCCGCCGAGACCGAGAACGAGACCGGCCCGGCCCCATCCGGGGGTGCGGGCGGCGGGCAGGAGTCCGAATCCGCAGGCACCGGCGCGCTGGCGCTGCGGCGCCGCTCCGCGGACACGGACGCGGGCACTGGCACAGGTACGGACGCAGGCACGAGCGCGGAACCGGGCACGGGAACCGCCCCGGCGGCCGACGACGAGGGGAGCGACGATGACCGACGATGAACCGGTCCGCCCCGAACCCAGCCCCGGGCGCGCCGACGGCGAGTGGGGCCGGGCCGACCGCAGCGGCGCTCCGCCCGAGGACTGGGAGGCGCCCCGCGAGCGCTGGCTGAGCACCGGAGTGCGGCCCGCCTTCGGGCCGCGTTCGGTGCTGCTGGAGGTCGCCGCCCGGCTGCTCACCCCCGCCATCCTCACGTTCGCGGTGTTCCTGCTGGTCTCCGGGCACGACCGTCCCGGGGGCGGGTTCGCCGGCGGGCTGGTGGCCAGCATGGCCTACGTGCTGCGTTACATCGCCGGCGGCCGGCACGAACTGCGGGCGGGCATGCCCATGTTCCCCAACACCCTGCTCGCCCTGGGGCTGCTGCTGGCCTGCGGCACGGCCGCCGCGCCGCTGCTGCTGGGCCACCCGGTCCTGGAGGTCCACAGCTTTACCGCGCACCTGCCGCTCTTCGGCAAGGTCAAGTTCGCCAGCTACCTGCTATTCGAATCGGGGGTGTTCCTCATCGTCGTCGGTCTGGTGCTCTCCGTCGTCGCCGCCTTGGGGGCGCGTATGGAGGCCGAGGAAGAGGAGGCCCGCGGCCGCCGCGAAGGCGCGGGCGCAGGCACTGCGGGGGGAGGCACCCGATGAGCGCGCCCGGATTCATCCTCATCGTGGCCGTGGCCGTCCTCTACTCCAGCGGCTTCTACCTGCTGCTCCAACGCTCCCTGATGCGGGTGGTCTTCGGCATCGTCGTGCTGGGCCACGCCGCCAACCTCTCGCTGATGCTCACCGACCGGGCGATCACCCTGCCGCCGCTGCTGACCGGTAAGGACGGCGCCATCTCCGATCCGCTGCCCCAAGCCATGGCGCTGACCGCGATCGTGATCACCTTCGGCGTGACCACCTTCCTGCTCGCGCTGGCCTACCGGGTGTGGTTGGGCGATGCCAACGACGAGGTGCCCGCCGACCTGGAGGACCGCCGCATCGGGCGGCTCTCGGAGCCGGAGGACTCCTCGTGAACGTGCTGCTGGCCGTACCGGTGGTGGTCCCGCTGCTGGGCGCTGCCGCCAGCCTGCTGCTGCGGCGCACCCCCCGCCTTCAGCAGTGGGTGGCCGTGGCCGCGCTGGTCTCGGTGGTCGTGGCGACCGCGCTGCTGCTGCGCAGCACCGCCGAGGGCACCGTGCTGACCAGCCAGGCCGGCGGTTGGGAGGCGCCGCTGGGAATCACCATCGTCGCCGACCCGCTGTCGGGGCTGCTGCTGGCGGTGTCGGCGGTGGTGCTGCTGGTGGTGCAGCTCTACGCCATTGGCCAGGACATGGCCGGGCTCAGCCGCGCCATGCCGCAGGTGTTCCATCCCATCTACCTGGTGCTGACCGCCGGGGTGTGCCTGAGCTTCCTGGCCGGCGACCTGTTCAACCTCTTCGTCGGCTTCGAGATCATGCTGACGGCCAGCTACGCGCTCATCACCCAGGCGCCCACCCGGGCGCGGGTGCGGGCCAGCATGATCTACACCGTGGTCAGCCTGACCTCCTCGATCCTGTTCCTGACCGGGATCGCGCTGGTCTACGGGCTGACCGGCACGGTCAACCTCGCCGACATCGCGGTGAAGCTGGGCGGCGCCCCGCCGGAGCTGCGGATGGTGCTGGCGCTGCTGTTCCTGGTGGTGTTCGGCATCAAGGCCGCGCTGGTGCCGATGCACTTCTGGCTGCCCGACAGCTACCCGGTGGCCATCACCCGCATCTCGGCAATCTTCGCCGCCCTGCTCACCAAGGTCGCGGTCTATGCGATCATCCGCAGCCAGACCCTGCTCTTCGGGCGCGATGACATCTCGGCGGTGCTGCTGTGCGTCGCGATCGCGACCATGATCGTGGGCATTCTCGGCGCGCTGGTGCAGGACGACATCAACCGGCTGATGTCCTTCGCGCTGGTCAGCCACATCGGGTACATGATCTTCGGGTTGGGCCTGCACTCGGTGGCCGGCATGGCCGGTGTGGTGATCTACCTGGTGCACCACATCGTGGTCCAGGCCAACCTGTTCCTGGTCAACGGGCTGATCCGGCAGTACGCCGGGCACAGTTCGCTGCGGGCCATGCGCGGGGTGACCACGGTTTCGCCGCTGCTGTCGGTGTTCTTCTTCCTGCCCGCCATGAGCCTGGCCGGCCTGCCGCCGATGTCCGGGTTCATGGCAAAGGTCGCCCTGTTCCAGGCCGGGGTGGGCGCCGGCGGCTGGCTCGTCTACACCGCCATCGGCGCCGGGGTCGCCACCAGCCTGCTGACGATCGTGGCGATCTTCCGCGTATGGGTGCGCGGCTTCTGGGGCACTCCGATGCCCGACATGGTCGAGGCCCGCGCGCGGCTCAAGAGCGGCGCCCACCTGGGCGGCCTGCGGGTGATGGCGTGGACGACCGGGGTGATGGTCGCTCTCGGGCTGGTGGTGGCCGCAGCGGCCGGACCGCTCTCGGAGCTCGCTTTCGTCGCCGCGCACGACCTGATGAACGGTACGTCCTACATCGAGGCCGTGCTGGGGGAGGACGCGCGATGAGCACAGGCCCCGCGGCACCGGATCCCGGCACCGGCGCGGCATCGGCACGCAGCCTGCCGCAGCGGCTGCTGGGACGCATGGCCACCGTGGTGTGGCTGACCGCGATGTGGGTGATCCTGTGGGGCGACCCCAGTCCCGGAACGGTGGTGGCGGGGGCCTGCGTGGCGTCGGGCTGCTACGCGGTGGCGAAGCTGCCGCACCTGCCCGTGCGGCTCAGCTTCCGGCCCCTGCACGTGCTGCTGCTGGTCGGGCGCATCGCCGTCGACCTGGTCACCTCGAGTGTGCGCGTCGCGATCCACGCGGTGTGGCGGCCCGAGCGCATGCGCGGGGTGATCGTCGCGGTGCCCATGCGCACCGACTCCGACCTGCTGCTGGCGCTGACCACCGCGGGGCTTTCGCTGATCACCGGAAGCCTGGTCATCGAGCTGAACCGCGAGGAGGGCGTGCTGTACGTCCACGGGACCCCGATCCACTCCGAGCGGTCGGTGCGAAACCTGCGCCGGCAGGTCCGCCGCACCGAGGAGCGCTTCGTCCGCGCGTTCGGCACCTTGGCCGATATCGAGGAATTCGAGCTGGAGGAGCGGTCCATGCGCGATGCCGAAAACGCGGCCGCCGGCGGTGCCGCCGACGCCGGTGAGGGGAACCGATGAACATCCTGGACTACGCCTACGCGGCGACCTTCGTTCTGCTGGGCGGGGCCGTGCTGCTGGCCATGTACCGGCTGGTGCGCGGGCCCTCGGTGATGGACCGGATCGTGTGCCTGAACACCACGTCGGTGCTGCTGATCAGCTTCATCGCGGTCGAGGTGGCGCTGCGCGGCGACCCCGCCTACATCGGCTTGGTGATCACCTTCGCCCTGCTCGGCTTCGTCGGGTCGCTGACCGCGGCGCGCTTCGCCGAAAGGAGGGCCCATGACCGCGGCTGATATCGCCACCGCAGTGCTGATGCCGCTGGGGGCGCTATTCGCCTTCGTCGGCACGATCGGCCTGGTGCGGTTCCCGACCCTCCTGGGGCGCGTGCACGCCGCCACCAAGCCCGACACGGTCGGACTGGTGCTGATCCTGGCGGGGGCGGCGTTCCAGCTCGACGACATCAGGGCGGCCGCCTGGCTGGGGCTGGCGGCGCTGTTCCAGTTCCTCACGGTCCCGGTGCTGGCGCAGACACTGGGCCGCGTGGCCTACAGCCGCGGCGAGATCAGCGCCGACCATTTGGTCGCCGACGAGCTGGCCGACGCGGTCGACCGCTCGCGGGAGAAGGGCGAGGACGGGACCGGGAGTTGAGCTTGGTCCGGGTGTGGGAAAGGGAACGGGAACGCTGCACCGGGCGCGGGCAACGGATTCGGGAACGGGTGCCTGTGGACGGCCGCCGCGTCCGGACACCGGGTTCTGGTAGCAAGGGGCCATGGTGACCCCTGTGCCTTCCGATAACCGCCCGGCGACCGCACCCCCGTCCCCCGGTCCGGACGGTTCCGCCGCCCCGGACGACTCGGCCGGGCCCGCCGCGGGCAGTGCCGACACCGGCGGCGATGCGCTGCGCGAGGCCGCCGAGGGCCACCTGCGGGCGCTGGCCGGCGAATCCGCGCGGCTGCGCGAAGACCAGTGGAGCGCCATCCGCGCCCTGGTCGCCGAACACCGCCGCGCCCTGGTCGTGCAACGCACCGGGTGGGGCAAGTCGGCGGTGTACTTCGTGGCCACCGCGCTGCTGCGGGCCGCAGGGGCGGGGCCCACGGTCATCGTCTCCCCGCTGCTGGCCCTGATGCGCAACCAGATCGCCGCCGCCGAACGCGCCGGCATCCGCGCCCGCACCATCAACAGTGCCAACCCCGACGACTGGGACCCCATCTACGCCGAGGTCGCCGCGGGCGGGGTCGACGTGCTGCTGGTCAGCCCCGAACGCCTGAACAACCCCGACTTCCGCGACCGCGCGCTGCCGCAGCTGGCAGCCGGCGCCGGGCTGGTCGTCATCGACGAAGCCCACTGCATCTCCGACTGGGGACACGACTTCCGCCCCGACTACCGGCGCATCCGCACCCTGCTGCGCGAACTCCCGCCGCGCATTCCGGTGCTGGCCACCACCGCCACCGCCAACGGCCGCGTAACCCGCGACGTCGCCGAACAGCTCGAAACCGGCGACGGCGCCGCCACCCTGGTGCTGCGCGGCGGGCTCGACCGCCCCAGCCTGCGCCTGTCCGTCGTCGACCTGCCCGATACCACCGCCCGGTGGGGCTGGTTGGCCCGCTACCTCGACGAACTCCCGGGCTCGGGCATCGTCTACACCCTCACCGTCGCCGCCGCCAACGACACCGCCGACTTCCTTGCCGCACGCGGCTACAACGTGCGCGCCTACACCGGCCAGACCGATCCCGACGACCGCCGCCGCGCCGAGGACGACCTGCTGGCCAACCGCACCAAGGCGCTGGTGGCCACCAGCGCGCTGGGCATGGGCTTCGACAAGCCCGACCTCGGTTTCGTCGTGCACCTGGGTGCGCCGCAGTCGCCGATCTCCTACTACCAGCAGGTCGGCCGCGCAGGACGCGGGCTGGAGCGCGCCGAGGCGGTGCTGCTGCCCGGCCGCGAAGACCGCGAAATCTGGTCCTACTTCTCCTCGCTGGCGTTTCCCGCCGAGGACACCGTTCGCCACGCGCTGGCGGTGCTGGCCGAGGCCGAGGGCCCCATGTCGCTGCCGCGGCTGGAAACCCGGGTCGACCTCGGGCGCAGCAGGCTTGAGCAGATGCTCAAGGTTCTCGATGTCGACGGCGCGGTGCGCCGGGTGCGCGGCGGCTGGACCGCCACCGGCCAACCCTGGCACTACGACTCCGAGCGCTACGCCGCGGTCACCGCGGCGCGCGAACGCGAACAGCAGGCCATGCTCGACTACGTCGGCGCCGCCGGCTGCCGCATGGAGTACCTGCGCGGCCAGCTCGACGATCCCGACGCCGCCGCGTGCGGCCGGTGCGACAACTGCGCAGGGGCGCCCTACCCCGCGGCCACCGACTCAGCGGGCCGCGAGGCCGCGGCCAAGCACTTGGAACGTCCGGGCGTGGCCATTGCGCCGCGCAAGCAGTGGCCTTCGGGCATGGCCGCGCTCGGCGTCGACCTCTCCGGCAAGATCAGCGCCGGCTACCAGGCCGACGAGGGGCGGGCGCTGGCCCGGCTCACCGATATCGGTTGGGGCGGCGAACTCCGGCGGCTGCTCAACCCCGATTCCCCCGACGAACCGGTGTCCGACCGCGTCTTCAAGGGGGTTGTCGACGTGCTCGCCGCCTGGCCCTGGCAGCGCCGCCCAGCGGGAGTGGTCGCCATGCCTTCGCTCACCCGCCCGGAACTCATCACCGACCTTGCCCGCCGCCTGTGCCAGGTCGGCCGACTGGCGCCGGTCGGCTCTCTGGCATACACCGACCCCGATTCCGGCACCGGCCCGCGCCGCCACAACAGCGCCCACCGCCTGGCCCAGACCCACCGCGCCTTCGCGGTCCCCGCACCCACCGCCGACGCGCTGGCCGCCCTCGACGGCCCGGTTCTGCTGGTCGACGACCACACCGACACCGGCTGGACCCTCACCGCGGCCACCCGTCTCCTGCGCGAGGCGGGCGCCCCGGGCGTACTGCCCCTGGTATTGGCGGCGCGCAGCTAGACCGGCGCACTGATGATCATGCAGGAATTCCCGGATTTTAAAGCCGCGGGTTCGTGGCTTTGGGTGTGGTGTCCGGTTCGGGGAGCCGGCTCACGCTGCGGTATCGACCCGCTCGATAGAGCACGATCTCCCTGATCTCCTCGATTTTCCCGATCTCCCCGAACTCCCACATGCGCCGGCCGCCGGCCCGGGTCGGCGCGGGTGTCGCGGAGCGCCGTCCGTGACGGGCCGCCGCCCCGCCGCTGCCGTGGGCGGCGGTGGGCGGCGGCTCTGGTTCACTATGCGGCCTTGCCCGCGGCCGGGCGGCGGGCGCCCTGCACTGAAAGCGGCACCAACGGCCGCGAGCGGCGGGGGCGGGGTGCGACCGCGGCCCCTTCTGCGGGGGTGATCCCGTCGCGCACGGCACCGGAACCGGGCACAGGCGCCACCCCGCTACCGCGGCGTGAGCCGGTCCCCTGCCGAACCGGACACCGCGCCCGAAACCACGAAACCCGTGTAAAGCTGAGACGGGCATTTCCGCATTATCGTCGCGACGGTGCCGGGGACTACGCGGACTCACACCTGTGCAAAGCCACCGTCGGCGGAGATCTCGGCACCGTTGACGTAACTCGACGCGTCCGAGGCCAGGAACGTTGTTACGGCGGCGATCTCCGCGGGTTCGGCGAGTCGGCCGAGTGGGACGTCGCCTTCGGCCTGTGTGAGTGCCTCGGGCGGGACCAGTTCGAGCAGGCCGGGGGTGCGTGTGCCGCCCGGCGAAACGACGTTGACCCGGAAGCCGTGCTCGCGCGAGCTGAGGGCCCACCCGCGGGCGAGGTTGCGGACCGCGGCCTTCGAGGCCGCGTAAACCTCGAGTCCCTGGTTCGGCCGTGTCGTAGCGGTCGAGCCCGTAAGGATCACCGAAGCGTTTGCGCTGAGTAGCGGCAGCGCTTGCTGCACGGTGAAGATCGTTCCCTTGACGTTGGTGTCGAACACCGAGTCGATCAGCTCCGCCGTTACCTCGCCGAACGGAGCGGCGGTGCCGACGCCGGCGTTGGCGACCAGCACGTCGATGCGTCCTGCCTGTTCGCGCACGGTCCCATAGAGCGCGTCGAGCTCTGCGGGCACCGAAGAACTGCAGACCACGCCGGTCACGTCCGGACCGAGTTCGGCGACCGCAGTGTCCAGCGCGTCCTTGCGGCGGCCGGTGATGAAGACTTTGGCGCCCTCGTCGCGGAACGCGCGTGCGGTCGCGAAGCCGATGCCGGTGCTGCCGCCGGTGATCACAGCGACCTTGTCTGCCAAGACGGCCATGCCGTCCTCCTTGAAGGTTATGGACTGTTTCGTCCATAACGTTGTCAGATGTGGACCGTGCGGTCAAGAAAGGGCGGGTATCGGGCCGGCTGTGCGGTGCGGTGTTCCGGCCGGGTCGCACAACCGGCCTCGGTGCCGCCCGAGGGGGGACGCCCGCAACCGCCCCGCCGCCCGGCGACCGCCGCGGCGGTCCGGTCCTGCCGAGGCAACGGCTACCGCGGCCGCGGCGCGGAGCAGCACCGGCCGAGCAGGGGGCGCGCCGGTCAAGCCGGGGCGGCGGCCACCTCCGCGTCGGCGGCGTATGCGGCGTCGCGGCGGGCCTCGAAGGCCGCCAGGCGTTCCCGCACGGCCGAGGTCACCGCCTCATAGGCGTCGGAGTTGATCAGCAGCCGCAGCGGCGGGTCCGCGGCCAGTGCCGCCTCGATGGTCGCGTGGGCCACCCCCGACTGGCTGGCGGGCATGTCCGCGACCGCGGGCGGCGGCGCATCGGCCGGGCCGCCGCGGTAGGGCGCGCTCGGCTCGACCCGTTCCGCGGCGCCGTAGAACGTGGTGCGCACCATGCCGGGCTCGACCAGCACCGTGCGGATACCGAAGGGTGCAACCTCCTTCGACAAGGCCTCGAAAAATCCCTCCACCCCCCATTTGGCGGCGTGGTAGAGCCCGAAGCCCGGGAACGTGATGTGGCCGCCCATGCTGGACAGCTGCACAAAGGTTCCGCCGCCCTGCTCGCGCAGGTGCGGGACGACCCGGCGCGCCAGCTGGACCGAGGCCGTCAGGTTGGTGGCGATCATGCGCTCGACCTGCTCGTCGGAGAGGTCCTCGGCCGTGCCGAAGATGCCGAAACCGGCGTTGGACACGACGACGTCGATGGTCGCGTGCGCGGCAAAGGCCTCGTTCACCACAGCGCCGAGTTGGTCGGTATCGGTGACGTCGAGCCGGCGCGTCCAGAGCCGGTCGCCGTACCGCTGGGCAAGGTCGTCGAGCTGCTCGGGCCGGCGCAACGTAGCGGCGACGCGGTCGCCGCGGGCCAGCACCTGCTCTACGAGTTCGCGGCCGATGCCGCGCGATGCTCCGGTGATGAACCAAGTGGTCATGCTGGTTTCTCCAGTGATCCTGATGTGGGGTATCCGCCCTTCCCCTCCATGCTGGATTCGCGAAGACATGAGTACAAGCGATGGCTTTTCATCTCAGGCATGCGGAAATGAAATACCGGACCGCACCTGCCACGATGGGCGGCATGCTGGATCTTTCGCTCACCGGGCTGCGGGTCCTGGTCGAGGTCGCCAACCGCGGTTCGTTCACCGCCGCCGCCGAAGCGCTCGCCTACACCCAGTCCGCGGTCTCGCGCCAGGTCGGCGTGCTCGAACAGTCCCTGGGCACCCCGCTGTTCGAGCGGCAGCCGCGCGGCGTGGTCCTGACCCCCGCGGGCGAGACCCTGGCCCGCCACGCGGCAAAGGTTCTTGGCCACGTGGAGGCGGCCGAACTCGAACTCGACGGCCTGCGCGACCGGCTCGCCGGCCGCCTCGTCGTCGGGGCCTACCCCACCGTCGCCGCGACGGTGGTGCCACGCGCAATGTCCCGGCTGATGCGCCGCCACCCCGATCTGGTCCTGGCACTGCAGGAGGCCGCCACCCCGGAACAACTGCGCCGCCTGCGCGGCGGCCGCATCGAGGTCGCCGTCATCGCGGCGGGGGAGGGACTGCCGGACTACGACCTGGCCAACCTGCGCTCACAGGTGGTGCGCACCGGCCGCGGCCTGGGCATCGCCGTGCGGGAGGACCACCCGTTCGCCGCCCGCGAGGTGGTCGATGCGGCGGAGTTGGCCGACCAGACCTGGGTGGTGGGGATCGGCGGCCGCGGCGAGCCCCAGTTCGGCCCGTGGCCCACCCTGGACGAGCCCCGCGTGGGTTTCGAGGCCCGCACCTGGCCCACCCGCCTCGGCCTCGTCGCGGCGGGCCTCGGGATCTCCGTCCTCCCCGGCACCGCCGCCGACATCGTCCCGCACAGCGTCAGGTGGATCCCGGTACACGACCCGGGTCTGGCCTGGAACCGCGAAACCCTGCTGGTCACCAACGAGGACCCGTCACGAAACGCCCAGGCGATGACCCGCGCGATAGGGGAGGAGTTCAGCGCCCTTGACGCGGGTGGGTGAGGGGGATGGGGTGTCGACAGTGCGGAAATGCCCAAATCCAGCGCTGGATTTGGGCATTTCCGCACTGTCGACACCGGTAGCGCCGGGCGGCCCGCCGGGTGGAGACCCGTTACCTGAGCGATTCGGTGGTGATCGCGTGGAGGAGCCCGACCCATTCGCGGTGGGGGAAGGCGAGCTGCGCAGATTCGGGAGCCACGGAGTCGCGCATGCCGACTTGGTCAGGGGAGAGGGCGGCTTCAACGCACTGCGAGATTTCCAGGCTGTAGCTGCTCTTGGTCCAGGCGCCTTTGCGGCGAGACAGTATCGAGCGGCCGTTGTCCATGATGAACCTCCTCAGCAGGGGAGACCAATTCTCCCCTGGCCGATTTGGCTCTACGCTGGATGAGCCGCGGTTTGCACGGCCCGGCCAGCCGGTGAGGTCAGTCGTGTGGTTTGGACGATATGTCCCACAGGAGGCCGATCCACTCGTGATGAGGGAAGGCGAGTTGGGTGGTGTCGGGGGTCTTAGAGTCGCGCATGCCGACTTGGTCAGGTAGCACAGCGGTCTCGACGCAGTTGGTCTCGACGCTGCTGTAGCTGCTCTTGCGCCATGAATCTGGGTGCGGGTGACTTGTCACTGTTCCTCGGTGCTCTCGACGGCGTCGCGCAAGAAATCGGCTGATTCGGCTGGATGGAGGGCAGTTGTCTGAAGTGTAGCGATATCTCCCAAGAAACCGTCGACGGTGTCGGGAGCATCCAGGAACAAGCTGGAGCGCCGGTGCTCGATGTGCACCAGGGTCTGCGCCTTCGGGAACCTCAGCACAGTGAAAGACCCGGTCATTGCTGCGTGGCCTCGTAGTGACAGGGGGAGCACCCGGATCGTCGTACCCTCCTGCTCGGCCATGGCCGCGAGGTGCCGTATTTGCTCGGTCATGACTCCTGGAGCACCGATGGGCCGCCGGATAACAGCCTCATCGATGAACGCCTCGTAGCGGAGACCGTTCCCTGCGGAAAGAATCGACTGGCGTCCGATTCGAGTCGCAACGCGGGTCTCCATGACACTGCCTGCGATACCTCCTGCAGAGATCGTCGCGCGCGCATAGCCCTGGGTTTGCAGGAGCCCGGGGACGAGGTTCAGCGCGACATCCGTAATGGAGGTGGCCTGGCTCTCGAAGCCGATAAGCGCCGTGAGTTGGCTTGGCAGGCTGGAGGTGCTGCTTTCCCACCAGCCCGGCCGGTGGGCCTCGCGTGCGAGATCTATGAGCCGGTCCCGGTGCTCACCCGTCACTTCGTAGATGGCCAGCAGCGTCGCAATCTCCTCCGTCGTCACACCGCGCTTGCCGACCTCGATGCGGCTGACCATGGTGTGCGACCAGCCTGCCCGCTGGCCGGCTTCCCGAGTGTTGAGGCCCGACTTGAGGCGAAGTTCCTTCAGTTCGGCACCCAGTCCGCGGGCTCGAACGGTTGGCTTGCGCGGCACTTGCGACGACCTCCTTCGCTGTGGACAACGGCATCCTACGGGCGCCCGGGAACCTGAAATTACGCAGGGTGCTTGCGGAGGAGCATAGAGTTTGGAACAGTTACAGAGAGCGTAACCGTTCCAAATCCTGCGTGCTTCCCATCCAACTATGTTGGTCTTCACTTCTTGGAGGAACGATGCCCCCCGAGCAGGCCCCCCGCGAGCCCGCCTCCACCGCCGAACTCGCCACCCAACCCGCCGACGCCCTCGCCGCCGAACTCACCGATCTCTGCCGCGAGCAGGCGCCGCGGCTGTTCACCGTTGCCGAGATCGACGTCGAGAACGACGACGGTTGGATCCTCGGCTGGGGGATGTCCTGGCCGGACCGGGTCGTCGTCACCGGTGCCGACGGTAGCGGCTTCGCGCGGTTCCGGTCGGTCGAATCGGCAATGCGGCTCTTCGGCCGCGACCGCGGTCGCCGCCGCTCCACCCGCGTCGTGTGGCACGACGGCCAAGACCAGGGGGTGTGACCGCGGCATCACCGGGCGACGGCGGGGACGGCAGTGCCATCTTCCGTCGGAAGCGGGCTAGTGCGCGCGAATGCCGTCGAGGAGGTAAGTGGTGCGGCGGTCGTAGTCGTCCCGCCGCGGGTGGGTGCCGTACTTGAGGGAGAGTGCGTTCTCGTAGAGGTACGCCTGGAGGTCGTCGGCCGTGAACTCGGGCCGCAGCACGCCGGAAGCCCGGCCTCCGGCGACGAGTTCGCCGTGGATCCCGCTCGCGGTCCGGCAGATCTCCATGAGCTGTTCCGAGTGGGGGTATTCCTGCAGCAGGACGTCGTTGGCGGCGGGCTGGCGGTACTGCAGGTCGCGGATTGCGGTGAAGTAGTACGTCAGCCGTTCCCCGGCGCCATCGATGGACCGGGTGCGGTCGGCGATGGCGAACAGTTCGTTCGCGACGACCTCTTCGATGACTGCTTCGATGAGCCCGATCCGGCCGCCGAACCGGTTGAAGATCGTGGCCTTGCTTACTCCCGCCGCCTTGGCGACCTCTTCCAGCGGCACGGTCAGGCCGCGGCCCTGGAAGGCGCTGACCGCGGCACGGCGGATCTGCTCGGCGTTGCGCTTGGCGTCGGCGCGCAGCCGGGGCTCCGCAGGTGCCGCACCGGTCATGGTCTCCACCGTCTCTCGTTGCCGTCGCCGCCGGTATAACTTGACTCGCAGGGTCAGGTTACCTAGTGTCGCCGACGGAAGCGAACTTGACCGCACCGGTCAACTTGGGGTGTCGCGCGCTCGCACCACCAAGCCCGCCGCGGACACTCACGGAAAGGCCACACGCATGATCGTTGTCACCGGTGCTACCGGCGGGCTGGGCGGCGCCACCGTCGAGCACCTCCTCAACCGCATGCCCGCCGACCGGATCGGCGTCAGCGTCCGCGATGTTGCCAAGGCGCAGCACTTCGCCGACCGCGGCGTTCGCGTGCGGCAGGGCTCCTACGACGACCCTGCCGCGTTGCGCAACTCGTTTGCCGGTGCCGAGCAGGTGCTTCTGGTATCCGGCAACGACCCGAAGGCCGACCTGGTTCGCGCGCACCGCAATGCCATCGCGGCCGCCGCAGCGGCCGGCGCGCAGCGGATCCTCTACACGAGCCAGCAGGGCGCCGTCCCGGGCAATCCGTACCCGGCGTCGGAAATCCACATCGCCACCGAGGCGGCCCTTGCCGACTCCGGAGTGGCCTGGACCGCGCTGCGCAACGGCGCCTACGGCCCACTGGAACAGGTGCTCGGCCCGTGGCAGCAGACCGGAGAGATCGCCCAGCCGCAAGACGGTCCCGTCCCGTATACCGACCGTGCCGACATAGCCGAGGCCATTGCGGCCATCCTCGCCGGCGACCGCTCCTTCGCCGGACCCGTCAACCTCACCGCGCCAACCGCCGTCACCTTCGACGGCATCGCCGAAACCGCCTCCGAACTGACCGGCCGCACCATCAAGCGCACCGTCATCGGCGACGAGCAGTGGGTCGCCGACCAGGTCGCGACCGGTGTCCCCGAGCGGGCGGCCCGGTTCATGCTCACCTGGTACCAGGCCGGCCGCGCCGGTTACTTTGCCGAGACCGACACCCTGCTGGCGGACCTCCTCGGCCGAGAGCCCCGCAGCGTCGCCGACCGGCTGCTGTGTCTCCCTCGGTGCGGCCGATAGGGAGCCGATGACCGCGCTTAAGGAACTGCCACGGCGTATCGAGTCCCCGCGACCGCTTGGTAGTCCGCGCGGCAGTAAAAAGTCGTTCCCGTTTTTAGCAGCAGGAACGACTTCGGGAAGAATGGTTCGGGGGCCTGGGGGCGCTCCCCAAGAGAAACAACGAGACGCCCCGGGCGAGGCTCTGGCGCCGCTACTGGGGACCGACCCAATCCGCGGACGGTGACCTCACTCTCTACAACCCGGTGAAGATACGGGGCGAGCGCGCCGGTTCTACGAGTCGACAGCAGGTTGCGCCAGGTGGCCCTAGCGGTCCTAGGGAAGGACAGGGGACTGCCACGAGCATGTCGTGTGTGCCAGGTTGGAGCCATGACCACAACACTGATCACCGGGGCCAACAAGGGCCTTGGCAAGGAGACGGCCCGCCGACTCATCAAGGCCGGGCACACCGTTTACGTCGGCGCACGCGACGAGGCGCGCGGCCGAGCCGCCGCCGATGAGCTCGGCGCTCGCTTCGTCGGAATCGATGTCACCGACGACGCCTCAGTCGCCGCAGCGGTCGAGACCATCGCAGCCGAGGGCGGGCTCGACGTACTCGTCAACAATGCCGGCGTGGAGCCGCGGCTCGACGGCAACGCCATCCCGGCGGCTGCCGACGAGACGCCCGAACTGATGAAGGAGACCTTCGAGACCAACGCCTTGGGCACCTTGCGCATGCTGCGTGCTTTCCTGCCGCTGCTGCAGGAATCGGGCGCACCCGTCGTCGTGAACCTCAGCAGCGGGCTGGCGTCGATCTCCGGGATCGCCGAACCGGAAAGCCATACTCACTTCTACCCTGGCATCAGTTACCCCGCCTCCAAGGCGGTCGTCAACGTCATCACGATCCAGTACGCCAAGCAGTACCCGCGCATCCGGATCAACGCCGTCGAGCCGGGGTTCACCAACACCGATCTCAACGGCCGCACCGGCACCCTGACCGTCGAGGAAGGCGCCGAGGTCATCGTCCGAATGGCCCAGGTAACACCCGACGGCCCTACCGGCACGTATAGTTCCCGCCACGGCCCCATCTCGTGGTGAGGCTTCGGGACCACTCGAGGAACAGAAGTATGACCGAGAAAGCGAACCGAATCGGCGAGTTCCTGCGCGCCCGTCGCGACCTGGTCACTCCTGAACAGACCGGCCTGCCTGCGCAGGGGCCGCGCCGGGTTCCGGGGTTGCGCCGCGAGGAGGTCGCGATGCTCGCCGGTATCAGCGCGGACTACTACCTCCGCCTCGAACAGGGCCGCGACTCCAACCCGTCCCAGGCGGTCCTGGAGTCGCTCGCCGATATCCTCCAACTCGACGACGACACAACCGCTTACCTCCTCAGCCTCGGTGAGCCGCAGCCACGAAGCCGACGGCGTACGCCACGCCGAGAGTCGGTCCCCGCGGGCGTCGCCATGCTGGTGACCACGCTTGCCTTGCCTGCGTTCGTGGAAGGCCGCTACTTCGACGTCCTTGCCGCCAACCCACCGGCTACCGCCCTATCGCCGCGCCTGGTCGTTGGCGGCAACCGGCTCAGGGACGTCTTCCTCAATCCTGCGGAGACCGATCTCTATCCGGACTGGGAGAGCGCGACCGAGCGACTGGTCGCCGGCTTCCGGCAGTCCGTTGGCACCGATACCGATGACCAGCGCTTCATCGACCTCGTCGGTGAGCTGTCACTGGCCAGCCCCCGCTTCCGGACCTTGTGGGCACGACACGACGTGCGCACACGGGAGGGTGCCGAGATGCGACTGGAGCATCCGCAGCTCGGCGAGTTGCGCCTCAACCGCGAGAAGCTCGCCATAAGCGGTACTTCGGGCCAGATGCTCGTCGTCTACCACGCCAGCCCGGCAAGCCCGGACGCTGAGAAGCTCCGGCTCCTCGGCTCCCTCACCGAGGCGCCGCAGCCCACGCAGCCGGATATCCGCGCGACGTCTCCGAGCCCGCACACCTGAGGAATTCGTCGTGCTACGCCGGGACCTGCGTCGTTTCAGCTTCTGCACGGCGCCACCACCGGAGAACAAGCCTTCGGCATCGACTGACTCAAAACACTGGAGCTCCTGACCCGCAGAACGCGAACCGCCTCGGCCCAGCAACCAGGTGTATGAGTGCTGGACGTTGGTTGCAGCCGTGCGGAGACGCAACCGACCAACCGGGAACGCCGTGTAACCACCTGAATAACCAACAGCCACTGGGGCGCTTCCCTCCGATCACCTGGTCGATGACCCGGGCATGCCCTGGACTGTTGGACGTGCAGCGGACGCGGATCGTTGTTCCCGAGCTGAATACCGGCGCCACTATCGTGCGTGCACACCAGCGTGCGGCCGGGTTCTGGGAAAAGGGCGCGTTCCGGGCGTCTGCCGGGTAGGTGTGGTCGTGATGGCTGCAGCGGGATCGAGGGAACCGCCACTCAGGTGAGGAGGTTCAGTGCCGAGCAACGAATACCCGAAACGCGAAGAATCGGAACTTAATGCCGAGAATGTGTGGAATGTACTGTTTGCGGTCGACTTGAGGCGTCTGGTGCGTGCGTCAAAAGACGATGATGACGAGGTTGCGAATGAGATCAGGGCGCGCTATTTGATGGAGTAGCCGAATTCGGTCATGAGCTTGGAGGTGGCCGGTGGGAGGTGCTAGCGTGAGTTATCCGATTCTCCGTCACCGGCCGGACTCAGGAGAAAACATGCGGCTCACCCTCCTTGCAAAGGATACCGGGCGATCACCCGTCAGCGATTGCCCATCGGTCTACATTGCCGACACCGGTGAATTCATCGTCCAGGGGCCCGAATTGACCGGGGCGGACCGGTCCGCGTTGCAAAACCCGCTTGCGGGCGAGACTGCGGTCCGGATCTCCCCCGAGGTCGTGGCCAGGGCAGTTGAACAATACCGGAAGAGTTCGGCTAAGTGACCGCCGAGATCAAGGGCAACCCGATCAGCCGCGAAGAATTCGACCGGCTGTTCAGTGAGTTTCGTTACACGGCGTTCCGGCTGGAGACATTCCAAACGTATTCCTCCGCTTACGATACAGAGCCTTTCCGGCGGTTCATGGCCGATGACCTCGACGATTACTCACCCACTCTCCATGCCTGGGGCGAGAAACTCCGCGCCGATACCGCCGCGGGCCGGACCTACAGCCGTGTGCACGTGGTCACCGAGCCGCTGACGGACTATATGCGTTTCGAATGCGCCTGGGGATACCGCCCGAACGCCGAGGCCGGCGAGAACATCCGCATTCTCGCCGTAAAAGAGGGCGACTGGCCCGAAGGCATTCCCGCATTCGACTACTGGCTGTTCGACTCCCACCGGCTGGTGTCCATGACCTACGCCGACGACGGCTCGCTCCAGGCCACCGGACTGGTCGACGACTCGGAGCAGGTGGTGGCGGCCAATGTCTGGCGCGACCGCGCCAATTACCTGTCCGTGCCCTTCGCCGAGTACCAAGCCAGGTTCGACACCTACATGCGCCCGCTGTGACAAGCAATGGATAAGGACAGCGAGACCGGAAGCGAGTCCCCGGCCTCCGACGACACGGCTCGCCGCACCGGCGCGGCAAAGGCCCGCAACGAGGTCCAGGGCGAAACCGGCTCAGTGGTGCAGGCGGGCGCCATCCACGGGGGTGTCCACTTTGCGGCCGCGTCGTCCGCCGGCGCGGCCGTACCCCGCCAGTTGCCGTTGGCGATTACGGGATTCGTGAACCGCAACGCCGAGATCAGCCGGCTCGACGCGTTGGCGCAGGGTTCCGCGGTCCACGAGACCCCTGACGACGCAACGGGGTCCGGTGGCGCCGTGGTGGTCTCCGTGATCGGCGGTTCCCCCGGGGTCGGCAAGACGGCGCTGGCCGTGCGTTGGGCGCACCGGGTCCGTGCGCGGTACCCGGACGGCGACCTGTACGTCAACATGCGCGGCCACGGCCCCGGCCCCCGCCTCGACGCATCGGCCGCCCTCGGTTCGCTCCTGCAGGCGCTCGACGTGCCGCCCGACCGAATACCGATCGACCTCGACAGCAGGGCGTCGCTCTACCGGACTCGGCTGGCCGGAAAACGCGTGCTCGTCCTCATCGACGATGCGGTGTCGCCCGACCAGGTCCGCCCGCTGCTGCCCGCCTCGCCCACGTGTCTGGTCCTCGTCACCAGCCGGAGCACACTGGCCGGCCTGGTGACCCGCGAGGGGGCGCGCCGGATGGATCTCGACACCCTGAGCACGGAGGATTCCCTCGCCCTGCTGCGGCGTCATGTGGATTCCTCCCGCATCGACTCCGAGCCTGAGGCCGCCCGCACCCTCGTCGCCCACTGCGCGCGGCTGCCGCTCGCTCTGCGCGTCCTGGCCGAACGGCTCCTGAGCGGGCCCGCCACCGCGCTGGACGACGTCGTCGCCGAGTTGGGCGCCGAGAACGAGCGGCTCGACGCCCTCGGTACCGCTGAGGATGAGCTGAGTGACGTCCGGGCGGTCTTCGCCACGTCCTATGCCGCGCTTTCACCTGGGTCGGCCCGGTTGTTCCGCTGCCTCGGTATCCATCCCGGGCCCGATTTTGCGGCCGCGGCGTGCGCTGCTGCGGCGGCTGCTTCGTTGCGGCGGGTGCGTCCGCTCATTGATGAGCTCACCCGGGCGAACCTGATGCAGCGCACCGGCCGCGACCGGTACCGGATGCACGACCTGCTGCGGGCCTATGCGGCTGAACGCTTCCACGCAGAGGAAGAGCCGGGGGAAGCGGACGAGGTCCTCGGCCGCACGGTCCGGTGGTACCTGCGCACCGCAACCAGCGCGGTATTGTCGCTTGCTCCCCGCTTCCGGCCCGCCGCGATTCCCGGCTACGAGCTTCCTGGGGACGGCTCGTCCGCGGAGCCCTTGGAGTTCGAGGATCTGGACGCCGCGCTCGGCTGGTTCGAGGGTGAACGCGCAAACCTCGTCCGCTCGGTACAGGCCGCCTACGACCGCGGGCTGCACGATCTCGCGTGGCGGGTGCCCGCCAACATCTCCGGCCTGTTCGAGTTGCACCGGCACTGGCACGAATGGTTGGAGATCCAACGGCTCGGCCTCGAATCGGCGCAGTTGGCCGGCCACCGCGAAGGGCAGGCGCGCAACCACCTCGCCCTTGCCACGGTCAACCGGTTGCTCGGCAATACCGGCACGGCTCTGGAGCACTACGCCGAGGCACGCGACACCGCCCGCGGCGAGGACGCCCGCATCCCGTGGATCGAGGGGTTCGCACTGCGCCAACTCGGTGCCCTCCGGTGGGAGCGCGACCGCGACAGCGAGGGGCTGGCGCTCATCGGCGAGGCCATCGACGTGTTCCGCGCAGCGGGCGACCGGCGGGGGGAAGGGATGGCGCTGCTCAGCCTCGCCGAGTACGAGCGGTCGATCGGCCGCACCGGCGCCGCCCTGGAGCACTGCCGCTCCGCGACCACACTTCTCGCCGGGACCGGCGAGCGCTGGAGCATCGCCTTCGCCCACCGTTCGCTTGCCGCGGCGCTGGCCTCCGCGGGCGAATACGCCGCGGCCGTCGACGAGTACGGGGAGGCGTTGCGGATCTTTCAGGCGTTGGAGGACCGCAGCAGCGAAGCGCTCGCCCTGACCGGCATGGGCGAGGCGCTGGCCGCCCGCGGCGAGACCGGCCGTGCGCGCCGTTGCCTGGGCGCGGCCCTGGACATCCTGCACGCGTTCGGCGACGATTGCGCCGCTGAAGTCGAGGCAGCCATCGCCCGCCTCGGCTGAGCGCGGAGACACCGGTGCACCCGCCATCTCGGGGGCGGGGACGGCGGGTGCTCGGGTGTTAAGGACGGGAAAGGCGTTAAAAAGGCCGGACCGGAACGCGCCGGTGTGCGGTGCGGATGTTGGCCGGGCGGCGGCCGACCGCTGCCTGCCGCTTACGCCGCTAGTCGCCCAGGTCCGGGCGGGCACCCGGTTGGTGGAGGGCTCGGGCGGCCAGGTTCTGGGCGCGGGCGAGAGAGTCCTTGGGGTGCTTGCCCGCCAGCCACAGCGGCAGGAACCCGGCGATGAACGCGTCGCCGGCGCCGATGGAGCCCGGGGCCGGCTCGACCGGCTCGGCCGGGAGGGTCACCAGGTCGTCGCGGGTCTTGGAAGCCCACAGCGCGCCCTCGTCGCCCAACTTGATGACCACGTTGGGGTACCAGGCGGTGAGGACCTTCGCGGCCGCCTCGGCCTCGTCGCGGCCGGTCAGCACGCGGGCCTGCTCGACGTTGGCGAACAGCAGCCGCGCGCCATTGGTCCAGTCGAGGAAGTTCTCGGCGCCCGCGCGCTCCAGCGGGGCGTGGGAGCCGCCGTCGACCGAGATCGACATGCCGGTTTCGCGGGCCATGCGCAGTGCCATGCGGGCGGCCCGGCGGGAGTCGGCGTTGATCAGCGTGAAACCGGACACGTGCAGGTGCCCGTCCGGGCCGAACACGTCGCGCGGCAGGTCTTCCGGCTGCAGGCGGGCGTTGGCGCCGGGGTCGCTGAGCATCGTGCGGTCGCCGCGGTGGGTGATCATCACCACGCAGGTTCCGGTGGCCCGCTCGGGGTCCATGACGAGCCGGGAGTCGATCCCGTAGCCCATCAGCTCCATCTCGCGGGTGCGCCCGGTGATGTCGGAGCCGCGCCGGCCCACGAAAATGGTCTCGGTGCCGTCCATGGCCAGCCACGCGGCGACGTTGGCGCCCGAACCGCCGCCGTACGTCAGCACGGAAGCGGGGGTATCGCTACCGCGCGCGAGTGGGTAGAACGCCTGTGCGACGCTGTCGGTCATGAGATCGCCGATCACGACCACTCGTGCCATCTTGCTGCCCACCACCTTGCGGTCCCGATTTGGGGGACTGTGCGCGATCATGCCCGAAGAGCCTGTGTGCTGACAGACGTTAACAGGTTAGAGGGAGACGTCGGGTAACGAAGTGGCAGAGCTACGTGATATCGGACCGACTGCCCGAAAGTCCTCTGCGTAGCAGCGGGGTGAGGTCTGCCACGCCCGCCGACGACTCGAATAGGCTCAAACCGTGCAGTCATACCCGAACCACTGGGAAGCCGACGTAGTCCTGACAGACGGCGGCACCGCGCACCTGCGTCCCATCACTCCCGAGGACGCCGGCCTGCTGCGCGAGTTCCACGACCGCCTGTCGCCGGAGACCGTCTACTACCGCTTCTTCGCTCCCTATCCCAAGCTCACCGACCGCGACGTGGAGCGCTTCACCAACGTCGACTACGAGAACCGCGTGGCGCTCATCGCCACCATCTCCGACGTCATGGTCGCCGTGGTGCGCTACGACAAAGTCGCCCCCGACGAGGCCGAGGTCGCCTTCGTCGTCGAGGACGCCCACCAGGGGCGCGGCCTGGCGTCGGTGCTGCTGGAGCACATCGCCGCCGCCGCCATGGAGCGGGGAGTGCGGCGCTTCGTCGCCGATGTGCTGCCGGAGAACCGGCGGATGTCCAACGTGTTCCGGGAGGCCGGCTACACCGCCCAGCAGTCCTACGACGAAGGTGTCATCCGCCTCACGCTGGACCTCGAACTCACCTACGACGCCCAAGAGGTCATGCGAGCCCGCGAGCAGCGCGCCGAGTCCCGCTCCATCGCCCGGCTGCTGTTCCCCGGTTCGGTCGCGGTCATCGGCGCCAGCCGCACCGCCCACACCATCGGCCAGTCGGCGCTGCGCAACCTGCTGGCGGGCGACTTCCAGGGGCCCGTCTACCCCGTGCACCCCACCGCCAAGGCGGTCGCGGGCGTGCGCGCCTACGCAAGTATCCTCGACGTGCCCGACCCGGTGGACCTCGCCGTGGTCGCCGTGCGCGCCGACATGGTCACCGGAGTCGTCGAGGAGTGCGCGCAGAAGGGCGTCCACGGCCTGGTGGTGGTCAGCTCCGGCTTCGGCGAGGCCGGGCCCGAGGGCCGCGCCCGCCAGGACGAGCTGGTGCTGACCGCGCGCGCCGCAGGCATGCGCGTCATCGGCCCCAACTGCCTGGGCGTCGCCAACACCGACCCCGCCGTGTCCCTCAACGCCACCCTGGCCCCCTACGCGCCGCCGCGCGGGCCCATCGGGTTCTTCTCCCAGTCCGGCGCGCTGGGCCGGGCCATCCTGCAGCGCGTCGCCGAACGCGGCATCGGGCTGTCGACGTTCGTCTCGGCCGGCAACCGCGCCGACGTCTCCGGCAACGACCTCGTGCAGTACTGGCAGGAGGACCCCGCCACCAAGGTCGTGCTGCAGTACCTGGAGTCGCTGGGCAACCCGCGCAAGTTCACCCGGCTGGCCCGCCGGCTCGCCAAACAGAAGCCCGTCGTGGCCGTGCGCAGCGGCGGCTCCTCCCAGGGCGTACCCAGCGGCCACGCCGCCGGCGCGCTGTCGCTGCCCGACTACGCGGTCACGTCGCTGTTCGAGCAGGCCGGCGTGGTGCGGGTCGACGACATCACCCAGATGTTCGATGCCGCCCAGCTGTTCGCCTACCAGCCGTTGCCATCGGGGCCGCGGGTGGGCATCGTCGGCAACTCCGACTCGCTCGGGCTGCTGGTCAAGGACGCCTGCGTGCGCCAGGGCCTCAAACCCCGCGAGCCGGTGGCCCTGGGCCCCAACGCCACCGCCGCCGACTTCGACGCCGCGCTGACCGCCATCCTCGCCGACGGCTCCGTCGACGCCGTGGTCGTGGTGTTCATCCCCGCGCTGACACCGATATCCGACGACGTGGCCGAGGTGATGCGCGACAAGGCCGCCGCCGCCGAGAAACCGATCGTCACCACCTACCTCGGCTACCAGGGGATGCCCGAAGAGCTGCGGCGGGTCGGCGACAACGGCGAGACCGCGGCCGGGTCCATCCCCTCCTATCCCGCTCCCGAGGACGCGGTGCGGGCGCTGGCACACGCCACCCGCTACGCGCTCTGGCGCGAGCGCGAGAGCGGCCGCCATCCCGAACTCGCCGACGTCGACGGCGCCCGGGCGCGCGCTGTCATCGACCGGTCGCTGGGCAAGGAGAACGGCGGCTCCGCCACGTCGCCGGACGAATCGGACGAAACTGTCTGGTTCACCAGCGAACCAGTGCAGAACGAGGAAACGGCCGCCGACCGCGAAACAGCCTATGAGCTGCTGTCCTGCTACGGGATCGACGCGGTGCCCTACCGGCCGGTGTCCACCGCCGAGCAGGCGGTCGCTGCGGCGGACGAACTCGGCTACCCGGTCGTGGTCAAGGCCAACGCCCCCGACCTGCGGCTGCGGGCAGGCGGCAGCGGCATCCGCGCCGACCTGCGCAACGCCAGCGACGTGCATGGCGCCTTCACCGCGTTGGACGACCGGCTGGGCCCCGATGCCATGCTGGTGGTGCAGACCATGGTCGTGCCCGGGGTGCCCACCGTCGTCCGGGCGGGCGAGAACCCGTCGTTCGGTTCGGTCGTCGGGTTCGGGCTGGCCGACGTCACCGCGGAACTGCTCGACGACCGGGCGTTCCGGCTCGCCCCGCTGACCGACACCGACGCCGCCGACCTGGTGCACGCGGTGCGCGCCGCACCGCTGCTGTTCGGCCTGCCCGCGGGCTCGACCAGCCTGGCCGAGCAGCCCAACGTCGAGGCCCTCCAAGAGACGCTGCTGCGGGTATCGCGCCTGGTCGACGCTTTTCCCGAGGTCGCCCACATCGAGATGGACCCGGTGATCGTCAACTCCGCCGGCGCCCACGTGCTGGGGGCGCGCGTGTGGCTGCGGGAGGCACCCGACCGGCGCATGGACGCCGGGCCCCGGCGGCTGCGCGGCGTGACGTTCTAGCGGGTTTTAGCCGGTGCCAGCCTGTTTCGCGGCGTTCTAGGCGGGCTCGGGCTGGGGCTCCGGATCGGGCGGCAGCGGGCCCGGCTCCGGGGCGGGCGGCTCCGGAGCGGGTTCGGGCGGCAGCGGCCCGGGATCGGGCAGCGGAGGGCCGCCCGGTTCCGGCGGTGCCGGTACTGGAGGCACGGTTGCATACATGACCCGTGGACTACCCGAAAACGCCCCGCATTCCACCTTCGGCGGTACCGTGATCGGCTGCCGCATCAGGGGATTGCGGGCCGCCGGATCGGCGTTGGCCACCGGGAAAACCGGGGCAACACCGGCCGGTCAGCCCGGATTTTGGCTGATTTATGCCGGTGCGTGGTGGTGCGCCGAGCGCGGCGGCGCCCGCACACAGGGGGCAGGGAGCAGGGACGGACCGCGGCGGCAGGTGCGATCTGTCGCGGAGAGAAGGCAGGATGGACCCATGAGGAAAACGCGAGCCGTGTCCACCGACTGGCGCTCGGAGATCGAGCGCAGCGGCTACTACCCGGCCCTGGTGATCGATGCCGTTGCCACGGGGCTCGGCGACGAAAAGGCCGAGGCCTTCGTCGTCCACCACGAGGCCACCTTCGACCCCGGCCTGGAGATGCGGCGGCACATCACCGTTCTGCTGCTAACCGCCACCCGGCTGCTGGTGTGCCACACCGACGAGCACCCGCCCGCCGAATCCGGCGGCCGCCCGCACGCATCCACGACCACCGACACCATGCGGTTGGACAACATCCAGTCGGTCGCGCTGACCCGCGTCGTCTCGGACCCCGCCAACTACGCCCCCGGAACCCTGCCCAGCGAGGCCGTGCTGAGCATCGGGCTGAGCGTGAGCCCCGGAGCCATCACCAACATCGACATCGAACCCGCCTCGTGCACCGACGAGTCCTGCGAGCTCGACCACGGCTACACCGGGGCCATCACGGCCGAGCCGCTGACGGTCCGGGTCAGCCAGACCGCCGACGGCGCCGACTCCGTGGCCAACCTGCTGCACTTTACCGAGGCCCTGAGCGAGGCCACCGGCGTGTGAGCGCCGCGGCGGCGTATCGGCGCGGGCGGCGCGGGCCGCGGCACCGGGTGCGGGTAAGCACGGGAAGGCGCGGGTAGGCGCGGGTAGGCGCGGGCACGCGGAAATCCGGGCCGGCGGGCCGCAACCGCCGGACGATGAGTGCCCGCATACCCACCGGGGAACGAACAACCGGGACACACCGAGAACCGGATCCCCGGTCCCGGATCCGGGAGAACACACCCACGGAAAGGGGCCGCCCGTGCCCGCCCACCCCGCCGACTTCGGCGCGCCCCGCTACGACGGCGCTTCGCTGGCCGCGCTGACCCCCTCGGTCCTTGCCTCCCTCGGCGTCGCAGGCGAACCCAACCAGATGGACCTGCCCCCGGTGCGCCGGGCGTGCGTGCTGCTCGTCGACGGCATGGGCTGGGAGCTGCTGCGCGGGCACCGCGAGCACGCGCCCTTCCTCGCCGGACTCCTCGACACCGGAGCCCCCATCACCGCCGGCTGCCCCACCACCACCGCCACCAGCATGGCCACGGTCGGCACCGGTCTGCCGCCCGGCCGGCACGGCCTCGTCGGCTACCAGGTCGCCATCCCCGGCACCCAGCGCGTACTGAACCAGCTCCGGTGGGGCGACCCCGACATCGTGCCGGAGGACTGGCAACCGCACACCACCGCCTACGAGCGCGCCGAACGCGCCGGCGTGCGCACCGCCTACATCGCCGCGGGCGCCTACCGCAGCAGCGGACTGAGCCGGGCCACCGCGCGCGGCAGCCGCTACACCCCCGCCGAGAACCCCACCGAACTCGCCGTGCGGACCGCCGAGGCCCTGTCCGGCGACGACCGGGTACTGGCGTTCGTCTACCACGCCGACCTCGACTCCTTCGGCCACGCCTGCGGCGTCGACTCCCCCTACTGGCGGCTGCACCTGGGCCACGTCGACCGCCTCGCCGAGCAGATCGCCAACTCGCTGCCGTCCGAAACCGCCCTCTACATCACAGCCGACCACGGCATGGTCGACACCACACCCGAATCCCGGATCGACATCGAGTCCCACCCGGCCTTCAACGCGGGCGTACGCCTGCGCGCGGGCGAGCCCCGCGCCCGCCACATCTACACCCGCGATGGCGCCGCAGCCGATGTCGCCGCCGCCTGGCGCGAACTGCTCGGCGAGCGCGCCCTGGTCCTCACCCGCGACGAGGCCCTGGCTCACGGCCTGTTCGGCGGGGCCGACGACGCCGTGCTGCCGCGCATCGGCGACATCATCGCCCTGGCACGCGGCACCGCGACCATGGTGGCGCCGGAGTCCGAACGCACCCTGAGCAGGCTGATCGGCCACCACGGATCCCTAACACCCGCCGAACTGCGCGTACCGCTGCTGCGGGTCACCACGACCGGGTAGGACGGGTGGATCGGCCGACCCTGGGTTAAGGTTGCCCGCATGGACATCGGCGATCCGGCTCCCGACTTCGAACTGTGCGACCAGGACGGTGTCCCGCGTACCCTCAGCGGGTTGCTGACTCAGGGCGGACCGGTGGTGCTGTTCTTCTACCCCGCCGCCATGACAGCGGGGTGCACGGCCGAAGGCTGCCACTTCCGCGACCTCGCCGCCGAGTTCGCCGAGCTGGGCGGCCAGCGTGTGGGCATCAGCGCCGACGGGGTCGACACCCAGCGCGCCTTCGCCGACAAGAACGGCTTCGACTACCCGCTGCTGTCCGACCCGGACGGCGCCGTGGCCCGCCGCTACGGCGTGCGCCGCGGCGGCGTGCTCGGGGCGCTATCGCCCACGCGCCGCACCACGTTCGTAATCGGTACCGAGCAGCGCATCCAACACAAGATCAGCAGCGAGCTGCGCATGGAGGCCCACGCCGACGGCGCCCTGCAGGCACTGCGCGAGCGGCGCGCCGGCGGCGAGCAGAGCGGTTGAACCGCCGCGAGCCGGTGCCGGCGCGGCTGAAGAGCCAGCAGATGAAGATCCAGCGGCTGAGTATCCAGCGCCTGAGTATCCAGCGGAAAGGGACTGCCCGGAACATGGCGGAGCGGAACGAGAGCCCGGCAGACGCCGGGTCGGCCGAGCCGGCCGGAGCAGCGCCGGCCGAAGCCGTTGGCGGTGCCCAAGGCAGCGCGGCAGCGGGCCGGGCAGGGGGCGAAAGCGCAGCGGGCCCGGCGGCGACAGGCCCGAGCGGCGGCTCGGCCGCGGATCCCGGCCAACCGCTGGTGCACCGCACCACCGAGCGGGGCATCGCGGTGCTCACCCTCGACTCGCCGGGCAACCGCAACGCCCTATCCGCCCGCCTGCGCGCCGACCTTGCCGCAGCACTGGCGGCGGCCATGGACGACGACACCGTGCGGGCGGTCCTGCTCACCGGCACCGGCCCCGCCTTCTGCGCCGGCGCCGACCTCAAAGAGGTCGCAGCCGAACGGGCCGGCCACCCGCCCGCGGCGCCGGCCCCCGGCATGGCCGAACTGTTCTCCGCGCTCATGGAGGCACCCAAGCCCGTGGTCGCCCGGCTCAACGGCCCGGCCCGGGCCGGCGGAATCGGGTTGGTCGCCGCCGCCGACATCGCGATCGCGCCCGCCGACGCCACCTTCGCCTTCAGCGAGGTCCGCATCGGCGTCGTGCCGGCGATCATTTCGGTGCCGGTGGCCGCTCGGATGCACGACCGGCAGCTCGCCCGCTACTTCCTGACCGGCGAGACCTTCGACGCCGCGGCGGCGGCTGCGGCGGGCCTGGTGACCTGCGCGGTCCCGCGCGAGGAACTCGGCCCGACAAGCAGCGCGGTACTGGAAGGCCTGCGCAGCGCGGCTCCCCGCGCGCTGAGCGCAACCAAGGACCTGCTCGCCCGCGCCGGGGCGGTGGCACCGGGCGAACGCGCGGCCGAGATCGCCCGGATGGCGGAGCTCTCCGCCGAATACTTCGCAGGTGAGGACGCGGCCGAAGGCCGTGCCGCGTTCCTCGAGAAGCGATCACCGAATTGGGTGTTGTAATGGACGACGTGACTTACTCAGGAGATACGCGGGTCGGCGGACCCGCCGACGTACGCGAGTTGCCCGAGCTCACCATCAGCAAGCTGGCTGTCGGGCCCATGGACAACAACGCCTACCTGCTCCGGTGCCGCCGCACCGGCGAGGCGGTCCTCATCGACGCCGCCGCCGAAGCCGACCGCATCCTGGAGCTCATCGGCGAAGACGGCCTCGGCCGCGCGATCACCACCCACCGCCATCCGGACCACTGGGGCGCACTGGCCGAGGTGGTGGGAACCACAGGCGCACGCACCGTCGCTCACCCCGAGGACGCCGACGAACTCCCGATCTCGGTGGACGAGCCAGTGGAGCACGGCTCCCGGATCCCCGTGGGGGAGACCGAGCTGCAGGTCATCCACTTGCGTGGGCACACCCCCGGTTCGATCGCCCTGCGCTACGACGAGCCCGGCGGCCGCACCCACCTGTTCACCGGAGACAGCCTCTTCCCGGGCGGAGTCGGCAAGACCCGCAGCCCCGAGGCGTTCCAGTCGCTGATCGCCGACGTCGAAGAACGCGTGTTCGGCGTCCTCGGCGACGAAACCTGGGTCTACCCGGGCCACGGCAAGGACACCACCCTCGGTGCCGAACGCCCGAGCCTGCCCGAGTGGCACGCCCGCGGCTGGTAGCGGCTGAGGGCGGGGTGGTCTGCGGCGGCCGGTGCGGACAGGCGTGCCCATCGGCGGTCGGCGGCTGCGGCCGGGCGGCCCGCCGCTTGGTGGCAGGCCGGCGGCATAGCCGGTCGCGGTCCCGCAGCCGCGGGCGGGCGGCAGCGGCGGCGGCCGGGGACAGCGGTCAGGGCAGCTCGGACTGCTCCTCCTCGCCCTCCTCCTCGTGGACGGCGCTCTCCTCGGCGCTGTAGGCCTGGCGGTCGGCACCGGGGTCGCGGGCGATCATGGTGCCTTCCTCGTCCCGCCGGATGCCTTCGTCGGTTTCGACGACGCGCACGCCGCCGGCCTCCTGCTCCGGGCCCGGCGGCGGGAACTCGTCGGCCGTGCGGGCGGTGCTGCCAAGGGCGCCGGGGAGGTCGGGTTCCTCGCGTGCGAGCGCCTGATCGAGAGGTTCGCCGGCCTCCTCGTACGGCTCACCGGCCTCCTTCTCCGTGCCGGTGCTGCCGAACTCGCCCATCGCGGTTGGTACCCGCCCCGGCAGCGCCTGGTCCTCGGTGCTGTCCTCCTGCGCGGGCAGCCCGGCTTCCTCCCAGTCGGCTGCGGTCTCGTTGACCGGGTCCTCCGGGTACTCGTTCTCCTCCGGATGGTTCTCGCTCATACCCGCCCCCTATCCCCGCGCCGCGCGGTCTAATCCCCCGTTGCGCAGCGGCGACGCCGTCCGCCGTTCGGGGTCGGGGATGAGGGGGCGGTGACCGGGGGCCAACGCACCTGCGGCCCGGTCAGAACGGGGAGGTCTGCTCGGGAAGCGGCCGCCGGGCGACGAAGCCGAGGTCGGTGCGGTGGTACCAGCCGAGTTCGGGTTCGCCTTCAAGCCAGCACAACCGCACCGACACCCCGTCGAGCAGGGCGGGGAAGTCGATGAGCAGCGGCGCCACCCCTTTGACCTCGATGCCGTTGTCGAAGAACCAGGACTGCAGCTCCGTCAGGTGCGCCTCGGCCGCCTTCAGCTCCGCGCGGCCACCCAGCGCGGAGTCGCCACCGCGCAGGTCGGCGGCGAGCTCGGCCAGGTCGGCGCGGACCGTGATCAGTTCGTGCGCCTTGCGGTGGACCTGCGGCATCAGGTCGCGGGCCTCGGCAAGAGTGAACAGGCGCGGCTCACTGGAGCCTTCGGTGAACGGATCGGAGGGAGGCTGCGCGGCGTGGTCGTCCATACCTGCACGCTAGACCATGCCGCGCCCGCGCCCGGACCCAAGCGCGACGCCGGCCGCCGGTGGTCGGTGGGAGGCGAGCGGGGCCCGGGATCCGGGGCGGCGTTTTGTAGTGCGGCCCGCCTCATCCGGCGCCGTAGCAGACAAAGCCCGCATCGGCGAGGTGGTCGGCCACAGCGCGCGCGGGCCCGGTCCCGGCGCGCAACGCCGCGTGGAAGGACAGCATGGCGGGCGTGATGCCGTGGTCGCTGACCGGCAGCACCCCGGCGACCACCGCCCTGCCGCCCATCGCGAGCAGGGACGCCGGCATGCCCAGCGGGGCGCCTGCGGACGCTGGAGCCGAACAGCCCACCCAGCACGACGACAGGATGGTGACATCGGGCGCACGGGTGAGGCGTTCCAGGTCGTAGGCGAACAGCGGTCCGTCGGCCACCAGTACGCCCGAGAGCATGGGAGTCTGCGGACACGCCGACCCGTGGCCGGCCAGGTGCGCGATGTCAGCCGCCTCCAGCCCGCGCAGCACCTCCTGCACCCGAGCCGACGGCCCGTGCAGCAGCGCCGCGTGCCGATGCACCGCAGCCAGCGCACGCACCTCGGCCGCCGCGCCGGCGGGCTCATCGCCCGCGGCCAGCAGCACCCGCGGGCGGGCAGAGCCCGCCGCGCAGGCCGCAGCCCGGCCGCCGCGGAAAGCGGCCAGCCAGGCCCGGCCGGACGGTGCGACGCTGACCTCGCGCCCCCGCAAGCTCGGTAGCAGTCCCCAAGGCAGCGCGTGGGTCGGGGGAGACGGCACGATCACGACCGGGCGGTGGCTGCCGAGCACGTCGGCCAGGGGAGCGATCAGCAGGCGCTCGACGAGGTCGGCGGCAGCGGCGATCGCGCCCCGCCGGTCGCAGGCCCGGTCCCGGCTGCGGTCTCGCGGATCGGTGAGGATTCCCGCGCGGGCGGCGTAGGCGAGTTTGGCCACTGCGTCCTGCGTGGCGGTGGCGGACGGCAGCCGGTGCAGCAGCGCGCGGCCGTCGGCCACGGTGATCGCGGCGTCCACACCCTGCAGCCGCACAAAACGGACGAATACCCGGTCGGTGAGATGCTCGGCGAGCGCGGCGCCGAACGGGTGCTCCGGGGCGCCGGCGGCATCTTCGTTCGTCATGCAGTCCGCGTGCCATTGGGCGGCGCTCAGCCGGTCGGCCATTCCGGACAGCTCCCGCTGGGCGGACGGGTCGCCGCCGCGGGCGCGGACGTGCACCTCGCGGCACCGGTCGAGCAGACCCAGCCATGCGCCGTTGCGGCATGGCCCGGGTGCGGTGGCCGGGGCGGTGGCGAACTCGACCCAGTCCAGTGCGGTGGCCGCGTCGCCTTCGCTCAGCGCGATCCGCGCTCCTGCCGCGGCGACCTCGCGCGGATGCGCGCGGGCGTTGGCGAGCAGCTCCTGATGGCGGGCGGGACGGCTGCGAACGGGATGGCCGAGCAGCCGCCTGCGCGCTTTGCGGTGGTTCCGCCCGGTGAGGGGCCCGGTGAGGGCGTACAGAGCCGCGGTCGCGGGGGCGGCGGGCAGCGCCGCCGAAAGCGGCCCCAGCGGTGCGCTGTGCATGCAGTGAGCCAGCGCCGTTGTTGTGGCGGAGGCGACGGGGGAAGAAGCGGCGGCGCTGAGCTGCGCGGTACACGCGGGTGGGAGCGGGGGAGGTGTCGGGACCGGGTCCGGCGTCGGTGTCGGTGTGGGCACGGGCGCTGGGCCCCGGGGCCGGTGCGGGGACGGAGGAGGAGCCGGATGCTGCGGTGAACCGCCGTACACATTGGCGCGGTCCGGCCGCTGACCGGGCACGCTGCCGCCGTTTCGCGGACCGTTCGGCCCCTCCGCATCGGCCGGTACACCGGGCTGCGGCGGCGCCAAGGCGGCGCCGCGTTCGGCCTTTCGGCGTCCGCGCACACCGTTGGTCCGGGCGAACCGCCGCGCCGCGGGCCGGTACGCGGGTTCCGCGCTGTGGTGCGCGGACCACTCGACAAGGCGGGCAAGCTCGGCCCACAGCGAGCCGGCGGCGAAGCAGCGCTGCAGCCGACGGGCCAGGCCGCGTGCCCCGTCTGCGTCACCGCCGACAAGCAGTACCTTCGCCCTCAGCAGCGCTGCAGTGGCGGCGTCCGCATCGGCGGCGCCGCGGGTCCCACCGTGCGGTGCGTCCGGTCGGACCGGGCCGCGCGGTCCGCGGGGTCCGCCCGACCCGCCCAGCGCCGCCGGACCCGCCGACCCGCTCCGGCCGGCCGACCCGGGCGGTCCGACCAGGCCGCTCAGTAGCCGTGCGGCTTCGCGGTGCATGCCCGCTGTCAGCAGCGCGTCGACGTGGTCCATCCGCAGTCCGGGGCGGCGCCCGCGCGGCACCAGGCGCTCGGCCGCGCCGAAGCACGACACGGCGTCGGCGAGGTCACCGCGGCGCACTGCCAGGCAACCGAGGTTCTGCAGCGTGACGCCGCGCAGGCACGCCACCCCCTGGCCGTTGGCGTAGTGCAGCGCGCCCCGCAGATCCGCGGCGGATTCGTCCAGCCGGCCTTCGTACATCAGGGCCAGACCGCGGTTGCTCAGCAACCCCGGCAGCAGGTGGCGGTCGGTCTCGCCGTCCATGGCGGCCAATGCGGCGTCGAACCCGGAGACCGCGGCACCGAATCTGCCCTGCTGCGCGGCCGCCACTCCCTGGTGGGTCAGCAGCAAGGCACGCGCCGAGGCCGTCTGCGCGCTGAGCCGGGCGAGAGTGCCGCCCGCCACTCCGCCGCTGCCGCGCAGCGCGTGCAGACCCAGCCGGGAGGCGCGGGCGTGGGCCGCATACTCGGTGCCGCCCACCCGCGCGGCAATCGCCGCCGACTGCCTCAACAGCCGTTCGGCCGCCTGCGGTTCGCCCAGTTCGCGGCGGGCCGTTCCGAGCATCCGCAGGGCGACCGACCTGGTGAGCGGGTCGCAACCGGTTGAGAGCACCTCATCGGCGCGCAACCGCGCCAGATCGGGGTCCCGGGCGACCAGTGCCACCGGATGACAGATGCCGTCGAGCCGCCCGGAGGCAGAGGCCATGGGGGAGTGCCTTTCGCTGTGGGGTCGGGACGCTGCGTCACAAAACGCGGGAGGAACCGGGGGAGGACCGCCGATCCGGTGCACATCGCTACTGAAGGTACTTATGCGGTTACCCGATTGGGGAGAGTTGAGAGCCGATCCACCGCACATCCGCCGAAGCGGGGGCATCGTTCCATCACCAAGCGGTAGATACCGCCCCACCGGCACCCAGCCCTGAACCCCATTCAACGCCTCACCGTAATTCACCCCGCCTGCGAGAGGTGCGCTTGCTTATGTCGGTGCCGGCCGTAGGTGGTGGCGGTTGCGACGGGGCACCGAGGGCGGTGGGTGGTGGGGGGTGCTTGTGCTGGTGGCGGGGCACCGATGGCGGCGGGTGGTGACGGGCGGCTTGTCCCGGTGCTGGTCGTAGGTGGTGGCGGTTGCGACGGGGCACCGAGGGCGGTGGGTGGTGCGGGCGGCTTGCATCGGTACGGGCCGCGGGTGGTGGCGGATTGTTCCGTGCCGGGCGCGGCGGTGGCCGACATTTCGGGCATAGCGTCGCCTGGTCAGGCGTGTGACGTTCAGAGGGGGAACGCGCCGCACCTCGTGTCGGGGTGGGTGCCGCTGCATGCGGGTTCTTTCGCGATGCGAGATGATTGGGGAGCTTTGTCCGTATTGGCCGAGGGTCGGCGTGGGTGCGGTGCGACGAGGCTGAGCTGTGTTCATCCTGCGGCGCCTCAGTGGCTTCTTTGGCCGGGTCGGTGCCGTCGTGGCTCGGCGGGAGCGGCTCGCTGGCTCAAGAAATCACGGCAAAAGCGGGCATATTGTCTTGCCGGAGAGTGCGTGAGGGCTGGATCGCCGTGGAGTTGGTGTTTTATCGCGTCGGATCGACCACCAGGCTCGGCCTCGTCGCCGCCTGCGCCGCCAGAACCGGACATAAGGGGCGCCCCGTCGCCGCCCTGTTCAGCTCGCTGGGCGAGCCGTCACCGACGGGTGGTTCCGGTGGTCGCCGGCCCGGGCCATCCGTGGTCGTCGTTGCCTCGTTGGGGCGGTGACCGTGTGTGGCGGGTTGCGGTTCTGCTGGCCAGTGCCCGCGCTGTCCTCGGTGCGCCGTCGGTCACCGGGCCATCGGGCCGTGGGACCGGTGGTCGCCCACCCGACCCACCCGACCCACCCGACCCGCCCGCGTTCCTTGTCCGTCGTCGCCACCCGCTCGCTTCAGAGCGCGAGCCAAGGGGTGGCCACCGGGCGGTCTGCGGGGTGGTGGAGGACGAGGCTGACCGGGCCGCCGGGGACTCCGGAAATGACGAAGGCGCCGTTGTCGTCGATCGGGGCGGAGGCGGTGCCCTGCGGTGTTCGGATTTCGGCTGTTGTTGGGCCGGGTGGGTCGATGCTGCCCACGAGGGTGCGGTGGTTGTCGTCGACGACGGTGACTTCCAGGCCGATCGCGGTGCCGGGGGCGTCGAATCGGAGATAGCGCGGTGTGTCGGCGAAGGCGGCCGGGCTGCGGACACCGGGCGGCGGGCCGGTCAGGGAGTCGGCACCGATATCGGTCATGACGGCATCGTCGCAGCGCATCGCGAAGGCCGCTCTGGCGGCTGCGCGCACCGCACCGGAGGCCGGGCCGGGCGGTCCGTGGTCGGCCGCCAGGGCCGAGATGAGGTGGTCGAGTTCGGGTGCGTCTTCGCTGTGGCTGCTCATACCGGCCTTCCTCATTGCCTGCCGCCACTGCCGCTGCCGCCATAACCCTCGTCGATGAGGATGCGCTGCAGGCGGCGGCGGACGCGGCGCCGGACGGATGGGACCTCGCCGAGCGGCATCCCCGCGAACTCGGCGATGTCGGCTGCGGGCGAGCGGGGGGTGTGCAGCTCCAGCATTGCCACGGTCCGGTCGGGTTCGCGCAGGGCGGCGATGGCGCGGCGGACGAGGCGGTCGCGTTCGGCCGCCATGGTGAGCGCTTCCGGGCTGCGGTGGTCGACCGGGCTGAGCTGGTCGGGGTCGACGGGAGGGGCGCGCCGGGCCAGATTCCGGAGTTTGCCGCACTCGCGTTGGGTAGCGGTGGCGAGCCAGGAACCGACGCTTTCGGGGGTGTGGATGCGCGACAGGTGTTCGGCCAGGTTGCACCAGACGGTCTGTTCGGCGTCCTGGGCGTCGTGGGACGAGAGGCCCTGGCTGCGCACGACTGCGTGGACCCGCCCCGCGAAGCGGTCCACCAGCGCCTCCCACGCAGCGTCGTCATGACTCTGAGCGCGCTTCACCAGCTCACCCGTCGAGACCTCCTCGTAGGACTGGTCAGGCAACCGGACCCCCAGTAGACTCGCAGCTCCCGCCTCGCGCGCACGGCTACAGTAGCCGCTCGTCTGAGGGGAAGCGGGGGAAACGCCGGATCCGGCCGTGGTGGACCTGGTGCCGATGGTGCCGATGGGGCACAATGGTTCCAGGAAAATCCAGGACGGACAGCTCCTCTTCGGGTACGAGGGCGTCGGGGAAGCGCACTCGTTCGTATCAGGAGGTTCGGTGTCCGCACGTGGCGTCTTGTACGTCCACTCCGCGCCTGCGGCGCTGTGCCCACACGTCGAGTGGGCGGTCGCGGGTGTGGTTGGCGTACCCGTAAAACTCGACTGGGGTGCCCAGCCGGCTGCTCCTGGCGCTCATCGCGCCGAGCTGAACTGGCAGGGCGCTCCGGGTACTTCTGGTGCCATTGCATCGGCACTCAACGGCTGGCAGAAGTTGCGCTACGAGGTCACCGAAGAAGCCACCCCCGGTTGCGACGGCGTGCGTTACAGCTACACGCCCACCCTCGGTATCTTCACGGCCGTCACCAGCGCCGCGGGCGAGGTCATGATCTCCGAGTCACGGCTGCGCAACGCCATGGAGCGCTCTGCGGCCCAAGAGGGCGTCGAACTTATGAATGAGCTGGACCGGCTCACCGGCCGGGTCTGGGACGACGAGCTCGAACCTTTCCGCTACGCAGGCGACGGCGCCCCGGTGCGCTGGCTGCACGCGGCGGGCTGAGCGCGGCGCCCGGTGCCGCCGGCCGCCG